>DATKNV010000120.1:0-47258 GCA_035541215.1 Allostellaceae bacterium | reverse complement strand
AGAAAGCCGCGGCGGAGCTGAGACAGCTACGTAAGGATTTGATGGACCACTACGGCTACTCCGCGGCCGAAGTCGATTTCATCCCCAATCACAGAAACATCGATGTCGCCCGTGACGCGCTCGCCTTCCGCAAACAGCAGGCGGAAGCGAAGAAACAGCAGGATGCGGCTGCCCGGAAGAAATCTGAGCACGATGCCGTCGAGCGCAAGCGCCTCGGCGCTAAGGACATGAAGGAAAAGCTTGCGAAGGCCCGCGGGAACTTTGGCGCTCGCGCTGAGATCATTGCCGATGCCTTGGAGCGCGAGTGATGCAGTTGACCCACGCTAACGCGGTAATCAATACGCCGCACGAGTTTTGGGCGAGCGGTCGGCTCGACATTGACGGCGCTGACTCCGAATGGACGACGGCGGCAGATGGCTCCCGCGAGTTTCGGGCGGACATTCGTCTCGGCGAGTATCGGCGCACGGAGCGGAATGGCTTTGCTGACAGCCTACCCTATCAGCCGCCGATGCCGCCTCAGGTGGTGACTCTCAGTGTTGCGCGGCTCGATTGCGACGGTCGCCCCGACTATGAGCTGAGTTGGGAACCATACGCCGGATATGCCGGCGGCCCCGTTGCTAATGGCTGGTTCTCTCTGTTCATCCGCGTGTATCCCGGATGCAAACTGAACAAGATTGCCGTCGCTTGGACGGCCGAGACCCGCATTCGATAGCAATAGGGGCGTGAAATGATACTCGCGGAGAAGACCGAATTTATGCGGGAGCTTGATCGCCGCGGAGGCTTGGGCAGCGGGCGCTTTCGAAAGGAAATCGCGCACTTTGTCTCGGCGCTCGCGTTGTCCCTGGACGAGACGGAACGCCGCGTGTGGCGGGTCGCACAGATGCGCGGGGTCGAGGTCGCGTTGACGGATACGACACCCTCTCCCGTTGTTTGCGGCGGAACTTGGTCGGGCCGCATTGCGAATTTGAACGGCATGGGCGACGTGCCTCCGTTTGTCAGCGAGATGGCATCTGCTGCTGATTTCGTTCGCGACGCCATCGTGACGCTCGGCGGCAAGAACGTTTCCCCGCGCCTCGGCAAGTTCGGCGCGCTCTATCAAGAGGGCCTCGACCTGCGAGACCCGTATCGCAATCTGTGTGAAATCGCGGACGGGCTGGATGCGCTAAGCGAAGCGGCGGACGACTTGCCGGAGCGCGAACTGGAGATGATTGCGGTCGCGCCATCGGTTTCCGAGACAAAGAAAAATACCGCCTCGGCTCCGGCGGCTCGTGGAAAGCGAGCGGCTTGATCGCATGGCGCAGGCTTGCACCGTATGCCGTCATCCGAAGCGTCCGGAGATAGACCGCGCGCTCGTCGCGGGTGCCGGCGCTCCAAAGATTGCCAAGGACTACGGGCTGAAGCGATCAAGTGTCCAGCGGCACACAGCCCGGCATATCGCCGAACAGATCGCGGAAGGTCTGAAGGCGCGCGGCGTTGAGAACGCAACCGCAGGGAACGCCCTATGGCTTCAGGTCGAGGGGCTCCTCAAGGAGGCCATGCAAATCCTCGAAAGCTCGAAGGCTGACGATAAGCGCACCGCCCTGGGCGCCATTCGCGAAGCGCGCGACTGCATGCGCCTCCTTGCTGAGGTGCAGGGTCAATTGAATGCGGGCACGAATGTCAATGTGACGGTGACTCAGGAATGGCACCGAGCGGCGAGCATCATCGTAACCTCGTTGGAAGCCTATCAGGCGCGGGTGTTTGATTTGTTGGCGAGTTACCCCGAGGCGCGGGCGGAACTAGAGCAAAAGCTACCGCTCGCACAGATCGAGGCGGCGGAATCCCTCAAATCACTGCAAGGCGAGCCTTATGGCGCCGCAGCCTAACGATTGGGTCGCCGATCTCCGGTACGTGCTTGATCCCGTCGCCTTCGCGGTCGAGCGATTGGCCTTCGAGCCCGATCCTTGGCAAGCGCGGGTGCTTCGCTCGCGGCGTAAGCGCCAATTGCTCAACTGCTCCCGCCAGTCGGGGAAGAGCACGACGATTGCCGGCAAAGCCCTTCATGCTGGGCTCTACCGTCGCAAGCCGAACGGTGACGGAACACTGACGCTGATTATCTCGCCCTCCGAGAACCAAAGTTTAGAGACGTTTGACAAAGTGAGAGGCTTTCTCAAGCGCTCTGGCGTGAACGGAAAATCATCCTTGGAAAAGGACAACGCGCATTCCCTGAGGTTCGCGACCGGCGCGCGCATCGTCGCGCTGCCGGGGAGCGCCAGGACGGCGCGCGGGTATTCCCCTGATCTCCTCATCGTTGAGGAAGCCGCACACATTGAGGACGACGAAAACTTTTTTACCGCCGTGCGGCCCATGATCGCGGCCACTGACGGGGATCTGATTTTGATGTCTACCCCGAACGGAAAGCGCGGCGCGTTTTATCGCGAGTGGAGCGAGGGCGGGTCGCAGTGGGAACGCCACACGATCACGGCGCACGAATGCCCGCGCATCAAGCCCGAATTCATCGAGGAAGAGAAACGGTCAATGGGCGAGCTCAAATTCCGGCAGGAATACCTCTGCGAATTCGTGGAGGCCTCCGGGCAGTTGTTCCGGCAAGAGGACATTGACCGGCTTCTGAGCGGGAGCGCGGCGCCCCTCGCCATTCCGAAATTCGGCGAGCGTGCGGGCATTGGGCGGCTCGGCAACTCAGATATTGAGCCCCTTCCCGTCCGGTTCGTCGCATGAGCGATGAGGTTTCGCGGTTCAATCCGAACCGATGTCACCACTACATCGTCGGCGTCTCCATCGGCGAGGCGGCGGAGCCGACAGCCTGCGCGGTCGTCGAGCAGAGAACGATCAAAGTCGCGGGCTGGGGCTCGGAATGCGAATTCATTGCGCTACGCCAACTTGAACGAATGCCATTCGGCACGAGTCATACGGATTTGGTTGCTTACCTGCGGCAGAAGCTGATGCCGAGCCTCGATAAAATGGACCAAGCCGGCGGGGCGGAGCTGGTAGTCGATGTGAATGCGACAGGCCGCGCGGTCGCGGAACTCATGGCCAAACAGGGACTCAAACCCATCAAGGTGTCGATCACAGCGGCGGCCGGCGAAGCGCGGGACAGCGCGGACTTTAACGAGTGGCGCGTGGGCAGGCCGGATATGGTCGGGCTCCTTCAGCTTGCGATGCAGAGCAAGCGGTTTGATGCCGCGAAGGGCCTTGATCTGTTGCCGGTGCTCGGCTCGGAGCTACAGAACTTCAAGCTGCGGGCGCCATCGATCCGAGAGACTGAGCTGAGCGCGCTGCGGGACACGAAACATGCCGATCTTGTGTTCGCCGTCGGCTTGGCGGTGTGGAGAGCCGAGCGGGAGATTCCGATTCCGCGATGGGAGCAGCGCGAATGGGACCGCAAGTTTAATGACCCAGCGCGCTTCAAGCACGTCGTATAGCGATGTGGGTGCTCGGGGGAGATATTGGCCAGGCGCACGATCCCACGGCGGCTGCAGTCGTCGAGGCTGAGGCAGAGCGCTTTACCGTCAGGCACCTTGAGCGATTGCCCCTCGGCACTCCCTATCCCATCGTCGCGGATCGCCTCGGGGTGATCTTTGACGCGCTCCCTGGAAGCCGAGCGCTGGTCATTGATGCAACGGGCGTCGGTCGCCCTGTCCTCGATCTCCTGCGTGCGGCGGGACGCAATCCTGTCGGCGTCTCCATTACCGGCGGGAAAACGGCACGGCGCGATCCCGAGACCGGCATCGTGAGCGTTCCGAAAACGGTCTTACTTGCCCCTCTGCTCGGCGCTGTCGAAGCGGGCAGGCTTTCGCTGATGCCGGGTCTACCTGAGGCGGAAGCTCTTGGGCGTGAGCTGGCGGCGTTTCGGCGCAAGGTCAACAAGCACGGGCATACCGTCACGGGCGGCAAGGGGGTGCACGACGACCTCGTCGTTGCCCTAGCGCTCGCCATCTTGTGGACATCGAGGCATGGTGACACTCAAGCAGTCGGCGTGTAGCATGATTTTGAGAATCACAACCAAATGGTGCGTGGGGCCGGTTGGTCAGCGAAGAGGAATCAACTGGCGATCAAGCGGCTGCTGGAAGTGCGGCGGCTGCCGCTCGCTCGCCAATCGACTGGCATGCTTTGATCACGGCTGCGATTGCAGCCCCGCGACCGTCACGCTCCACGCCCCCGGCCCCTTCCAGCATTTCGGAATGCGGCAGGGGCGCAAGTACGCCTCGAACGAAGCGAGCCTCATCGAGAACGTTCTGCCCGAAGACGTAGCGCCGCTGATCGAGAGCGGTTGCTGGCTACCGAAGGAGATCACCTGATGCCGAAACTTCGCGCTCTGCCCTTCGCACAATTTGGCGTTGGTCGTCACCACTACCAAGCCGATGCCCAAGGCTACATCGAGGCGCACCCCGACGACGTGGGCGCGCTGCTCAACGTGGGGTGTCTCGCAGTCGAGCCCTGGCAGGCACCCGCCGCGCCCGGCGAACCGCCGCCGCCGCTGAAGCCAGAGCCGCCCAAGGTCAAGGTCCGCGCGCACCCCTTCGCGACCTTCGGAATGCCCACGGGCGAGAAGTACGTCGCCGACAAGGACGGCTTCATCGTCGCGCGCAAGGATCACGGCCCGATCCTGCTGCGCGCTGGTTGCGCTCCCGTGTGATCGATGCCGCGCACCAGCCAGACCTCCATCGATCCGGGCGAACAGGAACTCCTCACATTCGATTTTAGCCCCGGCCTCTCGCCCGGCGTGGTCATCAATCGCGCGATCTCGATCTCCTGCTCTGCCGTCTCGGGCGCCGACCCGAACCCGCAAAGCCGCGTGCTCGGCCCCCCGACCATCGTCGCGAGTCCGGGCACGGGCGCGGCCTTGCAGGCGGTACGGGTGCTGGTGGGTGCCATGCTCGCGGGCACGCTCTATCAAATTCAGGTCGTCGTCGATTGTTCGGACAATCAGGTGCTGAGCTGGCGCGCCAATCTGCCGTGCTCGGAGCCGCCGGGAAACTAATCGGGGGCTCGTCCGCGAGAGCGCGCCCGGCCCCCCGGGAGCTTTAAAGCCGGAGCCAAGTTTGTCACGAGGCGCGCAACAATTTCGATGCCAAATCAGTAGTTAATGCTCCTTAAATCATCCCGCGCAATCCTGGTGCAGCCCATTTGTGGAGCCCAGTGGTGCAGCCACTCTTGACAGGAGCGTCGCGGTCTACGAAAAATTCGGGAACATGTTAATGGAACCTCTCCACACCGTGACGCCGGCCGGGCTGCTGACCGATTTCAATATCGGCCAGTACGACCAGGTCATGGCCGATCTAAAGAAGAAGCAGGCGGAGGACGCCAAAGAAAAAGCTATTGATGAGGGGATAGCAAAAGACCTCCGGGAAAAGATGGGCGTGCTAATGGCGGTGATGCCCAACGTGCTCGCGCGCGACCGCCAGGAGCTATCGGGTCATCTCGCTTACGTTACGCATCTCGTTTCGGACGGCGTACCCTACGACATGCAAAAGCTATTGGCTGCCATAAAGCAGAATGAGCAGCTAGCGGAGCAATTTCTGCGTGCGGTGACCAAAGGCAGGGCCTCAATCACCAAAGTTAAAAAGTTAAAGGCTGCCGCAACGTGGCGTGCCATCGACGACATGCTCGGAGAGATCCAAAAAATCGCAAGGACGGTTATTTCTCATTACAAGTTCTTCTTCCTGCGCGCGTCAGAGTTGGCCGCGCAGGCGCCAGCGAAAGAAGGGCGGGCGATTCGTGCGTATGCGCTTTATCGGGAAGCGCTGAAGCAAATTGCGGCAGTGAAAGAAGTAGGAAAGCTTGAGCCTGAGAACATTGATGGGCTGCCGCTTTACAGAGTGCAGGTATTGGTCGAAGAAGCCTATTTCAAAGATCGGTCGCGGGTGAGGGCGGACGAGGAGCGCATCTCGGCCAGCGTAGGAGCGAGCGATCCCGAACTCGAGGGGCTGCTCGTCTTGCGATACGAGCCGATTGCCGGTGCAGCCTAAGGCTCTCCTGGACGTCGCTGAGAACCTCCTGAACGACGCTACCTCTGGAGAGGGCAATCTGCGCGGCGCTGCGCACTGCGCTTACTATGCTGTGTACCATCTGGTCTGCGACCATTATGGCCTGGACCCCAAGAACAACTACGCCTCGTGCGATCACGCCACCATGCGTGCGCGGCTGCGAAATGAACGCAACGTGGGCGCGCTCCCTCCGCATATGCGGATTGCGCGGCGATATTTCGATGGTCTCTTCGATAGGCGGCGCCGTGCTGACTACCATCTAGATGATCAGTTCCCGCAAGGTGATGCCGAGGATGCGGTTGAATGGGCAAAAGCCGTCTTCGGGGCAATGGTAGTTCCGGCCGCTGCGCCGCAGCCCACTTCTGCTCTCTCAACTACGCCTGCCGTCCCGCCTGGTACTACCGGATAGCATCAGCGCCGTACAAATCGGCGCCAGCATTTGAGCCGAACTGATCTTGGAGGTCCGGAATGAGAGCCCGGTATCTCGCGCTCGTCGTCCTGATTGCATCTCCGCGGTTCGCGGAGGCATCGAATGTCGATTGGAAATTCTACGGCGGCGCAGACCTCGTCGGCGCCGTCGCTGGCGAGCACTCGATTTGCTTTTACGACGAGAACGGCGTCGACAGGAGATCGGATGGCCATATCCGGGTTTGGGTGAAGTGCCTACCCCAGAAGGATCTTGACGCCTTCGATATGGAGCAGGCGCGCAACAAATCCATCCTCGAAGAGACCGGGAGAAGGGTTGCGAGCTATTACGTGCCGCCTGTCGGCAGGCTGGAGGATTTGAACCAAGGGCAGGCGCTTACGATCACAGGATACGAGGTGATTGCGGATATGGGCGACATTAAGCCGCAAGCCCAAATATTCTACGAACTCAACTGCTCCGAGCGAATGCTGCGAGAGCTAAGCATGCACATTGAAAGCGGCGGCAAGAGTGGCTCGTTCGATAAGCCCAGGGATTGGCGCTACGTTCCGCCGGAAACGAACGGAGCGAGATTGCTCGGGCTCCTGTGCCCGCTGCGATAACCTCAAGGCGGTGCGTTGGCGTACCCTCGGAGGAATGATCATGTTCTGGAGACGAAAGCCGAAATTCGGCGACGCAGAGAAGGAACAAGTTGTCCGAGCGATTTGCGCGCCGCTAGAGCTGCAAAAAGTAATGGCCTCGGGCTACTCAATTGAGACTGCCGAAGGCAAGCTCAATCGTAAAGCCATCGGCTACATCTACGGCTTTATCGATGCCGCATTGACGAGCATCGGTCAGGATATGAGCGACGCATCGCTCAGCATGCCGATCGTGTACCAAGTTCTGCGGCACCTCTTTCCTGGGCGCGAGGAGAGATACACGCAGTTCCTATTGGAGAATGTCGGCAAAGACGATGTGCTCCGGCTCGGGATGATGAAGGGCGGCCAGCAATTCGTAGATTATTCCAAGCCCGGTTCTAAAGGAACTCCGATGGGCCTAGCGCGCTACATGATGAAGGGCGAAGCGCAGGACTAAGGAACGCCTACGCCGCCTCCCGCTCCTGCGCCTCGCGGCCCGCCTTGAGCATCGCCGCTACGAACTTCTCCTGGAGCGGCTCGGCATGAGCGGTGCTACCGCTTGCCCTCGCGCTCGATCTTCTCGGCAAGCTGCGCCAACTTCAACGCGCGTTCCGCCAGGGCTCGCTTTATTTCCAGGTTAGTCTCGGCGCGAGCGGCGTCCCTCAAGTTGCGGGACTCTTCCCGCAATTGGGCGGGTGTCCGCTGCTCATCGCTCTTCCTGTTCATCGGGACGCTCGCGCCTGCTCTTAGCTCAGGCGACAACTGGCTCGGGCGAGAGACGCATAGGAAGGCTATCCCCGCTAGTTGACGTGCGTCAATGCCGCCATGCCCGATCATGCTGTCATCCGTAATTTGTCACCTCAGGTTAGCGCATGCCGGACGTTGCCTTCCTGCGCAACCGTGCCCGCGAATACCGCCGACTGGCCGAAGCCGCCACCGACGAGGCCTTGATTGATTCCTATCGGCTGCTCGCGGAGATCGACGAGGCGGAGGCGGACAAGATCGAGAAGGGCGGTGGCAACCCTCCGCCCCGCAAGCCCGGCGCACGGTAAGCAATCAGCCGCGCCCCGCCGCCGCCATCGCCTGCACAAATTTCTCCTGAAGCGGCTCGGCGGAGGCGAAGTCCTCACCCGCCCGAAGCTCGCGGCCGTCGCGGCTGACAAAATAGTGCCCGCCCGCCTTCCGCTCCAACCAAAGCATGTCGCCGAGATCGACGAGCCGCCGCGCCCGGCCTGTAGCGACAAGGCCATGCGCAATGTGCACCGCTGTGCGAACGCTTCGTTTCATGGGCGAGCCTCCGCGACGTTGCTGGTCGCCTAGACATACGCGCGCCCATGAACAAAAAAAGGCGCCGGGGAAAGGAGACCGCCCCAGGCGCCAAAGTCTTGCATTGCCGTTGCCGACGTTAGCGAGACCCCGTGTGAGGGCAAGCGCGGAGTGCGGCTGACGTTGGTGCGTGGAGAGCGGAAGCGCCTACCGCACTGGCCGTCCCGCCATTGCCATTGCTACCACGAAGGTCGATTGCAGCGGTTCGGCATCGAGCAGGTTCAAGCCCTGCCGTAACTCGCTGCCGTTGAAGCTGATCCAGTAATAGCCGCCGTTGCGCCGTTCGAGGCGGAGCACGTCGCCGACCTCCTCGACGCGGGAGGCCGCGCGCCCGGTCCCGCAAAGCGGGATGCGCCCTCGCCCACCAATGCGTCAGTGTCTCTCGGCGGTTCCCTGTGTGCCGTTACCACTGGCCTTGTGCCCCTCAAGATCGGCCAGCTCGGCCTCTGCGATCACGATGTACCTCGTGTAGATAGCCGCCAAGGCTTCGCTTACTCCCTCGGCCAGATAATACCTGTAGAGGGCCATGCGGCGACGGATGGTATCGGGATCGTCTTCCATGTCATACGAGCTACGCCCGCAACGCCGGGGTGACGATACGAAAAAATACCTAGCTGATTGTGGGGTGAGTGTGCGGCGCAATAATGCGAGGCCTTGTTAAAGCCAAGCGGGCGGGAAGCGGGCATGTGCCCGTTAAGTGTCGTGCAGCAATTGGACGGGCCTAGATCGGCGTAAGGTGCGGAGAAACGCGGGGATGTGTGGGGTGGAGTGGTGGGGCGTGCATCACGGAGAAAGGTTGGGGACGCGCTCCTGCGGGTTTTAAGCGGGTACACACGGGTAGGCTGCCCGCTTCCCTCACCCGCCGCCCTTCCGACGGCGAGCGACGGCACCGCGGCCCGGCTGGTCTGCCCACTCCGGCCGTACCGGACCGCCCGCGATGGCAGTATTCCGAAATTGATTCTGCGCCCACACGTCTCGCCGTCTAGGCGGCATCTCTCTCGGAGGCTGCCTCCTTACCCCCTGACCCTGACTTGCGCATGGGCGGTGAGTCCTGCGAGCGGATTGGGGCATCGTAGGGAACGAATGCCCTCCGGTGCAGTAGCCCTTGGGACGGTTCGCTGAGCGTGAGGGCGGCCATGCGGTAGAGGCTGCCGAACCTGAGCGACAGCTTGTCGCCCTCGTAGACCTCGACCGGCTCTTCAGGGAACCCGGCATCCCGAAGGACCCGGGCCAAGGCATAGGTGGCACCGAAGCGGCTTACGGCTTCATGCTCGCCGCAGGTTGCCCTCCACTTGGAGCCCTTCTCCTTCGAGCGGGTGCCGGGGACAAGCTCAAGGTTCATTCGAATCATGTTGTCTCTTTCGGAAGTGAGGCGACGCCAAGAGAAGCCAACTCATGCTTAGGTGACGCGTCGCGGGCCGCGTCGTCAAACTAAAAGCATCCCCAGTATCCCCGGGTAGCGCTGCGCCTTGTGAGTGATGTGTACAACGGGGATGAAATGTTTCGCGTTCAACAACGGCCCCCGTTGCGGCGTCGCCAAAATCCACTCCGGGGCTCACTGGTGAGTCTCGCGCGGTTTCGGCTAGGTCGGCCACCCCTCCCCGCCTTCTCGCGAATCCTGACTCACGCCCGTTGACGACGCAGGCTAATGGCGCGCTAGGCTACGTCGTCAGGCGCGAGGGCCTGATGAGCACGCGCTGCGGCAACGAAACTGGGGCAACCCGGTGACGTTCAAGCCAATATCAATCGGAGCCGCCCCATCTTGGAGAGGAGAG
This sequence comes from Allostellaceae bacterium, assembly GCA_035541215.1. GTDB lineage: Bacteria > Pseudomonadota > Alphaproteobacteria > ATCC43930 > CGMCC-115725 > DASZHJ01. Next base: position 37,129 of record DATKNV010000120.1, on the reverse strand, counting down.
CAGCAATGCGTTTACTCGCTCTGACGACCTTGTCCCTGGCCGGCGTCGTCGTGGCCGCGACCACTGGGTTTCCCCAACTGCCAGAGCCCGGCTTCGGATTTCACTACCTGGAAGCCGAGCGGGCCGCCGGACAGAAGCTATTCAACGACCGTTGCGCCTCATGCCACGCCTCGAAGCGCCAGGCGTTCGGCCCCAGCTTGAACGGTGTGGTCGGACGTAAGGCGGGCTCGGTCACGGGCTTCCCCTATTCTGATGCGCTCAGGGTGTCAGGCGTGGTCTGGACCGAGGATAATCTGCTCAAGTGGCTCGCCGACCCCGCGGCCTTCATTCCCCACGCGCTCATGCCGCACGTGGCATTCAGCGATCCTGCCGAGCGCATCTACGTCGTTGAGTACCTGAAGAGCCTGAAGGTCCGCTAAGCGCTGTTTGGACAGTCCGGCGGCGACAACAGTCGCGGCGGCCGGCGATGTTGGCATAGGCGGATGCCGTAAACAGAGCCAGGAGCGTGGCGGTAGCCAAACCAAGTTTATTCATCATTCGGCAGATGTTTACCCGACCCGGGAGCGCATAGCCAAAACAGCGCCGCATAGAATGCGATCCCCAACGGCGTTGTTATGGCGAACAGCGCTTCGTGTGAAATACGCAGCGTCCACAAATAGAAATTCAGGGCCAAAAAAAGAACCCCGGCGATAATTAGAATCGGCATCAGGCTCTCAGAATACCCGGTCTAAGATCGCCTGCACCATTGCTAGAACAATAACGGCGATGATGAGCATGCCGATTGCCTTGCCGATGCGCTCGGGCATTCCGTTTAAAGACGTAGGTTGCATTGATTCCTCCCTGCCCGGACTTTGCCGGCCTAGTGCTTGCCCGTGAGATACCAGACCCGCGCACTCACGCCACGTAAATCATGACCGCGCTCCCCTCTCGGCTCTGCCTCCGAGTTAGTGCGCGATCTGACGGCCGTGCGACAGGACGAGTTCCTGGACGACCTCGTCGAGGATTTTCTCCCTGCCCTCATCGTCGAGACGGCGAAGCTCTCGCTTGCAGCGATTTACGATCTCGGTCTCAGTGGCGAACGGCCGCTCTTCAATGATGTCGCTCAGCAATTCGCGGGGATCGGAATAGGTCCTCTTGAGGGCCATGCTGTCTCCTTGGCTATGGGGCGGCGATCAGCCGCCCAATGAATCGGGCTCGCGGATCAACGGCTCGGCCGGTTCCTCATCGTCAACCCAAACGACGCCGCGTCCCCGGCACGTGGGGCAGTAGTCCTCTGCGGCATTGCCTCGGCAGTCCGGGCAGGTTTCCCAATGGCCATTCATCGTTTCGTCTTCCTCTTGAGCCTTACGCCAGGACCGCCGCCGTTCTCGGAGATGAAGACGACGCCCGCGGCTTTGAACGCACGCTGAAGCGCGTCGAGCGTGGCCGGCACCGGTTGCCGCTCGTCTGACTCGAAATGAGCAATGGTGCGGACGCTGACGCCGCTTTTCTTGGCAAGTTCGGCCTGGGTCATCCCTAAGAGGCCGCGGGCCGCGCGCGATTGGGCCGGGGTGAGGTTCATGCGCGCATTATCTATGCGTGCCGAAAATCGGCAAGCGCTGTCTCATTTCGCTTGAAGCGATTCCGCGCTGTGCATAAAATCTGCATAGCCTCTTGGAGGCACTATGCTGGACAAGCCGGTCACGCCAATGCCCATGCCGCTCCGCGACCATCGCGGGCGCCTCCTCGGCTGCGCCGCGGTGCTGCTGTTCTCGGCGGCGCTCTGGCTCGGCATCGTGACGGCTGCCGCCGCGGCCTGGGACTGGCTGGTGGCTCTGCTGTGATCCCCCGGGCAATCCATGGGACGGAATTCCCCGGCGAGCGCTACGCGGTCGAGTGGGACTGCGAGGGGCGGCGCTGGGCCTTGGTCGATGAGGGCGGCGAGTGTGTGGCGCTGCCGTCCGTCGAGGCTGAACCGCAACCAGCAACGGAGGATGTGAAATGGAGACCAGCGATCCCGTAATGGCGCTCGCGAAGCAGATCGAGGCTGCACGCGCCAAATACAAGACAGAACCCGACGGGGACGGGCGTGACACGCTTTGCGACATCTTTTGCAGCTTGCAAGGCGCGCTCAGCTCGGTCCCGGCCAACACACTCGCGGGCGTGATCTATCGCCTCAAGTTTGTAGCGGAGGTCGCCGTTCCCGAGCGGACAGATGGAAGCGAGAGGGCGATTTTCCCGTGGCAATTCGCCCTCCTCGGTGCCATCGACGATCTTCAGCGGCTGGCGGGAACGGCGGTGACGCCATGACGGCGCAAATTATTGACCTTGCCTTCCGGCGCGAGGCGGCGCGCGAGGGGCAAGAATTGCAATGGGAGCGTACGAAGCGCGGCCGGGCGGTGGGTGATCTGGAACGCGCGGCGCGCGCGATCTGTGGCGAGGATCGTTTTCCAATGGCGTTCCCGGAGGATTGCGAATTCGCGCTCAATCTCGCGAGTGCGGCGGTCAAGGCCCTAACCGAGATCCTCGAAGACAACATCACGCTTGAGGAGGACTTCAAGCGCCTGGCGGCATGGCAGCGCAAGATGGCTGCTGTCGAGAAAGCGAGGCTGACACGGCGGCGCAATAAGGCGGCTCGCGAGCAATCGGAGACCTAATCCCGGCCGGCACTTCCCCGGCGTCGGGCAACTCAACCCCGCCCTAAACCCGCGGGGTTCTTATTCGGAGCAGATGTCACAAACGCAAACGGACGATTGGAGACGTGACAAGGAAGGATAAAGCGTCATGACACGGCAGTTCGTCACATACCAAAGAGTCAGCACCGATAAACAGGGGCGCTCCGGGCTCGGGCTAGAGGCCCAGGCATCGGCGGTAGCCTCCTACGTCGCAAGCGTCGGTGGCGAAGTCGTGGGCGCCTATGTGGAGGTCGAGAGCGGGCGCCGCGATGATCGGCCGGAGCTGGCGCGGGCTCTCGCGGCTTGCCGGAAGCTCAAGGCAACGCTCCTCATCGCGAAGCTCGATAGATTGGCACGCTCCGTCCACTTCATTTCCGGCTTGATGGAAAGCGGCGTCGAGTTCTGTGCGGTCGATATGCCCTTTGCGGGGCGCCTCACAATCCACGTATTGGCGGCGGTCGCGGAACACGAGCGCGAAATGATCTCGGCCCGGACGAAGGCGGCGCTCGGCGCTGCCAAGGCGCGCGGCGTCAAGCTTGGCTCTCCCAATCCTGCGCCCGCTGCCGCCCTCGGACTTGCAAGTCTCCGCGCTCGCGCGGCTGCTCACGCCGCGAACGTGCTGCCGGTGGTCGAGGCGATCCGCGCCACGGGCGCTCTCACTCTTCGCCAGATAGCGGTGGCACTCAACGCGCGTGGGCTCAGAACATCGCGAGGCGGCTTCTGGCACCCTGAGAGCGTCGCGCGCCTCCTCCGCGCTCGACGGGGCTCCGCGTCGATGCCTGTGCCGTTGCCGTCGCAGGCTGCGGCCCCGGCAGAGCTATTGGTCTGAGCCACGCGCAAGGATCCATTTCGGCTGCGCCCCGCGAGCTTCCGCTTCCTGGCTGAATCGCGTTGGGCTGAGCCTAGCGTGGCCTCGGCTCGTATCCTTCCCTCTGACGGCCGAAAAGGATACCGCCCGGATTGCGCTCAATGTCGTCAATCCTGCGCGTTAACTGCGCGATCAACACGCGAATGTCCCCAATGATCACCTCAAGGGCCGTCAACTGCGTCTGAGCTAAATCCCTTATTTCCGGTCGTTTCTGTTGCACGACGGTGTCGGCACTTTGGGCCGTCTTGCCCGCTTCGCGAATGACAGCAGACGCGCTCTCCAGTTTTGCCTCGGCTACCGACAGGGTCTCCTTTGACTCCCCGAGCCAGCCCTGAAGCTCCGATGCGTTCGTGCGTGCGCCGTCCAAAGCGGAGTTCACCCTGTCGATAGTGGCGTCGAGACCTCGCGCTCCCGGTGCGGTCACTCCCTCGAGGGTCTCCAGCACATTTGATCCCTTTCGAAGATTACTGTCGCTGAGTGTCTCGATCAGCCAATCCTCTACCTCAATCACACGCGCAACTGCCTGCGGCGCCCATTCGGCGTAACCCTGCAGTTCTGAAGGCTGAGAAGGGATGACCGGATAAGGATGACCCGGCGAAGCAGAAAGTCGCGGAGCGCTCCGACTGCCACCGGTAATGTTGATCCAACGATACCCCATGAGCATGTCGGCGCCGAGAGTGGCTACGGAATCGGTCTTGACCACAATTTCCGTGGGAACCTCGATATGGACGCGGACCTGCGTGAAGTCATTTGGGTCGATCTCAATTTCACCCACGCTGCCGACAGCTACGCCCGCAAGATATACCCCAGCACCCGTCTTAAGACCCGCCACTGATCCCTTGAAGTAAATGTCGTAGCCGCTCGGTCGTGCAACCAGATGCAGGCCGAGCAGCCATACGGCCGCCCAAACGCTGGAGACGACCATGACGACGACGAAAGTTCCAACCAAAAGAAAATTCGCTCGCGTCTCCACTTGTGGGGACCTTCTCCAAGGCCGCGCCTAACGCCGGCAAGTCCCAGATTATATCCCGGCTATTGCGGGCGCCAACCGCATGGCGCGGTTCAGGCCGCCGTCTCGGCTCATTGGCTGCGCCACGCGCACGCAAGCCATGCCCTCGACCGTGGGGCTCCGCCGCACTTAGTGCAGTCCACGCTCGGGCATGCAAGCCTCTCGACAACGTCGAGGTATCTGCATGCCAGGCCCGGAGACAGCTCGGCGCGCTACCTCGCCGTTTGATATTGGGCGCGCGGAACTAACGGCTAAGTGATACAATTTCATAACACTTAACTATCGGTGAGCGGCTTATGTCGCGCGACGTGCCGTCGGCGACACGGTCGAGGAAGGTTGGGACCGAATATGATCGTTGTTAAGTGGACGACCCCCGAGGGCGTAACGATCACCTCGCCAGCAATTTATCTGCGCCTACAGGACGCGTTCGTCTACGCCGACGCTCTCAAAGGATGGCCGGTTGCCGCCGATGCGTGGGTGGAAGCGGATGGCGTGCGCATAGAGCGCATCGGACTAGCTCACCCGTTCACAGATGGCAAAATCGCACCGTGACTCGGCGAGAGTAATTGCTCCGCCACCACTGATTTATCTGGGCTTTCTTGCACTCGGCTTGGCGCTGCATCGCTTCTGGCCCGCCGGGTTTCTGCCGGAAATCGCGCGCCTGCCCTTTGGGGCCGTTCTGATCGCGTCAGGATTGGTGCTCGCAGGATTGGGGTTTCGAGAACTGAGGCGAGTTGGCACCAACATCGCGCCGCATCTGCCGTCAACGGCCCTCGCTACTGGCGGTGTCTACGGGTACACGCGGAATCCGCTCTATGTCGCGTTGACGCTCTTCTATTTGGGGATTGCCGCGGGCACGAACGATCTTTGGCAATTGCTGCTCCTGGCGCCCCTCCTTGTCGTCATGCGCCACGGCGTGATTGGTAGAGAGGAGCGGTATCTCGAAGCAAAATTCGGAGATGCCTACAGGCAATACAAGCAACGTGTGCGCCGCTGGGTATGACGTGAGGATGCGAGCCTGAGCACGACAAGCCGCTCTCTCTACGCGCGGCCTGGGAGATAGCTCAGCGCGGTATTTGGCGGTCTAGCGTCCTCTACGACGGGCACATCGCAGATCCGCGTGATTGGCAGTGTCGGCGAATTATCTCCCGCTCAATGCGAACGTTGTTCGGACCTTCAATCCATATTTCCGTAGGGCTTTGGTTCAAAATGGTACACGCGAAATCCAGCGCCTCCAACGGAGTGCGGTAGGCGATTGGAGATTCGCGGTTCTTACTTCCCGGGCTGAGTCGCCATTTGACGACGTAGGACATGAGTTACCCTAGCACTATAGCGCGGCTGATCCCCGCCCGTGCGAGTGGTCAGCCTTTCGGCGGGTTGGTAACCAGACGAAGAATCCAGGGTTGCCGCTCGAGAAAAAAGAGACCGACCCTGTCGGCACGACGCCAAACGACACGCGCGGAAATTGGCTGGCATTTTTTTATGATGAGCGAGACGCGATCTGCATCGGCCAGTCCCTCGACCATGCTGATGGCCGCCCCGGAGACAGATAGGTCGACCAGCGCACACGGGATTTGCGCCTCGGCGACCTGGAGTTCTGCGCTCCAAATCATTTTCCAGCGACGCTCGTACGCCGCATGACTTTCGCTCGGGCGGCGCAGAGGGCGAATGTTTGATGCCGCTGTGCCGAGCAAGGCGTGGTTCTCCGCGCGAGTGAGTCGCGTCGGAGATAGTTGCTTCAAAGACCGGTCAATTCCAAGACGATTACGCAGTTAATTTTCGCAATTCCGATGGCATTTTCATAAAATCACCCTCGGTTAGCATTGCTTCCCTGCGCCGCCCGCTCGTTACTGCGCACGTGCACCCTCACTTCACCGCCCTTTCCCCGACACCGCTCACAGCGCAGGCGCCGCGCGAGTTGTGGCACGGGCATCGCCTCGCCGTGTGCCGCGATGAGAGTTCGCGTCTCGATGATCGCCGAGTGCCCGCACCTGGGACAATGCGCGTCGATGTCCTGACGCTCTCGGAGTAGATCGGTGAGGGCTGCGGGTCGCGTCATTTGGAGAGGCAAATGACGGGGCCGCGTCTAAATGCCGATGTCACTGCCCACGTCGCCTGGTCCGATTGTTCCAACAAAAATTTAGCAGCCCGACAGACGCTAACGCCCCAACCACAAGCGTCAGGGAAGACGGCTCGGGAACAGGAGTTGCCTCGCTCAATGTCAGGGACGTAAGCGTCGCCGTGAAATCAACGCCGCCGTAAAGGCTGTATAGCTGATAGAAAAATTCATGCGATTGGAAGGCGGTATAATCGGGGGGCATTGAGAAAAAGGGCGGATTGCAGCAGGGGCCGACACCGGGCGTCGTCCATACGTTGGCGGGAAGAACGCCGCCGCCAGTCGCTGTGAGGTCAATGCCGAAGTCTTCCGATGTGATGAGTCGGCCTCCCGAAATCAAAAGGTCGTTCCCGGAGTCAGTGCGGTACCGGTCGCCTCCGCTGTAATTCAGCGTTCCAGCCACATAGATAGCGATGGCCAAGCCCTGTGGGTTTTGAGAGCCGCTGTCCGCGAAGGCGCCCGCGCTAAATTGAAAACTCGATTGATAGCTCGTGGTGTTAATCAGGCCCGTCGTGGGATTGTAGTCGTAGCTGTAGGAGCCCGTCACAAGGTCCCCGGCCTTCACGACTGTAGCTCCCCAGCTTTCGCCATCGGAGGGCCCGCTGATGTAAACGCCAGGATCAACGATTGCCGAAAAGTCTATGGTCACAATCGTTGCGGCCGCGCTTGTAGTCCAAAATGTTTGCAACACCACGAGCGCCGCAATTGTCTTTTGCCGCATCAGCGGCCAGATGGCAGGGCTCCCAATTGGATTCATGTCCCCCGTTCTCCGATTGTCTCGAAGCAGCTTGTCGTCGCCTCAGTGACAATTCCCCAAAGCTTGAGGCATCAAGGATAAGAAATACCGGTTCGGGCCAACATTAAATGACTTTTAGAAACTCGTTTCGTGCGTTTGCGTGAGGCGACCGTGCAGATGGGCCTCGACCGCGGGGTGCCGGCCCATTTGGTGCAGAGCACGTTGGGACACGCCAGGCTGAACACTACGAGCTGTTATCTGCGCGCGGGCCATGTGCCGCCCGCTCAGCGCTGCGGACGCGCACCCTCACCTCTCCGCCTTTTGCCCGACACCGCTTGCACCGTAAGAGCGGCCCCAGCTTCGGCACGGGCATCGCCTCGCCATGTGCGGCGATAAGGTCGAGGGTTTGAATGATCGTCGAATGTCCGCACCTGGGACAATGGGCGGCAATATCCTGACGCTCGCGGAGTAGATCGGAGAGGGTCGCGGGGACGGAACCGCGCCTTGTATCGGAACTCACTTCATTAGTTAGTCGCGGATACGCTCCACGCTCACCACGCTGCCCCCCGCGGCTTGAACATCGTGTTTTGCGGACGTGACAGCACGCTCGTATGAGACCGCCTCACGATCAAAATCAAGGAACAGTTTGCCGTTCACGACAGCAACGAGTGCATCATCGCATCCCGCCCTGAAGAGCGCGTCTTCATATCGATCTCCGCTCACGTCAATGCCCGAAACTTCAAGCGTGAAAGAGAAGTGGGTCATAGTTCGCTCCGCTAGTGGGGGCATTTAGACACGCTGCGCCGTATCTGCCGCGCATGTATGACCGGATCGCGCGGTGTGGACCATACCGACAACTGACAGTTTCCTCGCTGTCCTCCTGGGCAGTATAGGCGCCCCCACGCGTGCCCGTTGGACATTCTGCACCGCCAGTTACGACTCTCGGCGAACCGCACCGCAGCTTCAATATCCTTATTCGGATGAACTGGGCGCGCCATCCTCGCCTGCGTGCGTTAATTTTTTGACAACCCATGAGAATCGCCTAGCTAACGGTTGAGCTTGGACCGAGTTGTTCTACATCGTCAATGGTTTTGAGGGTCGGGCCGATACCGCCGAGCTGCCGCTAACGCGTTTGCGGCTCGTTGACCCGCCATCAAACGAGCGCCCGACCGAGCGGGGCCCCCGGCCTCGTTTCCGATCAAGGAAGGCTTCGCGGTCGCGGACGAGCTGCCGCTCAAGTTCGGTGCCGCGCTCAAGCGGTTCACCGGGCGTCTTCTCGCTCACGCCAATCCAAGCCGGATGAGGCGTGTCCGGAGATAGTCTGAAAGCGGCGCCTTGTTTGCGAGATAGTTCACGTCACCATCACCCGACATTCCCCGAGCGTCGGCGATTTGGCGGACCTGGGTGGCGGTGAGGGCTGTCAGCATCGGCGCATTTCCTTCGTGGTTGGGATAGGGAATTAGGGTTTTGCTTGGCAGGAAGCTCGGAGATTTTTTTGAGGCGCAAAGCGCGCCTTTCAGCGCGCGCATGCGCCTAGGGGGTATGGGGGATAACAACCACCACCGCGAAGAACCGCGAAGTGTGCGGCATTTCAATGGGTTGTGCGGGACCGCGAAGAACCGCGAAGGAAGACCACGAAGATAAGCAATTTCAATAGTTTGCGCATGACCGCGAAGAACCGCGAAGCTTCTCATTCGGCGCCTGCGTTCTGGGTGCCGTTGACCACGATGAGATACTCGTATTGTCGGCTTGCGGGGCCTTGAGTGTCGGTCTTGATGCGGCCCTTGTCGAGCAGCGATCTCATGGCTGCGGCGAAGTCGCCCCTGCTGAAATTCTTGCCTCTTGGGTGCTTCGCGAAGACACGGGGCGCATAGTTGGAGGCCCGCTCCTTCGCACTCACCTTCGTCCCCTCCTGAATGATCTTGTGCATCAGCTCGATGAATTTTGCCTCTGTGGAGAGCTTGTCGAATTGCGAGCGAGGCGCCGCACTTTGGCCGATGACTTGGAACACGCCATCGCGCCACTCAAGCTCGATGTCTCCGCCGGAGGGGCCCGAGTTGTTTTTCATACCCTTGAGTACACGGCGATTATCATCTGGCGCTTCGTCGTCATCGACTTTGGAGGCCGGGCGTGTAAGCCAAAGTCGGCGCCGCACTTTGTTGTGCCATGCCACGGAACCCGCATATCCGGCGCCACTGTTCATGCTGGCTTTGCTCGGATGAGAATTCAGCACAACGGCACAGTCGTGATTGACTGCGATGCTCCTTAGGAGTTTGACAAAATCGCGAGCATGTCGGTTGTCTACGTCGTCTCCTCCGAAAACATCGTAAGCGGAATCGAGTCCGACGATGCCGGGGCGAATTTCGTGAATAGCCCGTTCAAGCCGGGTTAGGAGCGCCGTTGGCTCCAGCGGGTCCCATCGCTTCGCTTCAACAAGAAAATTATCGTCCTCCACCTCTGCCCTGATGTGCACGTCCTCGACGAGGTCCGCGATCTCGCAGCCATAGAAGCGACAGATGGGGAGCATGCGGCGCCAGATTTCCGCCTCTTCGTCTTCGCAAAAAAGTGCGACGGACCGGCACGGCATCACGCTGCGCCCGAGCCACTGCTTGCCACGCGAGGCTGCCGCGAGGAGTTGCAGAAGCAGCATACTCTTGCCCAAGCCGCCATCGCCGGTGAGCAACGTCACCTGGCGTTTCGGGATCAACCCTTCTGCGAGCCATTCGGCGGCCGGCGGCTCACGGTCTATCCATCTTCCTATGTCCAAGAAGTCGAGCGGCGGCAAATCTGCGGGTCTGCCGTCTACGAGGCGCGCGGCGTGCGTGGTCGCCGTGCGGCGCTCTCTAAATCCGCTTCCGTCAAATCGGTCGCCGCCATTCGGAAACGGGCTCTTCCAAGCCTCAATGTCCTGCATGATTAATTCACCCATAAAATGCCTATGCCGCCCTCGCCTGTCGTTGCTGCGCGACTAAGACGGTCGGGGGTTTGAAAGGATGCTCAAGTATGCGTCGGAGCTGTTGCGCATGCGCTCGGTCCTCAGCCTCGATCTGCTGGCAGACAGTCAACACGCGGTAGATGTCGGGCGGGTTGGTGTCGAGAATGCACAAGCCCTTCGCGCCTGCGCGCAACCACGACAGCGGCGAGCGGAAAATTGGGACCGCGGGCGGGATCACGAATTGGGGCTCGATGGCGCCGAGCCACGCGGCAAGTCCGGTTCTCGTCGCCCATCTTCCTGGGTAATGAGGCGACCACGCAACCAGGTCAACGAGCCTGCCATCCTGCGGCACGGTCTCGTGGTTCGTGGCCTCAGGTGTCGAGGGGTCGAGACCCACACGAGCCGGAGTTATGAAAAGTTCGTGGCCTTCATCGGCGGGCTCGTATCTTTTGCCGTCCAAACTGACTTCGACGCGGGCGATTCCCACAAGGCCGCGGGCCAAGATGATGTCGGGAATACCGATGGCGTGAAGCTCGGCTCGGTTCTTTGTGTCGAGTGCGCACTGAGCGCTGGCAAATTCGCGGAGAAGATCAGCACCGCTCATGGGGACAATCCCGCGACGTGCTGGCGCACGCGCTGAATGGTCTGGATTTCATCCGGCCTCGGCTGCTGTCCTCCGCGCAGGCGGCGCAGGATCGCGCCGAGTGCCGGCAGGTCCGCAAGGGGCAGGCGTTCGTAATCGAGCGCGAGCAACCGGCCGAGATTGTCGGCGTCGATTGGGGCGCCCATCTCAAGGTGCGCCGGCTTGGGGACGCGGATGAGTTTCGCGACCTTGGTGAAGTTCGTTTCGGCATCAGCGAGCATGCGGCGAAGGCTACGGAGGGCGGCGATCTGTGCGGCCTCGTCATCGGTGTCGAGCGCCGCGATCCCGCGGACGATCCATTGGAGATTGCGGGGAGGGCTCATTCGGCCTCCCCTTTCCGAAGTCGTCGCGCCTCTTGGGCACGAGACACCGTGGCGAGGCGGCGATTGATGGCGCCCCATCCTGTCTTCTGCGCGACTTGACGAAGGCGTCGGCGGCTCATCTCGCTCAAAAAGCGAATATCGGGGTAAGGGTTGGCGTCATCCCACGTGCGTGAGAAAGCCCGATTGCGCTGCGGGTCGCTGGCGTCGTATCGGTTCACGGCGCGCCTCCGCGAATAGAGGGGCGCCGGGCTACGACAGCAATGGCGTTTTGGCGGCGGAAGCGTTGCGGTTTCCCGAGGAAATCGCTATTATCGGCGGTGTTCCAGACCGATGAATATGCTTTCGCCCTTCGCCCGGCATCGCCAGTGCCGGGCGTTGTGGCGTTGTGGTTCATTACGCGGCATGCGCCTCCGTGCCGGTATCGGAGGTCGATGTGCGGCGACGGCTGTCAATGTAGGCGTCGAGATCGCGCACGTCGTAGCGCACGCTCGCGCCGATCTTAACGAAGCGCGGGCCGTTTCCGGCCGTCCGCATCTTTTCCATTAGCGCCTTGCTGCAATCGAGGTACTGAGCGGCTCCCTCGCTATCCAGCAAGCGCCGCGTGATTGTCTCTGTGGTCATACGCTATCGGTTTCCCTTGCGTCTGGCCGCGCACGACGCGACGGCCTTGTACGCAAACCGATAGAGCGTCGTCGGCAGAAGGTAAAACGGGAGAAAAGAGCGAACTATTTTCCCGGCCCGCGCCCCATGATTTTGCGGCGCCTGTTCAGCGGGAGTCTCTTTCTAAGGAGCGCGATCTCGGGCGCTGTGAGTGGCTGGCCCGTGTCTCTTCGGATGCGCAACTTCGTAGGTTTACCGGCGCCCCCAAGCAAAGATGGCTCGGATGGCTCGTTCGCGGGGCGAGCGGGGATCGTCACCACCATCTTCCGCAGATGAGCGCGCGCAATTTCCTCAGCCTTCTCGATGCGGTTATTTGCGGCGCGTTCTTGCTCGAAAATGTCCTTGAGCGTGCTCGCTTGGTATCGGCGCCATGCCCGCGTTTCCGTGAGTTCCTCGCACGCTTCCTCAGCCCCCATCCCGCTTGCAGTCTTTTGAAGCACGTCGCGATAGAGCTGTTTGCGGGCCCTGGGCGTCCAAACGGTCTCTTTTCTGCCCCGTGTTTCGGAGCGGAATCCTGGACAATGTTGGCGTAAGAGTGCCATCGCCAAGTCTTGCCACGCGGTAGGTGTTGCGGGTTCAATTCCGTAATGCCGGAAAGCCAGCTCGATCTTATAGGCGATTTCAGCGCGTCGCTTCTCGCTCTCGCCAAGTAGGTATTCAGGTGTGGTCAGCGGCTTGGCGAGACCGCCCGTATAAGGCGACGTTCCGCGGCGCGTGTTTCTAGATTTTTGCATGATGCATCATTCTTCCCGTCGATGGGGCATCCGAAGCCGGATCACTTTTCGCGCCTCGGCATTCGTTGCACGTCACCGCGCGCCTCATCGGCAGTCGTCTTCCGCGCCATAGCGTCGGCGATTCTTGCCGCCGTCTTGTCCGCCGCCTCAAGCAGCGGATCGGTGGCAACGTGGGCATAACGCTCGGTCGTCCTCGCCTGGGTATGGCCGAGCAGTTTCCCGGTGATGAATAGGCTTGTCCCGCCCGCGACCGCTGCACTCGCGAAACTGTGGCGGAGGTCGTGCAGCCTTACGTCATGTAAACGCGCCCGCTCGCGGATGCGCTGCCACACGCGCTGGATGCCGCCGAACGGCCGCCCCTTCCGCTGTCCCGGCAACGCATAGAGGTTTCCCGTCTCCTCTGGCTTTTTAAGCGCTGTAAGGATTTCGACCGCGGTGGTTGCCAGCGGAACAATTTTCGGGCCGGTCTTTGTTTCCGTGAGCCTCAACCGGCGCTCCGCAATGTCGATTTGCTGGTGTTGCAGCGTGACGATTTCGGAGAGCCGACAGCCCGTCAGGATCAGAAGCCGAATTATCGCAATAGCGGTCGGATGCTCTGCGATCCTCGACTTCTCTGGAGGTTTGCCCTTCTTGCCACGCTCGCGCCATCGCGTCATCGCGGCTTGATGGTGCTCCCAGGCGTTGTCAGCTTCCGTGAGCACCGTGCCGAGCCGAGCGAATTCAGCTTGAGATAGGTAGCGCTTGCGTGCGGTCTCCGGGAATTTGTCGATGTCGCGGCATGGGTTGACAGCGAAGGAAACGATGCCCTGTTTCCGCGCGAACGTGAGCATGTGAGAGAGCAGCGCGAGACAACGGTTAGCGGTTGTCGGCGTCGCGCCCATACCGGTGTGAAACTTGGCTATGTCTTTCGCCGTGAGGGAAGACAGTTTGCGGTCACCAAGGGTGGGCAGGATGTGGCGATTTAGGTTCCGCTCGTCCTCCTCGACGCTCCGCTCCCGCTTGTGCTTCCTGGCGTGCGCCTCGATATAGTGCTCGGAGAACTCCTTTAGCGTCTGCGCGCTCCGCTCGGCGATCTTCGCCGCGTGAGGGTCGGTCCCTCCCTTTGCGAGGCGCTTCAATTCCTCCGCCTTCTTCCTGGCAGTCTCCGGGGTCCATCCGTCTTTGCCGTGCTGACCAATCGTGTAGCGCCGAGCCGGCGAGCCTCGGCCACCCATGCGGTATTGGAGCACGTAGGTCTTTGCGCCGCTCGGCGTCACGCGGAGCCCGAAGCCCCGCAACTCGGTATCCCAAACGAATATGCGCTTACCGCTTGGCTCGATGCCATCAACCGTGGTTTTGGTCAGCTTCTGCCGCATCTTCCGCTTGTATCCCAAGCTCCCAGCCGGGTAATCACCGGGTAATCACCAAAATTACGATTCGGTCGGATGCGGTGGGGTTAGGTCCGCTCAAAATCCCCGGTTTTCCGCCGTTCTTACGAGCGTGTAGGATGCCATAAAAGCCGGTCCAGGTCCAATTCTCTGATTGTGATTCTGGATGTCGCCGGTTCGAGTCCGGTCGCTCGCCCCATCCCTCCTTCAGCAAGAAGTCCGGATCGCCCCTGAAGCCCCGCAATTGCAAGGGATTCTCGACGCTTTTAACTATTTGGAAACCGCCTCCGGTGCTCGCTTAGGGATCATTCCCGAGCCGTGTGCCAGCCCGGAGGAGAGGATGGACGATACCGCTGTCACCAACGATATCGCCGGCGCCGCCGCGCGGTCGGAGGAGAGTACGAGCCAGGCCCAGATCGGCATGGTCACGCTGGTCTCGGGCTTCAAGATCTCCTGCGCTCTCTTCGGGACCGACGGCAGGGCGGCGAGCCGCGGCGTTCTTGAGCGCGTGCAGATCGGCGCCCTGATCAAGGTCCCCACCGCCAAGACCATCGCCTTCGGCTTCGTCGACAGCCTCGCATTGCAGAACCCTGCGGGCAATGCCACCGGGCAAGGCGTCGCCGTCGCCGACATCGAGCTCTTGGGCGAGCTCGTGCCGCCGCGGCCGGGCAAGCCGCCGGTTTTCTCGCGCGGCATCTCCGTCTACCCCGTGCTCGGCGCCCCCGCCTTCATGGCCTCCGCCGACGATCTCACGCGCATCTACTCGAAGCCGAACACGCCGAGCCTCGCGATCGGCAGCCTCTACCAGGACCCCAGCAAGACCGCCTACCTGATCTCGCAGGAATTCCTCTGCAAGCATTCCGCGATCCTCGGCACGACCGGCTCGGGCAAGTCCTGCGCGTTGACGGTGATCCTGCACTCGCTCCTCAACGCCCATCCCAACGGCCACATCGTCTGCCTCGATCCCCACGGCGAGTACGGCGCGGCCTTCCCGGGCCTCGCCGAGCACATCACGACGCAGAACCTGGAGCTGCCTTATTGGATGCTGAGCTTCGAGGAGATCACCGAGGTGCTTTGCAGCCGCGAGCCCGTGGCGCGAAGCCGCGAGGCGAACATCCTCAAGGACGCGATCGTCGGCGCCAAGCGAGACTTCATGGGCGACAGCAGCCAGAGCGTGTTCCTGACCGTCGACACGCCCGTCCCCTACCGCATGCCGCGGGTGGTGCAGCGCATCTCCGATGCCATGGGCCGCCTCGACAAGCCCGACAGCGCGCTCCCCTATCTGCGCCTTCTCACGACGATCGAGAACCTGCGCGCGGACCAGCGCTACGCCTTCATGTTCGGCGGCCTCGTCATGCGCGACAACATGGCGGAGATCCTCTCGCGCATCCTGCGCATCCCCGTCAACGGCAAGCCCATCACCATCATCGACATATCCGCGGTGCCCTCGGAGATCGTCAACGTCGTGGTCTCGCTGCTCTGCCGCATCATCTTCGATTTGGCGCTCTGGAGCGACCGCAAGGAGGCGGTGCCGCTCCTCCTGGTCTGCGACGAGGCGCACCGCTACATCCCCAACGACGAGAGCACGGGCTTCGAGCCCACGCGGCGCTCGATCGCGCGCATCGCCAAGGAAGGCCGCAAATACGGCGTCTCGATCTGCCTCGTGACGCAGCGCCCCTCGGAAATCTCGGAGTCCATCATCTCCCAGTGCAGCACCGTCTTTGCGATGCGCATGACCAACGAGAAGGACCAGAACCTCGTGCGCCGGACCTTGCCGGAGAGCGCGGCGGGCCTCCTCAACACGCTCCCGACGCTCCGCCAGCAGGAGGCGATCGCCGTCGGCGAGGGCGTGCCGCACCCGATGCGCATCCGCTTCTCCGATCTCGACCCGAAATACCGTCCGCACGGCGACGCCACCAATTTCCCCCGCGCCTGGGAGCACGATAAGAACGGCGTCGAGTTCCTGAGCGGCATCGTCGAGCGTTGGCGCTGGCAATCGCATTAAATCGAACCGCACCCCGCGCCGAGGTTATTTCGCCATAGACGGCCCCGCACCACCGACGTATCTATCTCCCCGCACAAGAGCGGAGGCACGAGATGGCACGGGCGCGAATGAAAGCTCGCAGCAACCGGCGCAAGGCAAAGCTGAAGGCGAAGCGCCGGCGGCAACGCCAGCGCGCGGGCTCGTCGTCCTAGCGAGCCCGTCCCGCAGCGCTACTTCGCGAGCGAGGCGATCTTCTCGAGGCTCAGCGTTCCCTTGGCGCCCCATCCGCCCACGCCCGCGGGGATCGCGGGCCGGAACTGCTCGTAGAGCGCAAAGGCGCGTGCCGCCAGCGTCGCCGGCGGCATCGAGCGCGCCAGACGCTGCATTGCCGCCCGGACGTCGTCGAGCACGTCGCCGAATTTGCCCTGGAGATAGCGCTCCACGCTCGCGGCCGAGGCGGGCTTTCCCTTGTCGAGCGCGCGGATGCCCTCGGGCGTGTGGATCGCCGACACCGCGCGGCCCAGAAGATCGACCTCGAAGGTCCCGCGCGGCTTGAGCTTGCGCCGCTGCTCCTTCAGGGCCTCCGGCGTCGGCTGGAAAAGACCGAGCGCCTTGCCCTTGGAATAGGCGTTGAGCCCGGCGACCGCGCGGCCGAGGGTCAGGGCCTCCGCGCGCTCGAAGCCCAGCCGCTCGGCAACGACGGCCGCCCAAAGCGTCAATACGGGAGCGCGGTTGATCTTGATGGTATCGCTCATGCCGCCCAATATGGCCAGCTCCGTGCACCGCTCCAACGGTTACAGCCGGGTACTTGAAACAGCATAGCGCGCATCGGGCCTCGCCCCAATCCGCCCGATCCTCGCCCCGATCCCGCCAAACTGGTATGGTTTCTTCATTGCCCTGATCAACGGGCAGGGAGAGCACCATGCGTTGGAGAACAGCCGGAATTGTCGCGGGCGCACTATTCCTGGCGATCGCGGCGGGGTCGATGCCGCCCCTCATCAATCACGCGGTCGCGGGCTGCGAGCCCGGCGAGCGCGTCGATTCCAGCACCGCGGACGACGCGCGCAAGAAGATGATGGCAGCCGGATATCGCGACCTGCACGACTTCAAGAAGGGCTGCGACAACGTCTGGCACGCGCACGGCACGAAGGACGGCAAAGCCGTCAACGTCGTGCTCCTGCCGAACGGCCACGTCATGGAAGAGAGCGATTGAGCGCGTTTATGGAGGCGAGCCGAGGAAGTCACGCCTCGGCGAGCTCGTCCCAAAATTCGAGCACGGGCCGGGAGAGCGCATCCGGTCGATCTTCCGGGAAGAACAGTCTCGCGTCCTCGACTTCGACGACGCGCCTTGCGCCGGGTATGGTGTCCTTGAGCCAGTAGGCCCACTTCTTGTCGAAGAAGAAGTCCTCGAGGCCCCAGACGATCAGGGTCGGAATCTGAAGCGTCTCGAGCGCGGAGTGGATGGCGACGGTTTGGGCGTTGTCGAAGCCGATCCAATACCTCTGAAACGCCTCGATGCGTTGCGGCGAGGACAGCGGGGGCTGCAAATAGAGCCGGATGAGCTCGTCGGTCAGTACGCTCGGATCGTGGTAGGCACGAAAGAGCGGCACGAGCTCGCCCTTCGCATGACGCGCGCGCGCGAGATCGGGACGGTCGATCATGGCCTGAAAGATCGGCGCCAGCGTACCGTTTCTTGCACGCTCGATGACCGGCAGGACCTGCGGAGGGGGCCAGCCATCATGGACGTCGCAGTTCGTGAGGACGAGCGATCTCAGCCGCTCCGGATTATGGGCGGCGAAGATCTGAGCGATGGCGCCGCCGCTGTCGTTGCCGACCAAGTCGACATTCTCGATCTCGAGCGCGTCGAGGAGCTCCGCAAGCATGCGCGCCTGGGCCGCGAAGGAGACGTCCTGCGCGGCCGCGATTTCGGTGTAGCCGAGCCCCATGAGGTCGACGGCGATGCAGCGCCGCCGGTGCCGCAGCCGTTCGATCACGTGACGCCAGTGATATCCATTGAGAGGCACGCCGTGGACGAAGAGCGCCGCCGGCCCCTCGCCTTTCTCGAAGAAGGCGATGCGTCCGGACCTAACCTCGGCGAAGCGGCGGCTTGCGTGGAAAGCGGCGATGTCCATGGTCTTGCCCCCGATCGGAGAGCGCGCGGGGACGGCGTGCCCCGCGGCGCCATGGGGGTCAAATTAGGGCAAGCCTGCTCCGCCGCGCTGTCATGATCTTGCGCAATTCGGCGATGCGCTCGGCCCGCGCGGCGCGGCGAAGCGCCGCCGGCGTGCAACCGAAGAAGCTCCGAAAGCGTGCAGTGAAGTGACTATGACTCGAGAACCCCGCATCGAGCGCGATGGGGGTGAGCTCATCGCCGCCGCCGAGGACGGCCAGCAAGCCAAGCGCGAGGCGCTCGTGCAGGACGTAGTCGTAGAGGGAGGTCCCGACCGTCTGGCGAAACACGCGGCAGAGATGGAAGGGCGAGAGGTTCGCGATGTGTGCCAGTCTCGCGACGCTCCATTTGTCGGCGGGCGCAAGCGCGACCGCCTCCTTCACGCGCTCCACGGCGCGTCTGCGCGAGGCGAGCGCGGCGCGCCGGCGGCGCGGCCCCTCCCTGCGCAGCGATCTCAGCGACAGGCTCAGGAGATCGAGACCGAGCGTCTCGACCTCGAATGCGTCCCCCGCGGTTTCCCCGAGCCGCGAAAGGAGCAGACTGCGGAGCATGATGGCGCTCGACGGGAGCAATCCGCTCGACGCCAGGGCATCGCCGCTGCCGCGCCCGTCGAGAGCATCCGGCGCCAGGGCGTCGCCAAATCGCAGAACGAGCGCGCGATCGCCGATCCCTCCGGGAAAACCGATGCGATAGGGAGTATCCGCCGCAATGAACACGGCATGGCTCGGTGTACCGACCACGTGCCGGCCCGGTGCATCGTGCTTCGAGAACAGGCCGCTCAGCGGCAGCACCACGACGTTGAGGTCCTGTCGCTCGACGTCGCCGCAGGCATCGGAGAGAGGCCGCGTGTCGACCGAGCCGATCCTTAGGCTCTCGCCTTCGAAGAGCGTCTTGCGAATGACTTCCACTGTCTGGTTCCGGACTTGCGGTCTCGGAACGCATCATACGATTTCCCGCCGGCCGAGGCATCACTCCGCCACGGGGCCTCGGTTCAGAGACCGTAACGTCTGTCGCGCTGCTGGAACGATCGGATGGCGCGCAGGAAGTCGACCTTTCGGAAGGCCGGCCAGTGGACGTCCGAGAAATAGAACTCGCTGTAGACGCTCTGCCACAGCAGGAAGCCCGAGAGTCGCGCCTCGCCGCTCGTGCGGATGATGAGATCGGGGTCGGGGAGATCGGCGGAGTAGAGATGCTTCCCGATCGCCTCCTCGGTGATGGCATCGATCGCGCGGTCGAGCGTGTCGCCGGCGGCGAGCCGCGCCGCCAGCAGCGCCCGCATTGCATCGACGATCTCGTCGCGGCCGCCATAGGCGACGGCGATGGTGAGACAGGTGCCTTGAAAGCCCGCCGTCGCGCGCTCGGCCTCGCGCACGGCCGCGATGAGCGGCTCCGGGAGCCGCCCAATGCGGCCCACCGCGCGCACGCGGACGCGCCGCCGGTGGACCTGCGGGTCGCTCGCGAGGCGCCGCAGCTTCTCCTCGATCGCCGCGAGGATGCCGGAGACCTCGTCCGGCGGCCGGCGCTGGTTGTCGGTCGAGAAGGCCCAGAGCGTCACCGCGGGAATCTCGAGCTCGACGCACCAGTCCAGCACCTCGTCGAGCTTGTCGGCGCCGATCCCGTAGATCGTGCGCGCATCGCTGATGCCCTGAAGCTCCCCGTAGCGCCGGTTGCCGTCGAGGATGAGGCCGATGTGCCGCGGCATCTGCCCGCCGCGCACCTCGTGCAGCAGGCGCCGCTCGTAAAGCCGGTAGAGAAGACGCAGGGGCCACGCGACGACGGCGTTGGGGCTCCCCTGGATCAGCGCCAGACGTGAGACAAACATGCCGCGGCGATCTTAGGGAGGTCGCCACGCCTTCTGCAAGGGAGCTTGGCTCCCGCCGCGGCTTCCGCCATAAAGGGCGCCTTCCGAACACGAGGCAGCCGATGCTCACCGTCGCCAATCGCATGTCGCTTCTGGGAACCGAGACCGCCTTCGAGGTGCTCGCGCGCGCCAAGGCGCTCGAGGCCGAGGGCCGCTCGATCATCAATCTCGGCATCGGGCAGCCCGACTTCCCCACCCCCGGCCACATCGTGGAAGCCGGGCGCAAGGCGCTCGCCGACGGGCATCACGGCTATACGCCCGCCAACGGCATCCTCCCGCTGCGCGAGGCGGTCGCGGCCGATCTCCACCGCCGGTACAAAGTGGAGGTCTCGCCGGCGCAGATCCTCTGCGTCCCCGGCGGCAAGGTCACAATGTTCTTCGCGATCATGATCTTCGGCGAGCCCGGCGCGGAGATCCTCTATCCCAATCCCGGCTTCCCGATCTACGAGAGCGTGATCCGCTTCTCCGGCGCCACGCCCGTGCCGATCGAGCTCCACGAGAGCAAGGGCTTCTCCTTCAGCGCCGAGGAGGTGCTCGCCAAGATCACGTCGCGGACGCGGCTCCTCATCGTCAACAGCCCCGCGAACCCCACCGGCGGCGTCGTGCCGCGCCCGGAATTCGACAAGCTCGTTGCGGGCCTCGAGCGCCACCCCCAGGTCGCCGTCATGAGCGACGAGATCTACAGCGAGATGGTCTATGACGGCGCCGAGCACGTGAGCCTCCTCACCTACCCGCAGCTCCGCGACCGCCTCATTCTGCTCGATGGCTGGAGCAAGACCTACGCGATGACGGGCTGGCGCCTCGGCTTCGGCGTCTGGCCCAAGGAGATCTTCCAGCACGCCGAGCGCCTCGCCATCAACTGCCACTCCTGCGTCAACGCGGCGACGCAATACGCGGGGATCGCCGCGCTCACGGGGCCGCAGGAGCCGGTGCGGCAGATGGTGCAAGCCTTCGCCGAGCGGCGGAAATTCATCGTGAAGGCGCTCAACGAGATCCCCGGCTTCGGCTGCGTCAATCCCGGCGGCGCCTTCTACGCCTTCCCCAATGTCGGCCGCACCGGCCTCGACGCCCGCGCGCTACAGAACGTGCTCCTGGAGGAGGCGGGCGTCGCCACCCTCGCGGGCACCAGCTTCGGGAGGTTCGGCGAGGGCTATCTCCGCTTCTCCTACGCAGCCAGCATGGCGGAGCTGCAGGAGGCCGTGGAGCGCATCCGCGGCTGCCTCTCGAAGCGCCAGATGCCCGGACGGTCGTCCTCTGCGTATTAGTTAGTCAGGGAAGCCTATTTTTTAGGCAGCTCCGCGAGGGGGACCGGCTTTTTCCGGGCATTGCCCCGGCGACCTCCCTGGCACGGCTTGTGCTTAATGAGGCCGTAAATCTTTCCGGCGTGCGCGGCCTTGGGCCTCGGCGCCACAACCCATGCGGCAGGGGAAGCGATGAAGAAGGTCGAAGCAATCATCAAGCCCTTCAAGCTCGACGAGGTGAAGGAGGCCCTGCACGAGGTGGGGATCCAGGGCATCACCGTGACGGAGGCGAAGGGCTTCGGCCGGCAGAAGGGCCACACGGAGCTTTACCGGGGTGCGGAATACGTGGTCGACTTCCTGCCGAAGGTGAAGATCGAGGTCGTCATGGACGACGGCTTGGTCGAGCGCGCGGTGGAGGCGATCCTCAAGGCGGCGAAGACGGGACGCATCGGCGACGGCAAGGTCTTCGTCACCAACGTCGAGGAGGCGATCCGGATCCGCACGGGCGAGCGCGGAGCCGACGCGATCTGAGGTCTCGGTTCGAGACGGACGGCCGAGGCGGGTCGGGAGGCCGCGCCGCCGTCCGGCACTTCTACATGGCCACCCACACAGCAACGGGAAACGAGCGATGTCCGACACGAAAAAAGTAATGGATATGATCAAGGAGCACGACGTCAAATACGTCGACTTCCGCTTCACCGATCCGCGCGGCAAGTGGCAGCACCTCGCGCATCACGTGAAGACGATCAGCGAGGATTTCCTCTCCGGCGGCGTGATGTTCGACGGCTCCTCGATCGCGGGCTGGAAGGCGATCAACGAGTCCGACATGGTGCTGATGCCGGATTGCTCGACTGCCGTGCTCGATCCCTTCGCGGCGCAGACCTCGCTCATCATCTTCTGCGACGTCTTCGAGCCCGGAACCGGCCAGCCCTACGCGCGCGACCCGCGCTCGATCTCCAAGAAGGCCGAGAAGTACCTCGCCTCGACCGGCATCGGCGACAAGGCGTTCTTCGGACCCGAGGCCGAGTTCTTCGTCTTCGACGACGTCCGCTACAAGTGCGCCATGAACTCGCACATGTACGAGATCGACGCCGAGGAAGGCCCCTGGGCGAGCGACAAGAAGTTCCCCGACGGCAACACCGGCCACCGCCCGCCTATCAAGGGCGGCTACTTCCCGGTGCCGCCGGTCGACGGCGCCTCCGACCTCCGCGCGGAGATGCTCTCGGTGATGGCCGAGATGGGCCTCGACGTCGAGAAGCACCACCACGAGGTCGCACCCTCGCAGCACGAGCTGGGCTTCGTCTTCTCGACGCTGGTGCGCACTGCCGACAACATGCAGATCTACAAGTACGTCGTGCAGAACGTCGCGCATCAATACGGCAAGACCGCAACCTTCATGCCGAAGCCGATCAAGGGCGACAACGGCTCGGGCATGCACGTGCACCAGTCGATCTGGAAGGGCGAGAAGCCGCTCTTCGCGGGCTCGGGCTATGCCGATCTCTCGGACACGGCGCTCTACTACATCGGCGGCATCATCAAGCACGCCAAGGCCATCAACGCCTTCACCAACCCCACGACAAACAGCTACAAGCGCCTCATTCCGGGCTTCGAGGCGCCGGTGCTCTTGGCCTACTCCTCGCGCAACCGCTCGGCCTCCTGCCGCATCCCCTACGTCGCGAGCCCCAAGGGCAAGCGCGTCGAGGTGCGCTTCCCGGATCCCGCGGCCAATCCCTATCTCGGATATGCGGCGATGCTCATGGCGGGGCTCGACGGCATCCAGAACCGCATCCACCCCGGCGATCCCATGGACAAGAACCTCTACGACCTCCCGCCGGAGGAACTGAAGGACGTGCCGACCGTCTGCGGCTCGCTCCGCGAGGCCGTCGAGAACCTGCGCGCCGACAGCGCCTTCCTCTTGAAGGGCGACGTCTTCACGAAGGACCAGATCGAGGCCTACATCGAGCTCAAGTGGGAAGAGATCTACGCCTTCGAGCACACGCCGCACCCGATCGAGTTCCAGATGTACTACTCGGTGTGATCGGCTCTCCCTTTTCATTCAGGGAGATTCGAGACCATCCGTTAGACTGATCTGCGTGAGAGGCGCCCCCGGAAATCGGCCGATTTCCGGGGGCGTCTTTATTTTCGTTCAACGCGTTTCCGCCTTCCTGCTTCGCGTGACGAGCACCTGCGATCCTATACGTGCGGATCGGCCCATCGCTCGTCCCGGCGCCGATCCGATCTCATGCCCCGATGAGAACCCAGTGTTGTTTCGGGGCAGCAACAGCGGTCGGGCACGGCGATGCCGTCGAGCCGCCGGGACTCATTGCCCCTCAGCTCTCAGCGAGCTTCCTGCGCTGAGCGAGCTCCGGGGTGAAGTTCGCGGGGTCGAGCCAGCGCTCGTAGCGGGCCTTGAGCGCGGGCCAGTCGCGATCGATGATCGCGTACCATGCGGTATCGCGGTTACGCTGCTTGTAGACCGTGGCCTGCCGGAAGATGCCCTCGAACTGGAAGCCGAGCCTGAGCGCCGCGGCGCGGGAAGGCGCGTTGAGGGCATCGCATTTCCATTCGTAGCGGCGATACCCGAGCTCGTCGAAAACGCGCCGCATCATCAGGAACATGGCCTCGGTCGCCGCCGCCGTCCGCTGAAGCGGCGGCGCATAGTTGATGTGCCCGACCTCGATCACGCCCGGCGCGGGATCGATGCGCAGAAAGCTCGCCACGCCCACGGCACGGCCGGTCTTCAAATCGATGATGGCATGGAAGAGCGGATCGTCGGCGAGACAGGTGCTCCGCATCCAGTCTCGATAGTCCTCCAGCCGCTCGAAGGGCCCATAGGCCAGGTAGGTCCAGTTTCGCCCGTCCTTCTCCAGCAGGTTGGCGGCGTGAAGGTCGGCCGCGTGCCGCTCGACGTCGATGGGCTCGATGCGACAGAACCGGCCCTCAATGGGGGTACGCGGCGGCCGGGGACGCGGACGCCACTCAGGCAGTGGAAACCCGATTGGCTGGCCCAAATGATTGCGATGCTCGGTCATGGGGTAAATTCCCGCTTCCTGAGAAGACCGCCGGCAGCTGTAACCTGACGCCTCCACACTCGTCTAGCAGGCCGCCGCGCTTCCGCTCAATGAAAGCTTTCCGCTCGACCTCGAGGCGCTCTCGGAGATCGGGGTTGGCGTTGCGTGGTCCTGCTGGGCGATCCGTGATCACGCGACCTGCTCCCCCGATCCCATATCGGGGCGGCGAATTCGTGCGGCTCGTCGAATTTGGAAGCTACCGTCCGCGCTCCAGCGCAGCATCGGGGAGCGTGCTCGTAGGACGATGGACGGCAAGGAGCAGATGACGATCTCGTGATCGACCTCTCACTTGCCGGCTCGCCGCGATGGGAACAGCTCAATGCCGGCGCCTCGCGCGCGAGTTGGGCGAAGTGCCGAGGTCCATGGAGCAGGATCGCTCAGACGGGCGAACGGCGCTGAGGATCAGGCGAAGTCGCCGCCGAGGACGCGCACCACAGATAAATGGGGGTCAGCCATGCCGTGCATTTCCTCGTAGCAGTCCTGCGCTGTCCCGCAGGTTTTCACGCTACCGTCACAGAAGAAAGTGCATCACTGAAATTCGTGCGAGGGGCGGATACGCCGGCCGCGAACATTCCGGAGGGACGACGATGGAGGGATCTTGGGCTGCTCTCGCTGCGATGCTGGGTGCTGCGATCGCGGTACTCCCGACGACGGCCGTGCAGGCGGCTGAGCTTCAGGTGCTGGCCGGCGGAGGCATGACGGCTCCGCTCAAGGAGATCGGGGCGCAGTTCGAGGCCGCCTCGGGCCACAAGGTCGTCCTTCGTTTCGGGACGATTCCGGAGCTCATCAAGCTCGCAGCAGGCGGCGGTCCCTTCGACCTCGCGATCGCGCCGCCGGAGCTCTTCCAAGACGCGGCGGTCCAGGAGCGGTTTGCGCGCGGAGCCGCGGCGGATGTCGCCAGAGTGGGTCTCGGGGTCGCGGTCCGCTCCGGCGCATCCAAACCTGAGATCGGTACCCGGGATGACTTCAAGCGCGCGCTGCTCGCGGCGAATTCCGTGGCGACGGTGCCGGAGAGCGCGGTGGGCGCACAGGTCCTGCGCCTCTTCGCACGCCTCGGCATCGCCGATGCGATGCAGGCGAAGCTCAAGCCCGCGAAGTCGCCGGCGCAGCTCGTCGAGATCATCGCCGGCGGCGAGGCCGAGCTCGGCGTGTTCCTCACGAACGTGCTGTCCGCGCCCGGCCTCGACTTGGCCGGTCCGATCCCAGCGGAGCTGCAGCAGGAGACGGTGTATCGAGCCGTTCTCGCCTCGGAGACCGCGCAAACGGCGGCAGCCGAGGCCTTCATCGCCTATCTGAAATCGCCCACAGCGGTCGCGGTGATCAAAGCGAAAGGCATGACCCCCGGTTGAATGCGGAGGCTGTGTCCGAAAAGTGAGCGTGCGGCAGCATGTGTCGCGCGTCACAGGCTGTCGTATTCGGGCGTGGCAGCGTTGTTGGCATCATCGCTCAGCTAGGATCGTGGCACATGTATCCCTGCAATAGCGAACCCAGCGTGGAAGAGCTGCTGACCGACCCCGTGGCCCGGCTCGTGATGGCGCGCGACGGTTTGCGCGCCGATCAGGTACGGTCGCTCGTGGCGACCGCCAAGCGAAAGCTCGCGGCAGCGAAACTGCGGCACCAGGCGAGCGCCGATCGCGAGTCGTGTACGCGCTCGCTCACCTCCGCACGGTGATACGGGGCTGCGGCACCCGGCACGGCCGCTCCTGACTTCGGCTCAGCCCCTGCTCCGCGCGCGGTAGCGTGCGAAGCCCGCGGCGCGCAGCTCGCAGGCCGGACACTTGCCGCAGCCGTAGCCCCATTCATGCCGCTGCCCGCGCTCGCCCTGGTAGCAGGTGTGCGTCTCCTCCAAGACGAGATCGACGAGCGGCTGTCCGCCCAGCTCCTCCGCGAGCGCCCAAGTCTCGCCCTTGTCGAGCCACATCAGCGGCGTCAGCAGTACGAAGCGGCTCGCCATGCCGAGGTTGAGCGTCGCCTGCAAGGACTTGATCGTGTCGTCGCGGCAATCGGGATATCCCGAGAAGTCCGTCTCGCACATGCCTCCGACGATGTGCTTGAGCCCGCGCCGATAGGCGATGCAGGCGGCGAAGGTGAGAAAGAGGATGTTGCGCCCCGGTACGAATGTGCTGGGAAGACCGTTTCCGCGCATTTCGATCTCGGCGTCGCGCGTGAGCGCGGTCTCGCTGATCTCTCCGAGGACGCCGAGATCGACGGTATGATCCTCGCCGAGCCCGCGCGCCAGAGCGGGCAGCGCCGTCCGCATTGCCTCCCGGATCCTTGCGCGGCATTCCAGCTCTAACGCATGCCGCTGGCGGTAATCGAAGCCGACGGTCTCGACACGGCCGAACCGAGAGAGAGCCCAGGCAAGGCACGTCGTCGAATCCTGCCCGCCCGAAAACAGGACGAGCGCACCATCTTCATGCTGCATCGAAGGCTCCTAGCGCGGCCCGTCTTGCCGGCGGCGGGAGCGGATTATGAAGGATTCGGCGTGCCTAAGACACGGCCTCGGCGCTCATCTCCCGCAAGATCTGCCGCACCAGCTCGCCCGCCGGCAAAGCGCGAGCGCGCGCCACGCCCGTGCCAGCCCAGAGCGAGAGAAAGCCGCTCGTCCCGCGCTTCGCGGCCTCCGCCCGCATCGCACGGGTGAGCGCGTTCTGCAGCGGATAGGGCAGGATCGCGGCCTCCTTGCCCGCGAGCGTCGCGATGAAGCGATTGGCGAGACCGCGGGCAGGACGCCCGGAAAAGGCTCGAGTGATGACCGTGGTGTCCGCGCGCGCCGAGAGGATCGCATCCTTATAGGACGCGCTCGCACCGGATTCGGGACAGGCAAGGAAGGCCGTGCCCAGCGCCGCGGCGGCGGCTCCCGCGCAAAGCGCGGCCGCGATATCGCGGCCATCCATCAGCCCGCCGGAGGCGGCGACCGGCAGCGCCACCGCGGACGAAATGCCGCGCACGAGCTCGAGCGTCGGCACCATCGACGTCTCGAAGGCTCCTGCGAAGGTGCCGCGATGCGCCGCGGCCTCCGCTCCCTGCGCGACGATGCCATCGACACCGGCTTCCTCGAGGAGCCGCGCCTCCGCGACGGTGGTTGCGGTCCCGAGGACCGCGATGCCGCGGCCCTTGAGGCGCGCGATCTGCTCTAGGCTGGGAATCCCGAAAGTGAAGCTGAAGATCGGCGGACGAGCCTCCAGCACCGCCTCGAGCTGCGCCTCGAAGGGATCGGGCGGCAGTACCGGCAGGCTCGGCGGCGGCAGGCCCAGCTCCGCGTGGATCGCGGCGAGAATCTCCAGCATCGGCTTGGGATCGACGCCGCTCTCGCTGCGTTGGCCGCCCGCGAAAAGGTTCACGTTGAAGGCCTTCGAGGTGAGCCTCCGCACTTCCGCGACCGCATCGAGGATCTGCTGCGGCGTCAAATAGGGAGCGCCGAGGGAACCGAGACCGCCGGCGTTCGAGACCGCCGCGACCAATGCGGGTGTGCTGGGCCCGCCGCCCATCGGTGCCTGGATCACCGGATGCTCGACGCCGAGCCGTTTCAGGAGATCGCGCTTCGCCATCCTTCGATCCCTCTGTCGTTCCGCTTCCACGTCGAATTATAGGACGCGACAAGCATTCATCAAAAATGGTTTAATTTGACGTGAGCCATCGCTTTCAATGATTTCTCGGAAGCCGGAGGCGGCGCATGGATGCAGGCGATCTCGCGGTCTTCGCGGCAGTGGCGCGCACGGGTGCCATCACCAAGGCCGCAAAGACACTCAATACCGTTCAATCCAACGTGACCCAGCGCGTGCGGCTCTTGGAGGCCGAGCTAGGCGTGCCCCTCTTCCACCGGCACAGCCGCGGGGTCACGCTCACGGGCGCGGGGAGCCAGCTCCTGCCCTATGCCGAGCGCATCGGCGCCCTCCTGAGCGAGGCGCGCAAGGCCGCATCGGACGGGGTCGTCGCGCGCGGACGCATCTCCGTGGGTGCGCTCGAGACCGCGACTGCATTGCGTCTGCCGCCGGTCCTGGCGGCCTATGCCGCGCGCTATCCGGAAGTGGACATCGAGATCGTCACGGGCACCTCGGCGGAGCTCGTCGACGCCGTTTTGGCGCGCCGCCTCGAAGCCGCTTTCGTCGCGGGTCCCGTGCGGCATCCGGAGATCGAGGCAAGGCCGATGGTCGCGGAGGAGCTGGTGCTGGTGACCGCGCCCGGCATCGCGGGACCGGGCGAGCTGCGATCGCTCGCGGGCAGGGGCAAGCTCAAACTGGTGGTGTTCCGCCGCGGCTGCACCTACCGCGCGCATCTCGAGGCGATGCTCGCGGCCGAGGGGATCCTCGATCCGCGGCGGCTCGAGTTCGGGACGCTCGACGGCATCGTCGGCTGCGTCGCCGCGGGAATCGGTGTGACCCTCTTGCCGCGCGCGGTCGTCGCCCGCGCCGCTGCCGATGGCCGCGTCCGGCTTCACGATCTCCCAAGAGCGAGGGCGCGGGTCGAGACCGTGCTGATTCGCCGCCGCGACGCCTTCAGCTCGACTGCGCTCGGCCGCTTCATCGAAGTCGCGCAGCGGGAGTTGCGTCCGCCGCACTGACCGCGCTCAGCGCATAGTGGCGTTGTGCTTGACGCGGTAGATCCGGCGGCTCTGGTGATTTTCCGCGGTCTGGATGCGGCGCTGCTCGCCGGTGCCGACGCGGCCGTTGTCTCCGGCGACCGCCTCGCGCCCGTCGACCCTTGCCTGGCCACCCTCGAGGCGGCCCGTCTCGCGATTGGTGACCGAGCCCGACTGGATCCCCTGCTCGATGCGTTGCTGCTGGTTGACGTTGCGCTGTACGTCGGCCTGCAGGCGACGGCTCGAGGGGCTGTTGGGGTTGCCGGTGACGCCGTTGTGCTTGAGGTCGTAAATCCGGCGGCTCTGGACGTTCTGCGCGCGCTGGATGCGCTGGGCTTCCGCCGGAGAGAGATTGCCGTCCCGGTTCGCGTTCTGCTCCAAGCGATCGACGTGCGATTGACCGGCCTCGAGCCGCGCAGCCTCGCCGCTGGAGAGCTCGCCCGTGCCGAGCCCGTTCTCGATGCGCTGCTGCTGATTGACGTCGCGTTGGACCTCGCTGCCGGTGGTTTGCGCGTGGCCCGCGCAAGCCAGCGCGGTCGACAAGGCTGTGCCGAGAATCAGCGTGCGGAACATCGCAACCCTCCTTGGTTTCGGAGACGTCGACGCGCCTACCGCCATGCGCCAAGCGCAATTCCGACCGATCGGGAGGCGCGTCCTAGGCTTTTCTACGGCCGCTGCGTCGTCATCATCCCCGGAGGGCTCGTCGGCAGCCGAAAAAAAAGCTCTCGCGGGCCTGGGAAACCTCGCGAGAGCCGTGTCGCCGATGTGCCTTTAGCTTGGGGGCTAGACAGGAGGATGCGGCGACACGAAAACCCTATGCTCCTCGACCCGCACGCGCTGTGACATACGTCACTCTCTCACGGATTTTTCGGGCCTCTCTCCGGTATCGCCGGAGAAATCTTCGCGCTTTTTCATAAACTCGCTCGGGCGGTGCGCCCGCGATGCGTTCGGGCCATTTCGGCGGTCGGGCGGCGGCGTTATAGTCGGCGCGAAGGGGCGTTCGAGAGAACGCAGGGTTAATCGGGGGAAACCATGAAGGTCACGATGATGGCGCTGCGCTGCGCCCTCACGGCTTGCGTCGCGGGGCTGGCGGCGGCGTCGGCCGCGCGGGCGGAAACGCCGTTGGAGCGCGGCACCTATCTCATGCGCGGCATCGTCGCCTGCGGCAATTGCCACACGCCCAAGACCGCCGACGCCAAGCCCATCGCAGAGCAGGAGCTCGCGGGCGGTTTCGTCATCGAGGTGCCGGTCTTCCGCGCCGTCGCGCCCAACATCACCCCCGACAGGGAGACCGGGATCGGCAATTGGACCGACGACCAGATCGTCGATGCCATCCGCAACGGCAAGCGGCCCGACGGCACCATCATCGGCCCGCCCATGCCGATCCCCTTCTATCGCGAGATGTCCGACACGGACGTCCGCGCGATCGTGGCTTACCTTCGCTCGGTGAAGCCCGTCCGCAACAAGGTGGAGAAATCCAGCTACAAGATACCGCTCCCGCCGGCCTATGGCCCGCCGGTGACGCAGGTGCCGGACGTGCCCCGCACCGACAAGATCGCCTACGGGCATTATCTCGCGGGCGCGCTCGGCCATTGCCTCGACTGCCACACGCCGCAGCTTCCCAACGGGCAGAGCGACATGACGCGCGTGGGCGCGGGCGGCCAGGAGCTCCCCGCCTTCATCGGCGGCACCATCGTCAGCGCTAACCTCACGCCCGCCAACGAGCAGGGGATCGCTCATTGGACCGACGCGCAGGTCAAGGCCGCGATCCAAACGGGCATGCGCCCGGATCGGCCGCTCGTGCTGCTGATGGCCTTCGACTGGTACAAGAACATCAATGACGCCGATATGGACGCGCTCGCCGCTTATCTGCGGACGTTGAAGCCCGCGAAGTAGAGCTACTCTGCCGGCACGAGCCGCGGCTTCCGGTCGGGGCCGATCGCGACGTAGGTGAAGATGCCCTCGGTCACCTTCACCGCCTCGCCCGTCATGAAGCGCCGCGCCCAGCTCTCGATGCTGACGGTGATGGAGGTGCGGCCGACCTTGGTGACGGCGGCATAGCAGCTCACCTGGTCGCCGACGAAGACCGGCAGGTGGAAGGTCATCGCGGTGATCGCGACCGTCGCGACGCGCCCACGCGCGCGCCGCGCGGCCGTGACGCCGCCCGCGAGATCCATCTGCGAGAGCACCCAGCCTCCGAAGATGTCGCCGTTGGCATTGGCGTCGGCGGGCATCGCGAAGGTCCGCAGCGCGGGCTCGAGCGCCGGCGGCTGCGGGGCGGACGGGTCGGCGGGGGACATGTCGGGAACCCTTTCCTCACAATAGGTTGTGGCCACACAGGGCGTGGACACAGCATCCTGCTTGCAGCGGCTTCGGCCGTCTCCTTATACTCCGCGCGCCATGGCAGACGTATTCGACTCGCTCGCCCGCAAATCCGGCGCCGCCTACTCCGCCAAGGACATCGAGGTCCTGGAGGGGCTGGAGCCCGTGCGCCGCCGGCCCGGCATGTACATCGGCGGCACCGACGAGCGCGCGCTCCACCACCTCGTCGCTGAGGTGCTCGACAACGCCATGGACGAGGCGGTGGCGGGTCACGCGAGCCGGATCGAGGTCGAGTTCCACGCCGACGGCAGCGTCAGCGTCAGCGACAACGGCCGCGGCATCCCCGTCGACCCGCATCCAAAATTCCCGAAGACCTCCGCGCTCGAGGTCATCCTGACGATGCTGCATTCCGGCGGGAAGTTCGGCGGCGACGCCTACAAGACCTCCGGCGGCTTGCACGGCGTCGGCATCTCCGTGGTGAACGCGCTCTCCGACAAGCTCACGGTCGAGGTCGCGCGCGACAAGCGGCTCTGGGTCCAGGAGTACAGCCGCGGCAAGCCCAAGACCAAGCTCAAGGACAAGGGTGCGGTCTCGAACCGCCGTGGCACCACGATCCGCTTCCATCCGGACGCCGAGATCTTCGGCGCCAGCGCGCGCTTCAAGCCCGCGCAGGTCTATCGCCTCGCGCGCTCCAAGGCCTATCTCTTCCGCGGCGTCGAGATCCGCTGGGTCTGCGATCCCGCCCTGCCGCGTCCCGCGGACGTGCCGCAGGAGGAGAAGCTCCACTTCCCGGGTGGGCTCTCCGATTTCCTCGCGGCCACCATCAACGGCCGCGCGACCGTGACGGCGGCGCCTTTCGCGGGCGAGGCCGAGTTCGAGAAGGACGGCCGCGTCGAGTGGGCGATCCACTGGTGCCCGGAGGAGGACGGCTTCTGCCACTCCTACTGCAACACGGTGGCGACGCCCGAGGGCGGCACGCACGAGCAGGGCCTGCGCAGCGCGCTCACGCGCAGCCTCAAGGCCTATGGCGAGCTCGTCGGCAACCGCCGCGCCGCGCAGATCACGGCCGAGGACGTGATGGAATGCGCGGCGGTGCTGCTGTCGCTCTTCATCCGCGAGCCCCAATTCCAGGGCCAGACCAAGGAGCGCCTCTCCTCTCCCGAGGCGCTGCGCCTCGTCGACGGCGCGCTCAAGGACCACTTCGACCACTGGCTCACCGGCGATCCCGAGGGCGCGCAGCGTCTGCTGGACTTCGTCATCGAGCGCGCGGAGGACCGCCAGCGCAAGCGCGCGCAGAAGGACCTCGAGCGCAAGAGCGCCACGCGGAAGCTGCGTCTCCCCGGCAAGCTCGCGGATTGCAGCCGCGGCGACGCCCGCGGCACGGAGATTTTCCTCGTCGAGGGCGACAGCGCCGGCGGCTCCGCGAAGCAGGCGCGCGAGCGCGAGACGCAGGCGATCCTTCCCTTGCGCGGCAAGATCCTCAACGTCGCGAGCGCCTCGGCCGACAAGCTCCGGCAGAACCAGGAGCTCTCCGATCTCGTCCTCGCGCTCGGCTGCGGCCACGGCGAGCGCTACGAGGAGTCGAAGCTGCGCTACGAGCGCGTCATCGTCATGACCGACGCCGACGTCGACGGCGCGCACATCGCCTCGCTGCTGATGACGTTCTTCTTCCGGGAGATGCCGAAGCTCGTGGAGGCGGGGCGCCTCTACCTCGCGATGCCCCCGCTCTACCGCGTCGCCAGCGGCTCCACCACCGCCTATGCGCGCGACGACGCGCACAAGGGCGAGCTCATGAAGACCGTCTTCAAGGCGGCCAAGGGCAAGATCGAGGTGAGCCGCTTCAAGGGTCTCGGCGAAATGCCGCCGAGGCAGCTCCGCGAGACGACGATGGACCCGAAGACCCGCACGCTGCTCCGCGTGACGCTCCCGGACCCGAAGGACCGCGACTACAAGAAGACGCTGAAGCTCGTGGAGAGCCTCATGGGCCGCAAGCCCGAGCTGCGCTTCGACTTCATCCAGGAAAACGCGAAGTTCGTCCGCGACCTCGACGTATAATCCCTCTCCCACGAAGTGGGAGAGGGATTTAGACGGCGGCGAATAGCTCTTCGGGCGTGAGCGGCTTCGGAATCACCCCTTGCTCGACGGCGAAGCGGACGATCGCGTCGATGGCCTTGCGATTGGCGGAGACGCCGAAGGGGAATGGGTCGCCGCCGACGACGCGGCCGAGAGAGATCGCGTTCTCGTCGGCAGGCGTCAGGTCTTTCCCCGATTTGAGGCGATCGAGATAAATCGCCTTTGCGGCACTGAACGCCTCGAAGAGCTCGCGCGCAAGGCCGGGCTCGGCCTTCAGCACGGAGTCCTTCACGACGATTCCGTGGTTCACGGGATAGATGCCGGTCTTGCGGTAGTAGGCGAAGCCGGCCTCGCGGGCGTCGGGGACGAGCGGCTTGATGTCCGGGGAGTCCAAGCGCACGTCGCCGACCGCCGCCGCGCAATTGCCGGTCAGCAGCAAATCGGCCATCGACTTGCCGATGCAGGAGAGATCGACGTTCGACGGAGATTTGTATTCCGCGACGTGCTCGACGTCGGTCGGGACCCAGGTGATCTTGCCGAGGTCGACGCCGTATTCCGACTGCAGGATGCCCCGCACCCAGAGACCGGTCGTCACGGTATAGCCGCGGTTGACGGCGACGCGGCGACCCTCGAGGTCCTTGGGCGCGCGGATGCCGGACTTCACGTTGTAGAACGCGGCCCAGTGATGGAAGTTGCGCGTGACGAAAACGGGAATCGCGGTGATGGGCTTGCCCAGCGCCCTCGCGCAGAGATAGGTCGTGAAGGCCATCTCGCAGACGTCGAACTCGAGCCCGCGCACCATCCGCCGCATCGCCGCGGTGATGGGCTCGACCGCCTTGAAGTCGAGGGCGATCCGCTCCGGCCGCACCTCTCCTTCTCTAAGCGGCTTCGTCAGCCCATAAGCTCCGATCGCGATCGTCAGGGGTTGCATGTCGTGCCTCGTCATTTTCCGAGCCGAGATTACCGGCCGTTCCGCCTTCACTCCACCACGATCTCCCCGATCATGCCGTCCCATTCGTGGTCGCTGCAGATGAGCTTGTAGCGCGCTGCCGCGGGGGCGACGAAGTAGAGATCCTTCTGCTGGCCGGGCTCCAGCACGATCTCGGCTCCGTAGCTGCCGATCACCTCGGGGTTCTTCTTCTCGATCGCCTCGAGGAAATCGCGCGCCGTGAACTCGTGCAGCTCTCGCCCGGCGTTCTCGAGATGCAGCCGGTAGACGACGCCGTGCCGGAACGTCAGCCGATCCGGCACGAAGCGATCGTCGAGCATCCGCACGGTCACCGTTGCCGCCTGCGACCAATCCGGCGCCGCCGCGGCCGGAAGCGATACCGCCAGCGCTCCGAGCGCAAGCAATTGCAGTCCTCGCATGGGCAGCGCCGCTACGCCACCAGGCGCCGGTGCGAGCCCTCGAAGGCCGGGGCTATCTCCGCCATGAACTTCGCCATCTGGTCCTTGACGAGCGCGTGCGGCTTGTTGCCGACGTTGAAGTAGAGGATGACCTCCTCGATTCCCGCGGCTTCCACGCGCTTCAGCGTCTCCACGATCTTGGCGGGCGGCCCCATGAGGATCGACTTGTCCGAGAGGTCCTCCTTCCGCATGCCCTTCAAGATCTCCACGATCTTCATGAAGTACTGCATCGTCGGCGGCGCCTTCGCGGGATCGGAGGGAAAGGCCGGCAGCACGCAGTGGCGGAAATAGCTCATGAGCGTCTCGCGCGCGTAGTCCTCCTCCGCGGGCGTCTCCGCGATGTGGATGAAGTAGCTGCACATCGCCTTCGTCGGCGCGTGCCCGTGCTTCGCGCATTCCCCGCGATAGGCCTCGACCGCCTGCGCCAGGCCCCCGAAGGTCATGGCGGCGGCGAAGGGCGCGTAAATGATGCCGAGCCCCTTACGCGCCGCGAGCTCGAGGCTCGCGCGCGAGAAGCACGCGACATAGAACGGGATCGGCCGCTGCAGCGGCTTCGGCGTGATCGCCATGTCCTTGATGTCGTAGTAGCGGCCCTTGAAGGACCAGGCGCCGGGCTCGTACCAGGCCTTGAGCAGCACCTCCATCCCCTCGGAGAAAATCTCGATCGACTCCATGAAATTGGCGCCGAAGGGCTCGTACTCGCGGCGGTCGTAGCCGCGGCCTGCGGCGAAATCGACGCGGCCGCCGCTGATGAGATCGAGCGTCGCCCACTGCTCCGCGACGCGGAGCGGA
This sequence comes from Allostellaceae bacterium, assembly GCA_035541215.1. Classification (GTDB taxonomy): domain Bacteria; phylum Pseudomonadota; class Alphaproteobacteria; order ATCC43930; family CGMCC-115725; genus DASZHJ01. The sequence continues at coordinate 1,581 of DATKNV010000120.1, read as the reverse complement.
TGGTGCAGCGGCAGCACCGAGACCGCCGGCGCAAGGCGCACGCGCGAGGTCACGGGGACGATGCTCGCTAGCAGCATCTCCGGACAGGAATTGACGCCGAGACTGTCGAAATGATGCTCGCCGATCCAGACGGAATGCATGCCGAGGCGGTCCGCGAGGATCGCCTGCTCCCGAATCTCCAGGATGAAGCGCTCCGCGCTCCGGGGATTGTCCGGGTAATGATTGTCGCTGAGCGTGAAATAGCCGAATTCCACCGGTCATCTCCTCCGCGCTTGTGCCTGCGGTGCGGGTCTCGAGCGTCGGAAGCCGGAGCCCGCCTGTGGCAACTAATCCCCGGGCCGATAGATGACGATGCGGACGCGGCGATTGCGGGGGTTCTTCACCTGATCGCCGGTGTTGACCTCGGGCTCGCGCTTGCCGCGCCCCTCGGTCTTGATCTCCTCGGGCGCTACGCCGTCGCGGATGAGCTCGCTGCGGACGGCATCGGCGCGGCGCTCGGACAATCGGTCCGCGCCTTCGGCGGTGCCGGCGCTATCGGCATAGCCGATGACCTTGACGTGCGAGAAGGCGCCGTTGGACTTGGCGCGCTCGACGGCGGCGGCGGCATCGGTGATGATCGGCCGCGCCTTCGCCGAGAGCTTGGCGCTCGCGAAATCGAAGTAGAGGACGTAGGTCTCGGGCTCCGACTTGGCCTGCTGCGCCTGGGCTCCGCCCGATAGCGCCCCCCAAGCGATCGCGACTCCGACCGCCGCCCGCAGCGCCGCCGAGCGGCGCCGCGCAATCCAACACCATACCGCCATGACCTCGAATGCCTCCCCCGCTACAGGCCACCGCCGAAGCATCCCAGGACCGCGGCGCGGAATCAACAGCATCCCGCCGCACGCAATTCGAGACCGCCTGCGTTAACCTCCCTTCAGCAGGCCACGCGCGATTGCCTCCCACTCCCGCGCGAGGCTAGCGCTCGCCGCGGGCTTTCCCGCACGGCGATACCAATAGCCGGCATTCGCGAGGTCGCCCTCCTTGCGATGCAGATAGGCGTGCACCCAGGCCGCTGCCTTGCCCTCGTCCTCCTGGGCGCTTTCGTGCGCCTTCTCCCAGTCGCCCTTGGCATCCCACCAGAGCGCCCGCTGCGCCGCGCTCAACGCCTTGGGCGGCGCTTTTGCCGTGAGGGAATCCTTGAACTGCTCGAAATCCATGCAGCCATCCTCGCTCCGATTCCGGCGCCGCGCCAGTGCCCGCGCGGCCTCTCGATTTTGCGGCGTCGATGTGATTGAGTCGTCGCCTCTCCGATTCGCAATCCATCTCGACAGCTATTCCATGCCCCCGAAGCCCCTTCCCGCCTGGCCCGATCGCATCTACGACGTCTTCGTGCGCGAGCGCATCCGCCAGGTGGCCTATGTCCCGGACGCCGGCCACAGCCGGCTCATCGAGCGCTGCCACGCCGACCGCCGCATGAAGGCCGTCGTGCTCACCACCGAGGAGGAGGGCATCGGCGTCCTCGCGGGCGCCTGGCTCGGCGGCGAGCGCGGCGCGCTCCTGATGCAGAGCAGCGGCGTCGGCAATTGCATCAACATGCTCTCG
>DATKNV010000119.1:0-11132 GCA_035541215.1 Allostellaceae bacterium | reverse complement strand
CTCCGGGCTGTCGCAGCAGCCGGGCATGGTCGCCGCGAAATAGCGCCGCGCGATCACCTCGCCCTCGGCGCCGGGATCGGAGAACGCGGCGAGCCGCTTCGTCTCCGTGCCGGAGAGGTCGTCGACGGTGACGGAGACGGTTGAGGAGGGATCGGGCCCCTCGCGGTCGCTGCGCGTCAGCACTTCCGTGACGATGGTCACGAGCCGCGGGGGATAGTTGTTCTGGTCGGCATAGATGAAATACGGCACGAAGCGCGCGTTGCGCACCTTCATCACCACCGCGGTCTCGCCCTCCTCGGTCTTGACGGTCTCGACATGCGCCGTCGAGGTGGCGCTCGCGTCGTGCGCGGTCTGGGCGTGAGCGGCGGCGAGCGGCAAGAGTGCCGCGGCCATCATTAGCCGAAATTTCATGGACGTAGTCTCCCCTCCGGAGGGCACCGAGGGTGTCCTCGTCCGCGCCGGGTGTCAATCGCAGGCCGCGCGACAGAAATTCGAACCACCAAGACGCCAAGGACACCAAGTTCTTTCTCGCGGCGAAGCCGCTATTCCTTTCACTCACTGTCTCACTGCCTCTGTGGTGAAATTCAACCGCAGAGGCGGTGAGGCACAGAGCAGGATGAATGCAGTTTCGCCGCGAGAAAGAACTTGGTGTCTTTGGTGCCTTGGTGGTGAAAGCGGCGGCTGCCGACGAGACATCGGCGCTCCTATTTTCGCACTCTGGACAAGATATCGCCCGCTCCGGCACTCTCGCGCGCCGCAGCAAGGAGTCCGCGCACCGTGTCGCAGCAATCGTCCGCGCCCCGCGAGATCGTCCGGGGCTTCAACAAGATCCTCGACTTCCGCATCGCCGAGTGGCGCGACGGATTCGTGCGCCTCGAGGTCGATCTCGCGGAGCATCATCTCAATCGCTCCGGCGTGGTGCACGGCGGCGTGCTGGCGGCGCTGCTCGATGCCGCCTGCGGCTATACCGGCGTCCACCCGGGGCCGGACGGCAAGGTCCGTCGTGCCGTCACGCTCTCGATGACCACGAGCTTCACGGGACAGGCCAAGAGCGGCACCCTCACCTGCACCGCCCACCGCCGCGGCGGCGGCAACACCATCTACATGGCGAACGGCGAGGTCAAAGGCCCCGACGGAACGCTGCTCGCGATCGGCGAGGCGGTCTACCGCTACATCGCCGCCTCGGATCCCGCGCCTCAGTAGAGATTCTGCTTGTAGGAGCGCTCGACTGCGGCGTCCGCCTCCTCGACGCTCATGCTGCGCTCAAGCCGCGCCTGCTCGACGATCACGCGGCCCAAGGACGGCACGCTCTTGGGATCGACGCGGTAGTCCTCCTGCCAGAGCCGCGCGCGCTTGATCGCCTTGCCGCAGTGATAGAAGACCTCGCGCACCGCGACGAGGATCATCATGCGCGGCAGCTTGCCCATGACGGTCGAGCCCTCGAGCAACTGGGGATCGCGCGAGAGCGAGGCGGTGCCGTTCACCCGAAGCGTCTCCTCGAGGCCCGGCACCAGGAAGAGGAGACCCACCTGCGCCTCCGCGAGCAGGTTGCTCATGGTGTCGAGACGGTTGTTGCCGGGGCGGTCGGGAATCGCGAGCGTGCGCTCGTCGAGGACGCGCACGAAGCCCGGCGCGTCGCCGCGCGGGCTCACGTCGGTGCCGCGACCGGGCCGGGTCGAGCCGATCACCAGGAACGGCGACATCGAGATGAAGCGCCGGCAATGCTCGTCGAGCCGGTCGATCTGCTTCACGATCGCGAGCCGCGAGGGCGCGGGATAGAGCGCGCGGAGCGCGCTCTCGTCGCAGGGATCAACGGTGTCGCTCATTCATCGCCCCTTGAATGCCGGCGGGCGCTTCGCGAGGAAGCTGCGGAAGCCGGTCCGGAAATCCTCGGTGTCGAAGGTCTCGTAGGGCTCGTCGAACTCCGCTGGCGTGAGCGGGCGCGGGTCGAGGACGCGGCGCGCGAATTTCTTGTGCCAGAGATTGACGAGCGGCGCGCCCGCGGCGATGCGGCGCGCAGCGGCATAGGCTTCCTCGACCACCTTGTCGTCGGGGACGACGCGGGTCACGAGCCCCTTCTCCTTGGCCTCGGCGGCGCCGAAGACGCGGCCCTCCAGCAGGATCTCGAGCGCGGTGTCGCGTCCCACCAGCGCGATCAGCGCCTTGATCTCGGGATAGCCCATGGTGACGCCGATGCGGTTGATCGGCACGCCGAAGCGGCTCCCCTCCCCGCAGATGCGGATGTCGCAGAGCGTCGCGATCTCGAGCCCGCCGCCGACGCAGAGCCCCTCGATGAGCGCCACGCTCGGATGCCGGCACTCGCCGATCCGCCGCATCACCTCGTGCATGAGGCTGCCGTATTCGCGGGCCTGGCGCGAATTGCCGCGCTCGGCCTCGAACTCCGCGATGTCGGCGCCGGGCGCGAAGGCCCGGCCGCCCGCGCCCCTGAGCACGATCGCGCGGACGTCGCCGTCGGTCTCGAGATCGCCGAAGACGTCGTGCAGTTTGAGCCACATCGCCTTGTTGAGCGCGTTGAGCTTCTCCGGCCGGTTGAGGGTGACGGTCACGATCCCCTCCTCGCGCTCGCACAGCACCAGCTCCGGCATTCCGCTCTCCCCTCGATGGCCGCTACGGCTCGCAGGGTATAGGGAAGTGCCGCCGCCCGCCATCGCCGCCGTTGCCCCCGGGGGGATTTGGCCTTAAAGAGGCGAGGCCGGTCACGAACTTCGAGCGAGGCGCGCGATGCCAGAGGCGACGGACACCGCCGAGATCACGTCCCGCATCCTGCTGGAGACCAAGGCGGTTCTGTTCAATCCGGACCGCCCCTTCACCTTCACCTCGGGCCGCGTGAGCCCGGTCTACGTCGATTGCCGGCGCCTCATCTCCTTTCCCCGCGCGCGGGCGAAGCTCATGGACATGGGCGTCGAGCTCGTCGAGCGCGCCGTGGGCTTCGAATCCTTCGACGCGGTGGCCGGCGGCGAGACCGCGGGCATTCCCTTCGCCGCGTGGATTTCCGAGCGGATGGGCCTCCCCATGCTCTACGTCCGTAAGAAGGCCAAGGGCTTCGGCCGCAACGCCCAGATCGAGGGCGAGATGGCCGAGGGCGCGCGCGTGCTGCTGGTCGAGGACCTCGCGAGCGAGGGCACCTCGAAGCTCAACTTCATCCAGGCGATCCGCGACGCCGGCGGCAAGATCGCGCACACCTTCGTGATCTTCCACTACGGCATCTTCCCGCAGAGCGTCGCGAGCCTCGCGGCCGAGGGGGTGACGCTCCATGCGCTCGCGACCTGGTGGGACGTGCTGAGGGTCGCGCAGGGGCTCGGCTACTTCACGCCGGCGCAATACGCGGCGCTCAAGTCCTTCCTCGAGAATCCCGAGGGCTGGCAGCCCGCGGCCGGCGCCGCAAGCTGACGCGCGCGACCGGCACGACGGTCATCGCCGATGTTCGACGGTCTCCTCGACGAAGCGCAGCGCTACGTTGCGGAATACGGGTATTCCGTGGTGTTCCTGGGCGTCTTCCTGGAAAGCTTCGGCATGCCAACGCCGGGCGAATCCCTGATGATCGCGGGCTCGATCCTCGCCTCCCGCGGCAAGCTCGACATCTTCATGGTCGCCTTCGTCTGCTGGGTCGCCGCGGTCATGGGCGACAACATCGGCTATTTCATCGGACGCAAGGGCGGCCGGGTGCTGGTGCTGCGCTACGGGCCCAGGGTTCGCATCAAGCACGAGCACATTCACTACGTCGAGGGGTTCTTCGACCGGCACGGCGGCGCCGTGGTGCTCTTCGCGCGCTTCGTGGTGGTGCTGCGGCAATTGAACGGCATCGTCGCGGGCACCATGGGGATGAACTGGTGGCACTTTCTCGCCTACAATTCGCTGGGCGCCGCGCTCTGGGTCGGATTCTGGACCGGGCTCGCCTATTGGTTCGGCAAGCGCTTCCACGAAGTCTTGCACTGGGTCGGCACGCTGGAGCCCGTGCTGGTCGCGGTCGCCATCGTCGCGGGCGCCGTGGTACTCATTTACTTCTGGCGCCACCAGCGCAAGCGGAGACACCGGCGCCGCGGGCGCTGATCCAACTCGGAGCGAATTCGATGCTGAAGCCCATTCTGCTCGTGAGCACCTTCATCGCGGGGATTGCCGCCACCGCCGCAGGCGCGCAGGTCGGCGCGCTGATCTCCCGCGAGCAGCTCGGCAAGATCATCGCGATGCTCGACACGAGCGGCAAGGAGATACCGCTCGACCAAAACGTGACGAACGCCCTCGGCCTCACCAGAGGCAGCGCCAAGATCAGCCCGCGCCAGATCGCGGTGCAGGACGAGAACGGCATCGTTCACGCCTTCATCCGTCTCGACAAGGGCGGCGGCTATTTGCTGGGCCGGGTGGCCGATGCCGGCGTGGTCGTGATCCGCGCGAGCGCGGAGTGGAAGCTCATGAGCGCGATCCTGAAGGCGCCGGGCGGCACCCAGACCGCCACCCTCCCCCGCCCCGACGCGCAGCAGCGCTTCGAGGAGGAGCTGAGACAATGGGCGAAAATCGCGGATCAGCTCTGACCTCCCCAACCGGAAAGGTGGAGACATGACGAGATCGCCTCAGACCACGCCGCCCGCGGACGCGGCGGCGCGCCGTGCCGTGAAGTCCGTCATCACCTATTCGGTCGAGCGCCTGCCGTCCTTCGACGCGGCCTTCTACCGCCGCGCGCGCTCGGGCGCCTCGAAGGTCTCGGAGCAGACGGTCGCGCCGCGCGAGGGAATGGCCTTCGAGGTTCCCGCGGGTCATTTCTTCCGCATCGTCAGCATCGAGGGGCCGCAGGTCGGCGATCTCAATCTCTGGAACGCGCGCGATCTCTCGGAGCGGTTCTATAGCGGCAAGACCCGAGCGTTCCACGCGACGCACGTCAGCACCGGCGACCGTCTCTGGAGCACGCTGCCGAGCCTCCGCCCGATGGCGACGATCACCGAGGACACGCTCGACTGGTACGGCTTCGACGCGGACGGCGGCGGCGTCCACGACATCATCGGCACCCGCTGCGATCCCTATACCAACGTGCTCCTGAACGGGACCGAGTACCATCATTGCTGCCACTCCAATCTCACGCGCGCGCTCGCGGCCGCGCGGAGCCTGCCGCTCGCCGAGGCCGAGCGCCACGTGCACGACGTCATGAACGTCTTCATGTGCACGGGCTACACGCGCGACACGCATCAGTACTTCATGAAGGCGAGTCCCGTGCGCCCCGGCGACTTCATCGAGTTCTTCGCGGAGATTGACCTGCTGGGCGCGCTCTCCGCCTGTCCCGGCGGCGATTGCGGCTCGAGCCATTCGAGCGACGTCGCCAAGTGCCATCCGCTCAAGGTCGAGGTCTATCGTCCGCGCGAGGGCGCGCTCGCGGGCTGGCGCTCGCCGGCGCCCAACGGCTATTCCCGCACGCACGGGGTGAAGTGAGGCGGCGGTCCTATTTGTGCTTGGGGTCGAGCGCGTCGCGGAGCCCGTCGCCGAGCAGATTGAAGGACAGCACGACCACGAAGATCGCGGCGCCCGGCCACCAGGCCATCCACGGCGCCTGCGAGAGGAAGTTCTTGGCGGTGTTGAGCATGCTGCCCCAGCTCGGCGCCGGCGGCTGCTGACCGAGGCCCAGGAAGGAGAGGCTCGCCTCCGCGATGATGGCGGCGGCGATCGCGAGCGTCGCCTGCACCATGATGGGCGCGAGGATGTTCGGAAGAATGTGCCTGAGCACGATGCGATGGTGCGGGTTGCCCACGGCTTTCGCGGCCTCGACGTAGTCCTCGACCTTGGTCGCGAGCGTCTGCGCGCGCGTCAGGCGCACGAAGGCGGGCATGGCAGAGATGCCGATCGCGATCATGGCGTTGGTGAGGTTGGGCCCCAGGAAGGCCGCGAGCGCGATCGCGAGGATGAGGAACGGACAGGCGAGCATGGCGTCGACGATCCGCATCAGGAGACCGTCGAGGAAACCGCCGACATAGCCCGAGAGGAGCCCCAGCGGCACGCCCAGGCTCAGCGAGATCAGCACGGAGACCACGCCCGCCATCAGCGAGGCGCGCGCCCCGAAGATGACGCGCGAGAGCACGTCGCGGCCGATCTCGTCGGTGCCGAGCCAATGCGCGAGGCTCGGCGCCTTCCGCACCGCGCCCCAGTCGGTCGCGACGGGGCTGTAGGGCGCCACATAGGGCGCGAAGATCGCGATCAGGACGAAGAACAGCACCGCCGAGAGCCCGACCATCGCGCCGCGCCGGCGCACGAGACGGCGGAGCGCGCGCCGCCAGGGCCGGTCGTCCGGAAGCTCCGGGGCGGACGTTGCGGCATCGACTGGGATCGCGGTCATCGGGGGCTCCTCAGGCGCGCAGCCGCGGGTTCACGAGGAAGTAGGCGATGTCGGCGCAGAGATTGAGCACGATAAAGGCGGTCGCGGTACAGAGCACGACCCCCTGCACCACCGCATAATCCCGGTTGAAGACGGCATCGACGATGAGCTTGCCGAAGCCTGGAATGGTGAAGACCTGCTCGGTCAGCACCGCACCCGAGAGGAGCTGGCCGAACTCGAGCGCACCCAGCGTCACCACGGGGATGAGCGCGTTCCTGAGGCCGTGCTTCAGCACGACCGTGCGCTCCTCGAGACCCTTCGCCCGCGCGGTGCGGACGTAGTCCGCGCTCAGCACCTGCAGCATGGCGCTCCGCGTGTGGCGCATCATCACGGCGGCGATGGCGTTGCCGAGCACGAAGGCCGGCATGACGAGGGTCGCGAGATTCTGGCCCAAATCCTCGCCGGGCGGGACGAAGCCCGAGGCCGGCAGCACTCCCAAATCGACCGAGAACAGCAGGATCAGCAGGAATCCCAGCCAAAAATTGGGCGTGGAAAGACCCCAGAGCGCGAAGACGTTGGCGCCGTAATCGATGAAGGTCCCGTTCTTGACCGCGGAGATGACACCCGCGGGAATGCCGATCAGGAGCGCGACCAGGATCGCCATGCCCGCGAGCTCCGCCGTCACCGGCAGCTTCTCCAGCACGAGATCGAGGACGGGCTTGTTGATGCGGATGGATTCGCCGAGATCGCCGTGCAGCACGCCGCCGAGCCAGAGCCCGTAGCGGACGGGGAGCGGCTCGTCGAGGTGGTATTTGTGGCGCAGGAACGCGATCACCTGCGGGTCGCGCTCCTCGCCCGCGAGCGCCAAGGCGGGATCGCCGGGCAGCAATTGCTGCAGCCCGAAGATGATGATCGAGACGAAGAACAGCGTCGGGATGATGATCGCGATGCGCCGGATCAGGTAGGTCAGCATTGCCGGGCCTTCGCGGCAGAACCATCTTCACCCTCTCCCCTCCGGGGAGAGGGTTGGGGAGAGGGGGCCACCGCAAGACGTATCGTCTCGAGAACCCCTTCGACGTTTAGAAGCACATCGCTGTTCCAGAACCGCAGCACCTGAAATCCCGCCTGCTCGAGCCGCCGCGTGCGGCGTTCATCGATCTCGACTTGATCCGCGTGGTGACCTCCGTCGAGCTCGATGATGAGACGTTTCTCATGAGCGACGAAATCCGCGGTGTATTCCAGGATCGGCTCCTGCCGGCGAAATTTCATTCCCTCCATTTGGTGCTTGCGCAGATAACGCCACAGAAGCCGCTCAGCGCTCGTGCTCTCGCGACGCAATCTCCGCGCTCTTTCTGTCTCTGCCGGCGTCGGCTTGCGGACCGCTTCCCTCGCAAGCGTCCCCTCTCCCCTCCGGGGAGAGGCCGGGTGAGGGGGTGGCCGCCTCAAGCTTGGTCCGGACATGCTGGGTCTTTCATCGACGCCCCCTCTCCCGACCCTCTCCCCGGGGGGGAGAGGGTTTGGATCCTCACTTCACCGCGAGGCCCTGCGGACGGATGAGGCCGTCCGGATAGGGCGTGAAGCCCTCGACCTTGGTGTTGTAGGCGTAGATCCATTGGCGGTGGTAGATGTAGATGATCGGCAGATCGTTCAGCAGGATCTGCGCCGCCGCGGTGTAATGCTTGAGCCGCTCGGCCGGATCGTCGACTGCGCGGGCGGCCTTCAGCTCCTTGTCCACCTCGGCGTTGCAGTAGTGGCCGTCGTTGAGCGGCGCCCCGCAGGCGACGAAATTGTAGAGGTTGCCGTCGGGATCGACGCGGCCGCTCCAGCCGATCTGGAAGGCCTGCATCTGTCCCTCGGTCGCGAGCTTGAGCGAGGAGGCGAACTCCGTCGCCTGCAGCTTGATGTCGAAGCCCGCCTCCGCGGCCATCGACTGCACGATCTGTCCGACCTGCTGCGCCTCGGTGTTGTTGGGCACCATCAGCGTGAAGCTCGGATGCTCGACGCCCGCCTCCTTGAGCAGCGCCTTCGCCTTGGCGACGTCGCGCTGCGGCACCGGCAGGCTCTTCACGTAATAGGGATTGCTGGGATTGACCCATTGGTTGCCGGGAACGTACTCGCCGTTGAAGATCGCCTGATTGAGCGCGGCGCGGTCGATCGCGAGGCTGAGGGCCTGCCGGATGCGCGCGTCCTGGCCCAGCGGGTTCTTCGATTGCGGCCCGTTGTCGACGTTGATCGTGATGCCCTGGTACCCGATCTCGCCGATCGTCGCCACCTTCAGCTTGCTGTCGCCCTTGATCTGCGGGAGGTCGGTGGGTGCCACGCGCTCGATGAAGTCGAGCCCGCCCGAGCGCAGATTGGCGACGCGCACGGCGTTGTCGGGGATCGGCTGGAATACGATCTTGTCGACGTGGATCTTGCCCTTGTCCCAGTAGTTGTCGAACTTCTGGACGACGATGCGATCCTGCGCCACGCGCTCCACGAACTTGTAGGGGCCGGCGCAGACGGGAGAATTACCGAACTTGTCGCCGAGCGCCTCTGCGGCCTTGGGCGAGACGATCATGCCCGCGCGGTCCGCAAGGGCCGCGATGAGCGGCGAGAACGGCGCCGAGAGCGTGAGCTTCACGGTGTGGTCGTCCACGACGTCGATGCTCTGCACGGAGGCGATCTCGCCCTTGCGCGTCGAGCCCTGCATCGTGAGGTGCCGGTTGAGGCTGTACTTCACGGCCGCGGCGTTCATGGGCTCGCCGTCCTGGAATTGGACGCCGGTCCTGAGCGTGATGATCAGGCCCTTGTTGTCGTCGACCCATTTGTAGCCGGTCGCGAGCTGCCCCACGATCTTCAGGTCCGGCGTGATGTCGAAGAGCTTGTCGCAGACCGAGGCGAAGACGATGCGGCCGACGAAAGTGCGCGCAAGCGTCGGATCGAGGATGTCCGGATCCTCGGCAAGCCCGATCTTGAGCGTGGTCTCGGCGGAGGCGATGCCGGCGCTCGCCGCCAGCATGGCGCCCGCGAAAGCGGCGATTTTGAATCCCTTCATTGAGCTCTCCCCTCATCCTGAGGCCGGCGGTGACCGGCGCTCGCGTTGACGATCATCATAGCAAGACTGCGCAACCCCGGTGTCACACTCCCTCGTGAGCGCGGGAGGCATCGGCCTCGCCCGCGCGCTTCGTAAAGAAGGCCTGCAAGCGCCGGAGCCGCGGGCTTGCGGCCTCGGCCTCGGGCGGCGGCAGCAAGCGCGGCGGCGGCTCGATCTCGCGCCAGAAATGGCAGGCGACGGCGTGGCCGGGCTGAGCGGCATCGAGGAGCGGCTCCTCGCTCCGGCAGCGCTCGCGCGCGAAGGGGCAGCGCGTTTGGAAGCGGCAGCCCGGCGGCGGCGCCATCGGGCTCGGCACGTCGCCTTGCAAGAGCCTGCGGTCGCGCTTCAAGGTCGGCTCCGGCACGGGGATCGCGGAGAGGAGCGCCTGGGTGTAGGGGTGGCGGGGCGCGCTGAAGAGCGTGCGCTTCGGCGCGAGCTCCACGATCTTGCCGAGATACATGACGGCGACGCGGTCGGCGATGTGCTTCACCACCGCGAGATCGTGCGCGATGAAGATATAGGCGAGGCCGAAGCGGCGCTGCAGGTCCTGCAGCAGGTTGATCACCTGCGCCTGGATCGAGACGTCGAGAGCGGAGACGGGCTCGTCGCAGACGATGAGCTTGGGCTCGACCGCGAGCGCGCGCGCAATGCCGATGCGCTGGCGCTGGCCGCCGGAGAACTCGTGCGGATAGCGCCGCGCGTGATGCGGCGAGAGACCGACATAGCCCAGGAGCTCCTCGACCCGCGCCTTGAGCCCCGCGCCCTGCGCGAGCCCGTGCAGGCTCAGCGGCTCGCCCACGATCTGCCCCACGGTCATGCGGGGATTGAGCGAGGCGTAGGGGTCCTGGAAGACGATCTGCATGGCGCGGCGCAAGCCCCGCACCTCGCCGGGGCCAAGCTCGAAGACGTTGCGTCCGGCGAAGCGCACGGCGCCCGAGGTCGGCTCGAGGAGGCGCAGCACCAGCCGGCCCGTCGTGGATTTGCCGCAGCCGGACTCGCCCACGAGCGCCAGGGTCTCGCCGGGCGCCACGGCGAAGCCGATGCCGTCGACGGCCTTCACCGCGCCGATCCTGCGGCCGAAGAGGCCGCGGCGCACCGCGAAGTGCTTGACGAGATGCTCGACCTCGAGGATCGGCGCGGCGGTCTCTCCGTTGGGCTTCGCCGCCATCAGAGACCGCCCTCCTCGAGCGGCGCGCGCCAGCAAGCCGCGAAATGGCCGGGCCGCACTTCCGAGAGCCCGGGCTCGGCCTTCCGGCACTCGTCGGTCGCGAAGGGACAGCGCGGGTGGAACCGGCAGCCCACGGGCATCGCGAGGGGGTTCGGCACCACGCCCTCGATGGTGGTGAGGCGCGGCTGCTCCGCCGTGAGCTTCGGGATCGAGCCCAGAAGGCCGATCGTGTAGGGATGCTGCGGCTCGCGGAAGAGCGCCGAGACCCCCGCGCGCTCGACGATCCGTCCCGCATACATCACGATCACCTCGTGCGCGATCTCCGCAATGACGCCGAGGTCGTGCGTGATCATGATGATCGCGGCCTGGGTCTCGTCGCGGAGCTGGCGCATCAAGTCGAGGATCTGCGCCTGGATCGTGACGTCGAGCGCGGTCGTGGGCTCGTCCGCGATCAGGAGCCGGGGATCGCAGGCGAGCGCCATCGCGATCATCGCGCGCTGGCGCATGCCGCCGGAGAGCTTGTGCGGATATTCGTCGAAGCGCCGCTCCGGCGAGGGAATGCGCACGCGCCG
>DATKNV010000118.1:0-3131 GCA_035541215.1 Allostellaceae bacterium | reverse complement strand
CAAGGGCGAAGTGAAGGACGTGCTGCTCCTCGACGTGACCCCGCTCTCGCTGGGCATCGAGACCCTGGGCGGCGTCTTCACCCGGCTCATCGACCGCAACACCACGATCCCCACGAAGAAGAGCAACGTCTTCTCGACCGCCGAGGACAACCAGACCGCGGTCACCATCCGCGTCTTCCAGGGCGAGCGCGAGATGGCCGCGGACAACAAGCTCCTGGGCCAGTTCGACCTCGTGGGCATTCCCCCGGCGCCGCGCGGCATGCCGCAGGTCGAGGTCACCTTCGACATCGACGCCAACGGCATCGTCAGCGTGAACGCCAAGGACAAGGCGACCGGCAAGGAGCAGCAGATCCGCATCCAGGCTTCCGGCGGCTTGAGCCAGTCCGACATCGACAAGATGGTGAAGGACGCCGAGGCGCATGCCGACGACGACAAGAAGCGCCGCGCCCTCGTCGAGGCCAAGAACCGCGCCGAGGCGATGGTGCACGAGGCCGAGAAGCAGGTGAAGGAGCACGGCGACAAGGTCGGCGCGGCCGAGAAGCAGGCCGTCGAGTCCGCGATCGCCGAGCTCAAGACCGCGTCGCAGGGCACCGACGTCGAGGCGATCACCGCGAAGTCCGAGGCCCTGCAGCAGGCGCTGATGAAGATCGGCGAGGCCGTCTACAAGGCGCAAGCAGCCCAAGGCGGCGCGCAGGCCGGCCCCGGCGGCGATGGCGGCGCGCAGCCCGGCGCAGGCACCGGCGCCGGCGGCGGCGCCAAGACCGCGGGCGAGGAGAAGGTCGTCGACGCCGATTTCGAGGAGGTCGACGAGACGAAGAAGCGCGGCCAGGCCTGAGGCCGCGGCAGAGACCGGGAGCCGCTCCACGCCGGGGCGGCTCTCGCACACTCGGAGCGAGCATGCGCAAGCGAGTAAGGTGGGCGCGGGGATAATCGGCGATGGCGAAGCAGGACTTTTACGAGCTGCTGGGCGTCGCGCGCAACGCCGGCGGCGACGACATCAAGAAGGCCTTCCGCAAGCTCGCGATGCAGTATCACCCCGACCGCAACCCCGGGGACAAGGCCGCCGAGCAGAAATTCAAGGAGCTCAACGAGGCCTATGACGTCCTGAAGGACGATCAGAAGCGCGCGGCCTACGACCGCTTCGGCCACGCCGCCTTCGAGAACGGCGGCGCGCGCGGCGGCGGGCCCGGCGATTTCGGCTTCGCCGCGGGCTTCGCGGACATCTTCGACGAGATGTTCGGGGAGTTCATGGGGCGCGGCCGCAGCCAGCAGAGCGCCGCGCGCGGCAACGATCTCCGCTACAACATGGAAGTGACGCTCGAGGAGGCGTTCAAGGGGAAGCAGGCGAGCGTGCGCGTCCCCACCCTCGTCGCCTGCGAGCATTGTACCGGCACCGGGGCCGAGAGCGGCTCCAAGCCCGTCAATTGCCCGACCTGCCACGGCCACGGCCGGGTGCGCGCGCAGCAGGGCTTCTTCACGATCGAGCGCACCTGCCCCACCTGCCACGGCGCGGGCCGCGTCATCGAGAATCCCTGCCGCGTCTGCGGCGGCCAGGGCCGCGTCAGGCGCGAGAAGAATCTCTCGGTCTCGATCCCCGCGGGCGTCGAGGACGGGACGCGCATCAGGCTCGCGGGCGAGGGCGAGGCGGGCGTGCGCGGCGGCGCGCCGGGGGACCTCTACATCTTCCTCGCGGTGAAGCCGCACCGCTTCTTCCAGCGCGACAGCGCCAACATCCACTGCCGCGTGCCCGTGACCATGCCGACGGCGGCGCTCGGCGGGAGCGTCGAGGTGCCCGCGATCGACGGCAGCCGCGCCAAGCTCACCATCCCCGCGGGAACGCAGACGGGAAAGCAGCTTCGGATCAAAGGCAAGGGCATGAGCGTGCTGCGCTCGCCCGCGCGCGGCGACATGTACGTCGAGATCGTCGTCGAGACGCCCGTCAACCTGACGAAGCGCCAGCAGGAGCTCTTGCGCGAGTTCGAGGGCTCGAGCGACGGCAAGCCCACCAGCCCCGAGACCGAGGGCTTCTTCGCGCGCGTCCGCGAGTTCTTCGGGGATACGCGGGAGTAGCGAAATGCGGCACGCGCCACGGAATCCCTCTCCCGCCGCCAGGCGGGAGAGGAAGGGGCCTGCGCGCAGCGCGGGAAGGTGAGGGTAGTCGAGTGTCCCTAGCCGGCACCCTCACCCTCCCAACGCTTCGCGTTGGGCCCCAACCCTCTCCCGCGCTGTGCACGGGAGAGGGAAACTCGATTGCGGCGCGCGCCACGGCATCCCTCTCCCGCCGCTAGGCGGGAGAGGAAGGGGCCCGCGCGCAGCGCGGGAAGGTGAGGGTGACGGCGGAGGAATGCGACGATTCTGCGGAGCGCCGCTCACCGCCAGCCATGCCCCGCGAAGAGCGTGCGCCAGTCGTCGGCCTCGGGATCGGGGGCGAAGCATTCGGGGAAGGGACGATCGGCGCCGTCGACCATGCGGAAGCGATAGGGCGGCTGCCAGCGGATGAGGAAATAAGTGGGCTGCCGCTGGTCCCGCTCCTCCTCGGAGGCGCCGAGCGCGATGCCGACCTGCCAGAGCCCCGGCCGCACCGTGCAGCGCCGCGTGGGCTCGGCGAAGCTGCCGGAGACGTAGTCGGTGCCCTCGCGAATCGCGCGATGACGCTCCGCCAGCTCCTCGCGGTGCTTGGGCTCGGTCCAGAGCACGCTCTCCGCCCAGGGACGGCGCAGCCACTCGTCGAGGAAATCGCGGGGGCTCAGTGCCACGGGATCGACGCGCGCGATCGCGTCGCCGCTTGCCTTGAAATGGAAGACGGTCTCGCGGTTGTGCACGTCGAGGTCGATGCTGGGCGTCGCGAACTCCACGGTCGCGTCGTCGAGACCGACGTCGCCGAGGAGCGGGGGGTCGTTACGGCCGAGATAGATGGTCTCGGCCCGGTCGAGCAGCAGCCGGGAGTCCTCGAGACGCGCGCCCATGCGCCAGAGCCGGAGGTAAGCGGCTTGAAAGTTGGACTGGCAGGCGGGGTTGCTGCCGAGCGTCAGCACCAGCCGCGTCCCGGTCTTCTCGTCGCGCGGCCCGATCCCGACCTCGCCGATCCAGCCGGGACGGTAGTGCTCCTTGCCGTAGTCGCTCTGCTCGCC
>DATKNV010000117.1:0-5564 GCA_035541215.1 Allostellaceae bacterium | reverse complement strand
TGGAGCGGCGCGACGGCGGCTTCTCGCTCGCGGTCGAGCACTTTCCCTGGGGCTCCGACTACTATCGCGCCCACGGCAAGCTCATGCCGGAGGACGGGGTCGCGACGCTCCGGCGCTTCGACGCGATCTTCTTCGGCGCGGTCGGCGATCCCGGCATTCCCGATCACGTGACGCTCTGGGGCCTGCGCCTCCCGATCTGCCAGGGCCTCGACCAATACGCGAACGTGCGGCCGACGCGGCTCTTGCCGGGGATCCGCGGTCCCTTGCGCGCGGCGGGACCCGAGGATCTCGACTGGGTCATCGTGCGCGAGAACTCCGAGGGCGAATACGCCGGAAATGGCGGCCGCGTCCATCGCGGCCTCCCCGAGGAGGTCGCGACGGAGACCGCGGTCTTCACCCGCGCGGGCGTCGAGCGCATCATGCGCTTTGCCTTCGGCCTCGCGCAGAAACGCCCGCGCAAGAAGCTCACGGTGGTGACGAAATCGAATGCGCAGCGCCATGGCATGGTCATGTGGGACGAGATCGCCGCGGAGGTCGCGCGGCAATTTCCTGACGTTGCCTGGGACAAGGAGCTCGTGGACGCCATGACCACGCGCATGGTGCTGAAGCCCCGCACCATCGACGTGGTCGTCGCGACCAATCTGCACGCGGACATCCTGAGCGATCTCGCAGCCGCGCTCGCGGGGAGTCTCGGCATCGCCCCCACTGCGAACCTCAACCCCGAGCGCAAGTTCCCCTCGATGTTCGAGCCGATCCACGGCTCCGCCTTCGACATCATGGGGAAAGGGATCGCGAACCCCGTCGCGACCTTCTGGACCGCCTCGATGATGCTGGAGCATCTGGGCGAGCGCGACGCAGCGGTCCGGCTCATGCGCGCGGTCGAGCGCGTGACCGCCGACTCCGCGCTCCACACACCCGACCTCGGCGGCAGCGCCACCACGCGCGCGGTCACCGACGCCGTCTGCCGCGCGATCCTCAGCGACAACTCATGACAGGAGGCAGCGATGCGCCTTGCCTTGATCGGCCAGCAAGTCTTCGGCAAAGCGGCGCTCGATGCCTTCCGCGAGCGCGGCGACACCGTCGCCGGCGTGTTCGTGGCACCCGACAAGCCCGGCGCCAAGCCCGACCCGCTGCACGCCCGGGCGCAGGAGCTCGGCGTCCCCGTCTTCCAGTTCCAGCGCTATAGCAGCCCCGAGGCGCTCGCGGCGCTCCAGGGCCTCGGCGCCGACATCGGCGTCATGGCCTACGTCACGCAATTCGTGCCGCAGTCCTTCGTGAAGATACCGAAGCACGGCACGATCCAGTTCCATCCGTCGCTGCTGCCCGCGCATCGCGGGCCATCCTCGATCAACTGGCCGATCATCCTCGGCAAGCACGAGACCGGCCTCAGCATCTTCCGCCCCGTCGACGGTCTCGACGAAGGCCCAATCGTTCTGCAGAAGCGCGTGCCCATCGGCCCCGACGACACCCTGGGCTCGATCTATTTCGACAGGATCTTCCCGATGGGCGTGGCGGCGCTGGTCGAGGCCGCGGACCTCGTCCTCTCGGGACGCGCGGTCGAGCGGGTGCAGGACGAAACGGCCGCGACTTATGAGGGCTGGGTGCGCGAGGCCGAATCCCGCGTCGCCTGGGGCCAGCACGTCGACGTCATCTACGACCTGATCCGCGGCTGCAATCCGCAGCCGGGCGCGTGGTGCATGCTGGGCGGGCGGCGGCTGCAGATCTTCGACGCGCGCAAGGTCACGGCGCGCACTTTCGGCTCGGTGAAGGGGCTGAAGCTCGGCGAGGTCGCGGCGGTCGCTGGGGAAGGCTTCACCGTGCATGCCCAAGGCGGATTCATCGAGGTGCTGCGCTGCCGGCTCGACAACGGTCCGAAGGTCGCGGGGAAGGATGCGGGGATTGCGGCCGGAACGGTGCTCGGCTAGGCGCGACCCTCACCCTCCCGTTGCTGCGCAACGGGCCCCAACCCTCTCCCACCTCCGGTGGGAGAGGGACGTTTTTCCCTCTCCCGTCGCAGACGGGAGAGGGTTGGGGCCCATCGCGAAGCGATGGGAGGGTGAGGGTGCTGCCGACTAGCCCATAGGCGCGTAACCCTTCGGCGCCTCCTGCATCAGCGCGAGAGTGTGATCGTCGGGGTCGCGGAAGAACGCCATCCAGAGGTCGTGATCGTCCATCCTCGCGATGAGGTGCGGCTTGCTGTCGAAGACGAGGCCGCGGCTCGCGAGCTCGCGCACCGCAAGCGCGATGTCGGCGCAGCGGAAATAGATCACCGAGCCGTGGCGGACGTTCTTGGGGTCCTGCGCTTTCTCCAGAAGGAGACGCACGCCCGCGCAATCGAAGAAGGTGAGGTCGCCGTAGCGATAGAGCTTTCGGAGGCCGAGTACGCCTCCATAAAATTTCTCCGCGCGGTCGACGTCGCTGACGGGAAGCGCGATTTGGCCAATGTGATTGATGTCGAGCAGCATCGATATCCTCCGCCTCAGTAGCCCGCCTCCGCCTCCGCATGCCACACGAGGAGCCGCCGGCGGATCAGCTCCATCGCCTTGACGAGCGCGGAGCCCGCGATCGCGATCGCGACGAGGCCCGCGAAGACGCCCGGGGAATCGGCGAAGCGGCTCGCCTGCATCATGTCGCCACCGAGGCCCTGGCCGCCCATCTGCATCTCCGCGAGCACGGCGACGATGAGCGCGATGGGGAGCGCCACCTGGAGCCCCGTCATGATCTGCGGAAAGGCCGCGGGGAGCGCGATCTCCCAGAGGAGCCGCCGCTCGCCGGTGCCGAGGCCGCGCGCGGACCAGATCAGGACCTTCTCGACGTTCTCCGTCGCCGCGGCCGTCGCGACGATCACCGGAAAGACCGCGGAGAACGCGACCATCAGGATCTTCGATTCGTCGAAGACCCCGAACCAGAGCACGAAGATCGGGAGGAAGGCGATCTTCGGCATCGGCAATCCCACCGACACCAGCGGATCGAAGAGCCAGCGCGCGAAGCGCACGCGCGCGATCAGAACCCCAACCGCGACGCCGCAGGCCGCCGCGAGCGCGAAGCCCAGGAGCGCGCGATAGAGCGTGAGGGCGAGCGAGAGCGGAAGCTGGCCGGTCATCGTGTCTTTGGCGAGGCGCTCCAGGACCGTCGTGAGCGACGGCAGGAGGAAGGGCGTGAAGACGTGCAGGCGCGCCAATCCCTCCCACGCCAGCAGCAGGATCAGGATGAGCGCGCTGCGCCGGAGGAGGCGCGCGGGATCGATCCCGCCTATTCTCTCCATAGCAGCGCCTTCCGCATCGCCAGGAGATAGAGCCGGTCCGCGAGGAAGCCGACGGCGGCCACGGTGGCGACGCCCGCGAACATCGCATCGTAGGCGCCGCCCTCCCCGAGGAACGAGATGAGGTACCCGAGCCCGTGCTGGCCGATGATGAACTCCGAGCTCACCAGCAGGATGAAGGAGAGGGCCAGCGCATTGCGCACGCCCGCGAGGATCTCCGGCATCGCCGCGGGCAGGACCACCTCCCACAGCACCTCCCGCGGCGAGGCACCCGCGGCGCGTGCCGACCAGATCAGGACGCGGTCGACGCCGCGCGCGCCGTTGTAGGCGCTGAGCACCACCGGCAGCAGGCAGCCGATGAAGATCGAGGCGATCTTGGAGGCGGCGCCGAGGCCGAGCCAGATCATCATCACGGGGATGAGCGCCGATTTCGGCATGGGATAGAGCGCGCGGATCAGCGGATGCACGAGATCGTCGATCGCGCGATACCAGGCCATCAGCACGCCGAGCGCGGTGCCGATGACGATCCCCAGCAGCAGCCCCGCGAGGAGATTCAGCAGCGAGGAGAGGCCCTCCGTCGCGAGATCGCCCGAGATCAGCAGGCGCCACCAGGCCACCGCCACCTCGGACATCGGCGGCAGCGAGCGGGGATCGACGAGATGGAGCCGCGGCGCCGCTTCCCAGAGGAGCGCCAGCAGGAGCAGCGGCGCGTAGCGGCGGAGCGCGCTCATGCGCCCCCGGCCTTCTGCGCCTGCGCGAGCAGCGCTTCCTTCCGCACGCTGTCCCAGAGGTAATCGACCTTCTCGGCGAAGGCCCGGGATTTGACGATCTCGGGGCCGGGCCGCCCCTCGTGCCCGGTCTCCACGATCTCCTTGATGCGGCCGGGGCGCGCTGACATCACGGCGACGCGATCCGCGAGATAGACCGCCTCGCGGACGTCGTGGGTGACGAAGACCACCGTCTTCGGCCGCCGCTCCATGATGCTCAGGAGCTCCTCGTGCATGAGGCCGCGGGTCTGCGCGTCGAGCGCGCCGAAGGGCTCGTCCATCAGGAGGATCGCGGGATCGATCGCGAGCGTGCGCGCGATTGCGACGCGCTGCTTCATGCCGCCGGAGAGCTGCGAGGGATAGCTGTCCTCGAAGCCCCCGAGATGCACGAGGTCGACGAACTCCTGCGCGCGCCGCTCGCGCTCCGCTCGCGGCATCCGCTGCTTCTCGAGCCCGTAGAGGATGTTCTGCCGCACCGTCTTCCACGGGAAGAGCGCGAAGTTCTGGAAGACGATGCCGCGGTCGGGGCCCGGCCCGCGGACGGGGACGCCGCCGACGCTGATCTGCCCCTGCTCCACCGGAAGAAAGCCGCCGAGGAGATAGAGGAGCGTACTCTTGCCGCAGCCGGAGGGGCCGAGCAGCGCCATGAACTCGCGCTCGCGCACCGCGAGGCTCACCTCCTCGAGCGCCGGCACCGGCCGCCCGCGCGGCGGCCGGTAGGTGTGGCTCACCCGCTCGAAGGAAATCTCGGTACCGGCCATCGCCGCGCCCGCCCGCTATTTAATCCGCTTCGCCGCGTCCTCGATGAGGCTGAGATCGGTGTACGTCTTGACGTCGATGTCGATGTCGAGGAGGCCGAGCTTCTTCTGGACCTTCAGATTGTCGTCGAGCGCCGCGAGATTGGGCTTGGCATCGGGATCGCGGTAGTAGTCGTCGTGGGTGAAGACCCAGCCGTCGAACTCCGAGGCGGGCCGCTTGGTGACGCTCGCCACGATCTCGACAGCCTCCTTGTGGTTCGCGGGATCGAGGAACCAGCGCGTGCCGCGGATCCAATCCTCGAAGAAATCGACGAGTACGGCGCGGTGCTCGGCGATGTAGGGAGCGCGCGCGGTCAGCAGCGTGATCTGCGTCGGGCCCATTGCCTGTCTCAGCGTGAAGAGCGTGCGCATGTCGCCGGCCTTCTGCGCCTCGATCGTGAAGGGCGTTACCTCGCCCACGAGATCGACCTTCTTCTCGCGGATCGCCGGGAGCATGTTCGCGAAGTCGATCTCGACGATGCGGTAGTCGCGCTTCTCGACCATGCCGTGGTCGAGCATGATCTTGCGCATGGCCATGTCGATGGCGCCGCCGATGCCGTTCGACGCCAGCACCTTGCCTTTGAGGTCCTCGATGGTCTTGATCGGCCCGTCCGCGAGGACGAGGTACTCGCTGGTGCGATAGCCCTCGATGCCGTCCTGATAGAGATCGGCGACGACGCGGATGTCCTCCATGTGCGCGTTCTGGATCGCGAGCCCGACGGAGGAGAAGGCGAGAGC
>DATKNV010000116.1:0-9106 GCA_035541215.1 Allostellaceae bacterium | reverse complement strand
AATGCCGGTCGCGAAAAAATAGGGCAGCACCGGAAAGACCGCGCCGAGCGAGAAGAGCCCGAAGGAGGTCGCGGCGGCGGTCCAGGGCGAGCCGCCGAGCTCCTCCGGGTCGAGCCCCAATTCCTCGCGCACGAGCGTGTCGAGGGCGGAGCTGCGGTCGGCGAGGAGGCGCTTCGCAAGCGCGCGCGCCTCGTCCTCCGGCAGGCCCTTCGCCTGGTAGATGAGGCGGAGCTCCATCTCCTCCTCGGCCGGATTCTGCTGGAGCTCCTGGGATTCGACCGCGACTTGCGACTCATAGAGCTCACGCGAGCTCGTGACCGAAAGCCACTCGCCCATCGCCATGGAGGCGGCGCCCGCGACCAGCCCCGCGAGACCCGTGAGCAGGATCGTGTGCTCCGTCACCTGCGCGCCGAGGACGCCCATGACGAGGCTCAGGTTCGAGACGAGCCCGTCGTTGGCGCCGAGCACCGCGGCGCGGAGCGCATTGCCGCCCATGCTGCGGTGGCGGCCCTCGAGCCGCGCGAGAGTGGATCCCGATACCGGCTGCCGCGCACCCTGGGCCAGCAGCTCCACCACGCGCGCATGCGAGCGCTCGGCGCCGGGCAGCCCGCCCGCGCTCGCTTCGGGCTGCGCGTCGTAGCGCGTCATGTCCGCGCGCTCGAGGGTCGCGATGCTCGGCAATACGAAGGTCGGCCCGAACCAGCGCGCGAGCCGGATCAGCATGCGCGTCCGCCAGCCTGCCTGGAGCTGCGGGAGCCGTCCGCCCACTCGCTCGATCTGCGTCCGCCAGAAAGCAGCATGCGCCTCCTCGACGGCGGCCAGCCGGCGATAGACCTCCGCGATCTGCGGGTTCTGCTCCGCCTCGGCAAGCGCCCGGTAAAGCGCGGCGCTGTCCACCTCTCCCTGCAGGTTCGAGCGGTAGCGCGCGCTCGCCTGCACCTGGGTCTCGGGTTTCTGAGTGTCGTTCACGGGATACCCCCGATGGCTCTACCAATGACATGGTGCCGCTCCCGCGGGATTGGGAGGCCGCCCGGCCTCTGCTAGGGTCTAGGGCGGCCCCAGCGAGGCGAGGACCCCATGCGGCTTCCGGACAAGGTTGCAATCGTCACGGGCGCTGCCAGCGGCATCGGCGCGGCGATCGCCGAGCGCTTCGTCGCGGAGGGCGCCACCGTGATCGCGGCCGACCTTGCCGTCACCGAGAAGACGCTGGTCGAGACCGGAACGCCGCGGCTCCTGCGCCACACGCTCGACGTCAGCGATCCCGCCTCGGTGACGCGGCTCGTGGCGGACGTGCGCGCGGAGTTTCCGCGCATCCACGTCCTCGTCAACAATGCCGGCATCGGCCGCAACGTCGCCTTCCTGGAGACGCCCGTCGAGGTGTTCGACCGCATCCTCGCGGTCAATCTGCGCGGCACCTTCCTGATGAGCCAGGCCGTCGCCAAGGAGATGGCGGCAGCGGGCGGCGGCGCCATCGTCAATCTCGCCTCCGTCTCCGCCCACCGCGGCAATCTCGGCCGCGCCGCCTATGGCGCCTCCAAGGGCGGCATCGTCACCCTGAGCGAGGTGATGGCGGTCGAGCTCGCGCGCCACAAGATCCGCGTCAACGTGATCTCGCCGGGACCCATCGAGACCTCGCTCGTCGCGGCGATGCACTCGCCGGCGGAGCGAGGCGTCTGGGCGAAGCACGTGCCGCTGGGACGCTACGGCAGCGTCGAGGAGGTCGCGGCAGGCGCGGTCTTCCTCGCGAGCGACGAGGCCTCTTACATCACGGGCCACGTCCTCGCCGTCGACGGCGGCTTCCTCGGCGCGGGTGTGTCCGCCGCGCCATAGATCTGCCCCATTGCCCCGCGAGACTGGCATCCTCCTGGGATCGGGCATGGTGGGATCGTGCGTACATTCCTGAGGACGAGCCTGCTGATCCTGCTCGTCCTGAGCGCCTCCGCGCATGCGGAGATCGAGCGCCCCGCGCTCCGCGCGGCCCATGCCGCGCTCGAGCGGACCGCCTATACGCGGAGCTACGATCCCGCCTATGTCCGCATTGCCTATCCCAACGGCGATCCCCCGCGCGACCGCGGCGTGTGCTCCGACGTGATCGTCCGCGCTTTCCGCGCGGCGGGTGTCGATCTCCAGAAGGAAGTCCACGAGGACATGCTGCGGAATTTCGCGGCCTATCCGCATCGCTGGGGTCTCGGCGCGCCGGACTCCAACATCGACCATCGCCGCGTCCCCAATCTCATGACCTTCTTCGCGCGCCGCGGCAAATCCCTGCCGGCAAGCGCTCGGCGCGAGGACTATCGGCCCGGCGACGTCGTCGCCTGGGACCTCGGCGGGCTGCTGCACGTCGGCCTCGTGAGCGACGTGCCTGCATCCGACAGCGGCGGCTATGCTATCGTACACAACATCGGCGCCGGCGCGCGGCTCGAGGACGTGCTGCTGAATTGGAAGATCATCGGCCACTACCGCTATTTTCGCTGAGAGGGGGAACATGCACCTGATCAAGACGAGCCTCTGTGCGGCGCTCGGCGCCGTCGTCGTCTCCAGCGCCCATGCCAAGGAATCGCTCCCCACCGCCGACGCGATCGAGGTGTTCAAGGCGCGGCACGAGCTGGTGCTGCTGCGCGAGGGCAAGCCCATCAAGACCTACAGGGTCTCGCTCGGCATCCGCTCCAAAGGGCAGAAGCAGCAGCAGGGCGATCACCACACACCGGAGGGGCGCTACGTCATCGACTATCACAACTATGCCAGCGCCTTTCATCTCTCCCTGCACATCTCCTATCCGAGCGCCTCGGACCGCAAGCAGGCGGCGGCCCGGCATGTGCCGCCGGGCGGCGACATCATGATCCACGGGCTCCCCAACGGCATGGGCGCCTTGGCCATTTTGTTTCTCGGCGTCGATTGGACCGACGGCTGCATCGCCGTCAACGACGAGGAGATAGAGGAGATCGCCCAGGCGGTTCCGGACGGCACCCCGATCGTCATTCATCCTTGACCTCACCGGGCCTTGACCCATGTCAAGGCGATGGGCGCCCCGATCCGCAATCTGTCGGCGGTACCCGCCAGGAGGATCGGATGAAAAGCGTGAGAGTGTCCCAAGCGAAGAAATTTGCCCGCAAGCGGCGCTTCGGGAGGGCTCAATGGGACCACCTGCTCGACCCCTACCACCCCACGCGCAAGCCCGTGGAGCCCTCGGTCTGCCCGCAATGCGGCGCGGTCTTCCATAAGGGACGCTGGCGATGGGCGCAGCGCGCCAAGGACGCGCGCGAGATGCTTTGCCCCGCCTGCCACAGGGTCAAGGACCGCTTTCCCGCGGGGATCATCACCCTCGCGGGGCCGCTGGTGGCGGCGAACAAGGCGGAGATGATGCGGATCGCGCGCAATCAGGAGCAGACGGCGCGGCGCGAGCATCCCTTCAACCGGATCATGTCGATCTCCGAGGGCCCGGACGAGCTCGTGATCAGCACCACCGACACGCATCTCCCGAGCCAGATCGGCAAGGCGATCAAGCGCGCCTTCCGCGGCAAGCTGCACGTGCAGTTCGACGAGAACTCCTACTTCGTGCGGGCGAACTGGCACCGCGAGGCCTGAGGGCTCGATGGCGGGAAGCCCGGTCCGCGACGCCGCGCTCTCCTACGCGCGGCGCGGCTGGTCGGTCATCCCGATAAGGCCGCGCGAGAAGGTTCCGCTGCTGCGCTGGGAGACCTATCAGACCCGCCGCGCGACCGAGGCCGAGATCGAGCGCTGGTTCAAGCGCTGGGGCGATGCAAACGTCGGCATCGTCACCGGGGCGATCTCCAATCTCGCCGTGCTCGACATCGACCCCAAGCACGACGGCGCGCAGAGCTTGCGAGCGCTCGAGGAGTGCCATGGCGCGCTCGAGCCGACCGTCGAGGCCGAGACCGGCGGCGGCGGACGCCATTTCTATTTCGCCTATCCGCCGCAGGGGCTGCGCAATCGCGCGGCGCTCGCGCCGGGCATCGACCTCCGCGCCGAGGGAGGCATGGTGGTGGCGCCGCCCTCGATCCATCCCTCGGGCAAGCCCTATCGCTGGGCCAAGGGCCGCGCGCCGGACGCCCTGCCGCCGGCGCCCATGCCGGTCTGGCTGCTGCGCCTCGCCTCCGGAGGAGAGGGCGGCCGCGGCCATTCCGCGGCCTACTGGCGCGCCCTCGTGCGGAGTGGCGTCGAGGAAGGTGCCCGCAACAGCACGATCGCCTCGCTCGCGGGGCATCTGCTCTGGCACGGCGTCGATCCCGCGGTTGCAGCGGAGCTGCTGCTGTGCTGGAACCGCGTGCTCTGCCGCCCGCCGCTCGAGGACGAGGAGGTCGAGCGGACGGTCGCGAGCATCGCGCGGCTCCACGCCGCACGCGGCGAGAGGAGCTAGTTGTTCGAGGGCTGCTTGGCCTCGGGCGTCGCCTGGCCCAAGGGGATCGAGACGTTGAAATAGAGCCGCCCCTTGTGGCCTGCGTCGTCGGCGGCGTCGATCACGTCGAATGCCTTGCCGTCGCCGCGGATCATCGAGCGGCCCTTGGGCTGCAAGCCCTGGCTCCGCAGCAGCGCGAATTCCTCGTCGGAAGAGATCACGACGAAGGCCGTATCCGTGCTCTTGCCGTCTCCCGAATCCCGGATCGATTCCAGCAGCCCCATCGCGATCGCGCGGTGGAACTCCGCCTTGGCGTCGTCGTTGGTGCGGCGATCGACGATCCCCATCACCAGATGGGCGTCGATGTCGACGTAAACGAGATCGAGTATCCGCTGCGCGCGCTCCCCCGCGGTCGCCAAGTCACCCACCGAGAGCGCCTGGAACATCGCGCCGCGGAGCTCGGCGAGGTCGGCGTCGTCGGTGGCGAGGTAGTAGTCGCTGCGCGTGTACGCCATCCTTAGCGCCTCGAAATCGACGTCGAGGTCTCCGGCCTTGAGACGCTGCACCAGCGCCTCGTATTTGGGCTCTGAATCGTCGGCCGCGAGCGCGGGCGCGGTAATCAGGGCGAGGAAGACCCCCGCGAGAATTGGAACGATGGCTCTTCCGCCGGTCATCCGCTGCGCTTCAGGAGCGACGGGTCCTGTAGCGTCGTGTCCTGGCCGCGCACGGGATCGGCGATCGCGGCCGCGAGGCTCTTCGCGCCCTTCCACTCCGAGGCCGGGCGGACGTAGCCGTCGCTGCCGACCTGGTCGAGGCCCCAATAGATCTCGAGGCGGTGCCCGTCGGGATCGCGGAACTCGACCGCGATCTGCACGCCCGCGCGCCGGCGGCCCTCGAAATCGATCTGCACGCCGTGCTTTCGAAGATAGTCGCGCGCGCGCAGCACCTCGTCGAGGGTCCCGACCTCGAAGGCCATGTGGTTGAGCTCGACGTTGGGCGAGCGCTCCTTCATCGATCCCACCAGTGCCACGCCGTGGTGGTCGGCGTTGCAGCGCATGAAGACCATGCCGCCGGGCACCATCTCCTCGGGATAGACGTCGGAGACCTTGAAGCCCAGCACCTCCGTATAGAAGCGGACGGAGCGCTCCATGTCCGTGACGTTGAGCACGACGTGGCCGATCTTGCCGATGCGGAACGGCATGCCCTGCGGCCGGGTGAAGCGCTTGAGCGCGGCGGGATCGATGGTCATGACGGTGTTCTCCCTACTGCTTCGCGCCGATGCCGCGCATGAAGCGGTCGCGGATTTGCGCGGGATCGCGCTCGGCGGTTGCGTCCGAGGGCTTGTTGTCGATGCGGGCGCCGATGAGGCTCGGACCGTCGGTCGAGAGCGCGCGCTCGACCAGCCCCTCGAAGGAAGCCTCGTCGAGCGCCCAATCCGCCTCAGCGATGCCGGAGCCGCGGGCGATGGCGACGAAATCCGCGGCATGGGCGCTCGCGGTCGGCTGCGCGCCGGTGATCTGGTACATGCCGTTGTCCATCACGACGACGGTGAGATTGCGCGGCTTCAGCATGCCGATGGTCGCGAGGACGCCGAGCTGCATCAGGAGCGAGCCGTCGCCCTCGAGCGCGATCACGCGCCGCGCGGGCTGCGCGAGCGCCACGCCGAGCGCGATCGGCACGGCGAGGCCCATGCTGCCGAACATGTGGAAATTCTGGGGACGGCGGCCCGTCGCCCAGAGGTCGAAATTCGTGTTGCCGATGCCGCCGATCACGGCCTCCTCGTGCTTGAGCTTGCCGACGAGCCGCTTCGTCAGGTCGAAACGGTTCATGACCTTGCGCGCGTTGGAGCCGGAGAGGGGTCTTGCTGTGGTCATGGCGCCGGCCTCAATGCGTAAAGACTTTGCCGCCCGTGAGGAGCGGCGACAGGATGAGCGCGGCGGGCGATTGCGTCGCGATCGCCTGCTTGATCGAGCGGTCCGCGATGAACTCGAGCTCGTCGAGCCGGGTGATCGTGTGGTGCTCGATCGCGAGGCTGTCGAGGATCGGCCGCATGGTCCGGCAGACCATGACCTGGCCGATGTTGAACTCCCCGAGCGTACCGCGCTCGGAGATCATCATGAGGAGCGGGATCTGGTAGGGCACGGCGAGCGAGGCCAGCACGTTCGGGAGCGTCGCGAAACCGCTGGTCTGCATCAGCACGATCCCGCGCATCCCCGCCATCCAGCCGCCGGTGACGATGCCCAGCGCCTCCTCCTCTCGCGCCGCGGAGAAGGTCGTGAAGAAGGGGTCCGCATGAAGGGCTTTGATGAGCGGCGTCAAGACGCGGTCGGGGACGTAGGGCGCGAGCTTTATCTGGTTGCGTTTCAACGTCTCCAGCACGATCTCGTGCCAGGCTCGCTCGTTCGACTTGCTCTCGTCCTTCGACGCCATCGATTTGCCTCGCTCGTCTTGACAGTCCGAGTCACGCTGTTAACAATTCTGACAGCCGTTTGAAAGCGAAAAAAAGGCGCAGCCGTTGACCGGAGCTGGCGGGGCGAGATGACGCTGACGGGCCAGAATCCGCGGGCTTCCACGCGCCGCTCCTCCTTCGGAACTGCCGCGCCGTGACAGCACCCGCCGAGGTTGCGTCGTTGCGGCCGGAGCGCCTCGTGAGCGGCGGGCTGCTGCTGCTCCTGGGCATCCTCGTCGTCTTGCCCGTGGGCGTGCTGGTCCTGGGCTCGCTCCTTTCGGAGCCGCCGCGCGCGCTCCATTTCGACTGGTCCGGCCTCACGCTCCGCAACTACGTGGAGGTGCTGACCCAGGGCGGATTCCCTGGCCTGCTCGGCACCAGCGTCGCGGCGGCCGTCATCGGCACGGCCGGCGCCACTGCGATCGGCGCGGGTCTCGCCTGGCTCGCGGTCCGTACCGACGTCCCCGGCCGGCGTCTTCTCGAGACGGTCTCGATCATGCCGATGATGGTGCCGCCGCTCGTCGGCGCCTTCGCCTGGGACATCTTGGCTTCGCCCCGCAGCGGCATCCTCAACATCGCGCTGCGCGCGATCGATTTCCCCCTGCGGCTCGACATCTACAGCTTCGGCGGCATCGGCTTCGTCTTCGCGATCTACTACGCGCCCTACGTCTTTCTTTTCGTGGCGGCGGCGCTCCGCAACATGGACCCGAGCCTCGAGGAGGCCGCGGCGCTCTCGGGCGCAGGGCGCTGGCGGGTCGCGACCAGCATCACGCTGCCGCTGGCGCTTCCGGCGCTGCTCTCGGCGGCGCTGCTGGTCTTCGTGCTGCTGATCGAGCTCTTCGCGATCCCCGCCGTGCTCGGCGAGGCCGGAAACATTCATTTCCTCTCCGTCCGCATCTGGGAGCTCATCGGCTTCGCCCCGCCCAAGGTGAACCAGGCTTCCGCGCTCGGCGTGCTCCTGCTCGCGGTGACGGTGACGCTGGTGCTGCTGCAGCGCCGCGTGCTCGCGCGGCGGAGCTTCGTCACCGTCGCGGGCAAGGGCCTGCGCCCGCAAAGGATCGCGCTCGGACGCGCGCGCTGGCCGCTGGCGATCCTGGGCTTCTCCTATCTGCTTTTCGTGGTGCTGCTGCCCTTCGCGGCGCTGCTGCTGATCGCGCTGCGCAAGAGCCTCTTCTTCTCGACGCTCGCGCAGGTCTTCGATCCCGCGCAGCTCTCGCTGAAGCAGTTCGGCGTCGCCTTCGGCGATCCCGTGGTGCAGCAGGCGCTGGTGAACTCGCTGCTGGTGGCGCTGGGAACGGTGGCGATCGGCGGGGTGCTCTACTTCGCGGTCGCCTACACCGTCTACCGCACGCAGCTCCCGCTCCGCCGCGTCCTCGACACAGTCGCGATGCTCCCGGTGGCGATCCCCGGCCTCATCATTGGCTTGGGATATCTCTGGTCCTGGATCAGCCTCCCCATCGGCATCTACGGCACGCTCTGGATCATCATCCTCGCCTACGTCTCGCAATTCTCGCCGCAGGGCGTGCGCGCGATCGCGGGCTCGCTGGTGCAGATAGATCCGGAGCTCGAGGAAAGCTCGCGCATCGGCGGCGCCGGGTTCCTGCAGACGATCCGTCGCGTGGTGGTCCCGCTCGCCTGGCCCGGTATCCTTGCGGCGATGGTTCTGCTGCTGGTTCTATCCTTCCGCGAGCTCGCGACCGCGCTCTTCCTCTACACCTCCAATACCGAGGTTTTCTCGCTCATCATGTTCGATCTCTGGCAGCGCGGGTCGACGAGCTTGGTCGCCGTGCTCGCGCTGATACAATGCTCCCTCCTGCTCCTGCTGGTGATCGCCGGGCGGTTGATCCGGCGCGAGACATCGGCATGATTTCCCTCCTGTGGCCCTTCCCGAGGCATTGATGGCAACCGTCCTGGCACCGCCGCGCAACCGCGCCATCGTCGACGATCCCGTGGCATTGCAGGTCGTTTGGACGCGGCTCATCGCGATCGCCGACGAGGCCGCGGCGACGCTCCGGCGCACCTCCTTCTCGCCGATCGTGCGGGAGTCCAACGACTTCGCCTGCGTCATCTTCGATGCCGCGGGGAACGCCATCGCCGAGAACACCATCGGCATCCCCTCCTTCAACATGACGCTGTCGCGGACGCTCGGCCATTTCCTTTCGATCCGGCCGGCGGAGGTATGGCGGCCGGGCGACGTCGGCATCTGCAACGACCCCTGGCTCACCTCGGGGCATCTTCCGGACATCACTATCGTCGCGCCGGTCTTCGCGGAGGGGCGGCTCGTCGCCTGGACCGGCAGC
>DATKNV010000115.1:0-11557 GCA_035541215.1 Allostellaceae bacterium | reverse complement strand
GCGAGAGCTATCACGAGGTGATCGCGGTGGCGGCGCAGCTCGCGCGCGCGGGGTTCAATCCGGTGCCGCATCTGGGCGCACGGAACTTCACGGGGTTCACGCAGCTTCGCGACTGCATCGAGCGCCTCGCGGGCGAGGCCGAAGTGCGGCAAGTGCTGGCGATCGCAGGCGACGTCGCAAAGCCCGCGGGCCCCTACGCCTCGAGCCTCGATCTCCTCGCGACCGGCCTGTTGCAAAAGAACGGCATCCTGCGCGCCGGCATCGCCGGCTACCCCGAGCAGCACGCGCGGATCGGAAACGATGCGCTCTGGGAGGCGCTCCGCGTCAAGGCGGCGCTCGGACGCAAGAGCGGGATCGAGCTCTATGTCGTGACGCAATTCTGCTTCGAGGCGGCCCCGATCCTCGCGTGGATCGCGCGGCTGCGGACGAGCGGCATCGGCCTCCCGGTCCGCATCGGCCTCGCGGGTCCCGCGAGCCTGCGCACGCTCCTCGCCTATGCGCTCCGCTGCGGCATCGGCGCTTCCGTGCGGGCGCTCGGGGCGGACGCGGCCTCGATCGCGCATCTCGTGACGCAGAAGGGGCCGGAGCCGATCCTGCGCGCGCTCGCGGCGGCGCCCGAGGCGGAGCGCGAGATCGCGGGCTTGCACTTCTTCCCCTTCGGCGGCGTCCGCCGCACCGCCGCCTGGCAGCGCGCGATCGCCGGCGGCCGCTTCAGCCTGGAGCCGGGTCAGGCGGGATTCCGCGTCGACTATCGAGCTTAGGCCGAGGCCGCGGTCTTCGTGCCCTCGAGGGGAAGGCGCGCGCCGATGAGGTCGGCGATGCGCCGGGGATCGTCGGTAAAGCGGAGCCCGATGCCGCGGTCCCGGTGCCAGACCACCTCGGCGCTGAAGGCGCCGAACCGGTCGAGGATCAGCCGAACCTTTGTTCCGCTCTCCACCGGCTCGGCAAAATGCAGCCGTGCGCCGCCGAGCGAGAGGTCCACGACGGCGCAGGGATGGATCGCTCCGGCGACCTCGATGCGTGCCTTCCAGAGGACGCGCTTGCGCACGGTTTTGCGCAGCACCTTCGCCTCTTCTTCGGTTAACGGCTGGTTACCGCCGCGGGATTCGTTGCCGCCCATTTCCGCTCCTGACGCCTCGGGATTAAGAGCTCCCCGAAAAGGTAGCGAGAGTATGCCGCCGACATCTTTCTTAATGGTTAGGAGTTGCAGGCAGTTCCACGGAGTTTTCACCGAATTTTATTCAAATCCGATCAGACGGCTTCGAAGAGGATCTCCTGCGCGCCGTGCCAGAGCACGTGCTCCCCGAGAGGCCGCAGCCGCTCGCGTCCCTCCGTCACCGTGAGGAAGTGATTGCCCGCGAGCTGTCCAACCTTGCTCGCGAAGCGGACGCCGCCATAAGGGAGCAGTATTTCCGTCTCGCTGATGCCGCCGGGATAGAGCAGGATCTCGGCCGGCGCCGGATAGCTCGTGTGGTTCTCGAAACCGAGCCCGAGATCGAGCTCCCCGAGCGGAATCCAGCAGGCCTCCCCGCTCCAGCGCACGTGAATGATCTTCTGCCTGAAGGGCAGCAGCGCCTGGAACTTCGCGCAGGTCCTCGGCGCCGCCGCGCTCTCGAAGCGCGCACCGAACGTGAAGGAGCCGGCGGTGATGCGGAGATCGGTCAAGAGGAGCTCCAGATGCGGACGGTGAGAAGCAGCATAGATCGCCCACTCGCCTCTGTCTTCGCGGCCTCGCGAAATTAGAGCAAAACCGTTCCGATCACCGCCACGCAATCGCCGGCCTGGATCAATCCGGGGAAGTGCCGCCCCACGAGCACGCCGTCCATGCGCGCGCGGTATTCCCAGGGGGTGAGGCCGGTGCGGCCGATGGGATGGACGCGGGCGACGATGTCTCCGGCTCGCGCGGCCGCGCCGAGATCGATGCGGGTCTCGATGAGGCCGGCCTCCTCGCTGAAGACGAAGCAATCCGCGGAGGGCATGTCGAACCAGCGGGTCGGGCGCCGCTCGATCTCGCCGCGGAGGATGCCGGCGTGTCGTAGGACGTTGCGCACGCCGCGGCGCGCGATCGCGATGGTCTCGGCCCGCGCGGTGCCGCCGCCCCCGAGCTCGGTCGTGAGAAACACCTTGCCCATTTCCTCGGCCGTGGTGTCGAACATGCCGCGCGCGTCGATCTCCAGCATGCGCAGCGAATAGGGAGCAGCGAATGCCTCGACGGCGGCGAAGCAGTGCGCCTCCTGCGCCTTGTCCGGGAGGACGTGCGCGGCCGCATAGGGGAGGAAGTCGAGCGTCTTGCCGCCGGAATGGATGTCGAGCACGAGATCGGCCATCGGCAGCAGCGTGCGCGCGATGTAGTCCGCGATCTTCTCCGTGATCGTGCCGTCGGGCCTCCCGGGAAAGCTGCGGTTGAGGTTGCCGCCGTCGATGGGCGAGGTGCGCCGCCCCGCGCGAAAGGCGGGATAGTTCATCGCAGGGAGGATGATCACCCGCCCGCTCGCCTCCTCCGCGGTGAGGCTCCGCGCGAGGTCGAAGAGCGCGATCGGCCCCTCATACTCGTCGCCGTGATTGCCGCCGGTGAGCAGCGCCGTCGGGCCCGCCCCATTCTTCACGACGGCGATGGGGATCATCACGGAGCCCCAGGCGGAGTCGTCGCGGCTGTGCGGCAGGCGCAGAAACCCGTGCTGCACGCCGTCGCGTGCGAAATCGACGGTGGCCGCGACCGGCGAGGGAAGCATCGTCCGAGGAGCGTTCGCCATGTCGCTCACGCCTTTACGAAGAGCTGGCGCGGCACCTTCGCGAGGCATTCGACGCCGGTTGCGGTGATCGCGATGCTCTCGGTGATCTCGAGCCCCATGTCCTGAAGCCACAGGCCCGTCATGAAATGGAAGGTCATGCCCGGCTGGAGCTCCGTGCGATCGCCCGGCCGGAGGCTCATGGTGCGCTCGCCCCAATCCGGCGGGTAGCTGAGGCCGATCGAGTAGCCCGTGCGGCTCTCCTTGACGATCCCGTATTTCTTGAGGACGGCGAAGAAGCCGTTCGCTATGTCCTCGCAGGCGTTGCCGGGCTTCGCCGCCGCGAGTCCCGCCTCCATACCCTCGAGCACCGCCTTCTCGGCGTCGAGGAAGGCAGGCGTGGGCTTCCCCAGGAAGACCGTGCGCGAGAGCGGGCAGTGGTAGCGCTTGTGGCACCCGGCGATCTCGAAGAACGTGCCCTCGCCCCTGCGCATGGGGCGGTCGTCCCAGGTGAGGTGCGGTGCGGCGGCGTCGGCGCCCGAGGGCAGCAGCGGCACGATCGCGGGATAGTCGCCCCAGCTCCCCTCGACGCCGCGGATGGCGGCATCGTAGATCTCCGCGGCGAGATCGTTCTTGCGCAGGCCCGGCTCGACCTTCTCGAGGATGCGCGCGTGCATGGCCTCGACGATGCGGGCCGCGCGGCGCATGTAGTCGAGCTCCTGCGGGCTCTTCACCGCGCGCTGCCAGTTCACGAGCCCGGTCGCGTCCGCGAAGCGCGCATTGGGCAAATGCTTCTGGAGCGAGGCGTAGGCCGCGGCGCTGAACCAGTAATTGTCCATCTCCACGCCGATGCGGCCGCGCCCCCAGCCCCGCTCCTCGACGATGCGCGAGAGAAAGTCCATGGGATGCCGCTCGCGCGACTGCACGTAATGATCGGGATAGGAGAGGATCCGGTCGTGGTGGATATAGGCCGTGACCTTCGCCCCTTCCGCATCCATGCCCCGCCCGTACCAGAGCGGCTCGCCATCGGGCGGCACCAGCACGCACTGATGCACATAAAACGACCAGCCGTCGTAGCCCGTGAGCCAGGCCATGTTCGAGGGATCGCTGACGATGAGCAGGTCGAGGCCCGCCTTCTCCATCGCCGCTCTGGTCTTGGCGAGCCGCGCGGCGTATTCCGCGCGGCTGAAATTGAGGACGG
The DNA here is from genome assembly GCA_035541215.1 of Allostellaceae bacterium. Taxonomy (GTDB): domain Bacteria; phylum Pseudomonadota; class Alphaproteobacteria; order ATCC43930; family CGMCC-115725; genus DASZHJ01. The sequence continues at coordinate 7,627 of DATKNV010000115.1, read as the reverse complement.
GGTCGCGCATGATCCCCTCGCAAGAGTGTCCGGCGCCGAAGCCGGTTCATTCTGGCGCGGCGGCGGCCGTTTTCATAGCCGGCGATCGGACGTTCTCGCGGGGAATTCGGAATCCCATGACATGATTCGCGCTGCGAACCATGCTATAGCTCTTGACCTCGAATACCACAGGACCGCGCAGGGAATACGGAGGACGGAGATGGCCGAGGCTGCAGGTGTGACGGTTGCCCGATCGGGCGCGCGAGACCGGACGACCGCCGGGAAGGAGAGCCCGGCACGGCGCATTACGGGCGTGCTCTCGCCGGTGGTGACGCCGTTCAAATCCGATCTCTCCGTCGATGCGGAGCGGCTGCTGAGGCATTGCCGCTGGCTCGTCTCGCAGAACTGCGGGCTCGCGGTCTTCGGCACCAACAGCGAGGCGAACTCGCTGAGCGTCGAGGAGCGGATGCTGCTGCTGGACACGCTCGTCGAGGGCGGCATCGATCCCCGCGTGATGATGCCGGGAACGGGCTGCTGCGCGCTCACGGATTCCGTGAAACTCACGGCGCATGCGGTGAAGCACGGCTGCGCTGGCGTACTGATGCTGCCGCCCTTCTACTACAAGGGCGTGAGCGACGACGGCCTCTTCCGGAATTTCGCGGAGGTGATCGAGCGCGTGGGCGACGCGCGGCTCAGGGTCTACCTCTATCACATCCCGCCGGTCTCGCAGGTGCCGATCACGCTCAACCTCATCGAGCGCCTGCTCAAGGCCTATCCCGGCACGGTCGCGGGCCTCAAGGACAGCTCCGGCGATTGGAGCAACACCGAGGCCGTATTGAAGGCCTTCCACGAGGTCTTCGACGTCTTCGCGGGATCGGAGGCGTTCCTGCTCCCGAACATGCGCCACGGCGGCACCGGCTGCATCAGCGCCACCGCCAACATCAACCCCGCGGCCATCCATGCGCTCTACGTGCATTGGAAGGATGCCGGCGCCGACGAGCGGCAGGCGAAGCTGAACGATCTCCGCTTCGCCATGCAGAAGTTCCCGATGATCCCCGCGCTCAAGCACACGGTCGCGCGCTTCGCCCGCGAGAGCGCGTGGCAGACCGTGCGCCCGCCGCTCGCCCCGCTCACGCGCGAGCAATCCGCGGCGCTCGACGCCGAGCTCGACAAGCGCGGCTTCGCCATGCCGGGCTGGCCCGTCTAACGCGAGAGGAGAAACCAAAATGGCAGCCATTCCCGAGGCATTCCTCGATCTCCTGGAGAAGAAGGTCGCCTTCGCGCACCTCGCGACGGTGATGCCGGACGGCTCGCCGCAGGTGACGCCGGTCTGGTTCGACTACGTCAATGGCGTCATCCGCGTGAACACGGCCAAGGGCCGCGTCAAGGCGCGCAACATGGAGGCGCGCCCGGCGGTCGCGCTCTCGATCCTCGATCCCGACAACGCCTATCGCTATGTCCAGATTCGCGGCAAAGTCCGGCGCCGCACCGAGGAAGGCGGCGTCGCGCACATCGATAAGCTCGCGAAGAAATACATCGGCAAGGACAAGTACCCGTGGATGCGCCCGGGCGAGGTCCGCGTGATTTTCGAGATCGAGCCGCTCTCGGCCTCGGTGATGGGCTGAGATGAAGCTCGGCGTCGCGCTGCCGCTGGTCGATATCGGCGGCGAGGCCGCGGTGGTGCGCGAGTTCGCGCAGGCCGCGGAGAGCTTGGGATACCATCACCTGACCGCGACGGACCACGTCCTCGGGGCCAACGTCGCGAGCCGGCCCAATTGGGGCGACCGCAACACCTCCAAGGATTTCTTCCACGATCCCTTCGTCCTCTTCGGCTTCCTGAGCGGCTGCACTCGCGGGATCGAGCTCTCGACCCAGGTGCTGGTGCTGGCTCAGCGGCAGGCGGCGCTCGTCGCGAAGCAGGCGGCTTGCGCCGATCTTCTCTCCGGCGGCCGGATCCGGCTCGGCGTCGGCATCGGCTGGAACGAGGTCGAGTTCACGGCGCTCAACGAGAACTTCCATAATCGCGGCAAGCGCTCGGAGGAGCAGGTGCAGGTGATGCAGGCGCTCTGGGCCGAGCCGCACGTGACCTTCCGCGGCAAGTGGCACACGATCGAGGATGCCGGCATCAATCCGCTGCCGGTCAAGCGCTCGATTCCCATCTGGTTCGGCGGCCACACGGATCCGACGCTGCGGCGGATCGCGAAATGGGGCGACGGCTGGATGATGCTGGCCTATCCCAACGACGGCTCCGCGCAGGCGGAATTCGCGAAGCTCCGCTCCTATGCGAAGGAGGAAGGGCGCGACCCCGCCGCCATCGGCATCGAGGTCTGGGTCTCCGCGGGAACCGGCGGTCCCAAGGAATGGCGCGCCGAGCTCCAAGCCTGGAAGGCCGTCGGCGTCACGCATGCGACGCTCAACAACGTCTATTCCCGCTACCACCACAAACGCATTCCCGGCCGCACGCTCCGGGATCACCTCGATGCGATGAAGCGCTATTGGGAGGCGGTGTCGGACCTCGCAGCCTGACGCCTAGAGGCGCGTGATCACCTCGTCGCGGAAGCGCTTCATGTTGTCGAGCGTGCCGTCTACCGTCGGCGCGCCGAAGCCCAAATCGACGGCGGCGATGCCGAGCTCGCGAAGCGCGCGCATGTCCGCTGCAATATCGGGCGATGTGCCGGAGAAGAGCCGGCGCTCGCCCTGATCGGTCTTCGGCTCCACCGCGCTGCCGTAGCGCTGCACTCGGAAGGCAACGGCGACGGAAGCGGGATCGCGCCCGGCATCGGCGACCAGCTTCCGCATTCGCTCGATCCCCGCGCGAAGGCGCGCGATCGTATCGAGCGGGTGCTGCGGATTGGTCCCGATCGGATACCAGCCGGTGCCGAGCCGCGCCACGCGACGCAGCGCCGGCGGGCTTTCGCCGCCGATCCAGATCGGCGGGTGCGGCTTCTGCGCGGGCTTGGGCTCGAAGACGATGTTGTCGAAGCGAACATAGCGGCCCTGGAAGCGCGGCGATTCGGCGGTCCAGAGCTCGCGGAAGGCCGCGATATACTCGTCGGTGACGGCGCCGCGCTCGGCGAAGGGCGGCGCGCCCAAGGCCTCGATCTCCTCCTGGAGCCAGCCCGCGCCGCAGCCCAAGATGAGCCGGCCCTTCGACAGCATATCGATCGATGCCAGCATTTTTGCCGTGAGCACCGCGGGCCGGTGCGGCACCACCATCACCGAGGCCACCATGCGCAAGCGCGAGGTCTTGGCCGCGACGAATGCGATGGAAATCAGCTGGTCGTACCGGACCCCGCGCGACGCCCCCGGAAATTCTCCGGTGATGGAATAGGGATAGCGGGCCTGAATATCCCGGGGGATCACGACGTGGTCGCTGATCGTGCAATAGTCGTAGCCCATCGCCTCACCGTCGACCGCGACGCGCGCGAGCGCGTCGGGCGAAGCCAAAGCGCCTTGCGTTGGCGCGTCGAACCCTATGAGCATGCGAGTCCCCCCTCAGCCGATGTCGAAGCGGATTCCCTGCGCGAGCGGGAGCTCGCGCGAGTAGTTGATGGTGTTGGTGGCACGGCGCATATAGGCCTTCCAGGCGTCGGCGCCGGACTCGCGGCCGCCGCCGGTGTCCTTCTCGCCGCCGAAGGCGCCGCCGATCTCGGCGCCGCTCGGCCCGATGTTGACGTTGACGATGCCGCAGTCGCTGCCGGCTGCGCTCATGAAGGCCTCGGCCTCGCGGAGATCGTTGGTGAAGATGCTGGAGGCGAGGCCCTGCGGCACCTCGTTGTGCATGCGGATCGCCTCGTCGAGGCCGCTATAGGTCATGACGTAGAGGATCGGCGCGAAGGTCTCCTCGCGCACGATCTCGGTCTGCGCGGGCATCGTCACCAGCGCGGGCTTCACGTAGTAGGCGTGCGGATGCTGGTCCGCGAGGAGGCGCTCGCCGCCGAAGACGGAGCCGCCGTCCTTACGCGCGTGCGCGAGCGCCGTCTGCATTGCATCGAAGGCATGACGATCGATGAGCGGACCCACGAGCACCCCCGCCTCCATGGGATTGCCCACGCGGACGGAGCCATAAGCCTTCTGCAGCCGCTCGACGAGCCGAGGCTTCACCTCCTCGTGGACGACGAGGCGGCGGAGCGAGGTGCAGCGCTGACCCGCGGTGCCGACGGCCGCGAAGACGATCGCGCGGGCGGCGAGATCTAGGTCCGCGGAGGCCGCGATGATCGCGCCGTTGTTGCCGCCGAGCTCGAGAAGGCAACGGCCCATCCGCCCCGCCACCACCGGTGCCAGCGCCTTCCCCATGCGGCAGCTTCCCGTGGCGCTCACGAGACTAAGCCGCCGGTCGCTTGCGATCTGCTCGCCTGCCTCCTTTCCGCCGAGGACGATCTCCAGGAGTCCCTCCGGTGCGCCGCCGAAGCGCTCGACCGCGCGCTTGAAGAGCGCCTGGCAGGCGAGCGCCGTGAGCGGCGTCTTCTCCGAGGGCTTCCAGACCACGGGATCGCCGCAGACGAGCGCGATCGCCGCGTTCCACGACCAGACCGCGACGGGGAAATTGAAGGCGGTGATGACCCCGACCGCGGAGAGCGGATGCCAGGTCTCCATCATCCGGTGCCCCGGCCGCTCCGAGGCGATGGTTAGGCCATAGAGCTGGCGCGAGAGGCCCACCGCGAAGTCGCAGATGTCGATCATCTCCTGCACCTCGCCGCGCCCCTCCTCGAGGATCTTGCCGTTCTCGAGGGTCACGAGGCGGCCGAGCGTATCCTTGGCGGCGCGCAGCTCCTCGCCGAAGAGCCGGATGAGCTCGCCGCGCCGCGGCGCCGGCACCATGCGCCACTTCCGGAACGCGGCGTCCGCGCGTGCGATCTTCTCGTCGACGCCGCGGGAATCGTCGCTCCGGACATGCGCGAGGACGGCGCCGTCGATGGGCGAATGCACGGCGATGTCGCCCTCGGCAAGCTCGGAGAAGGGGATGTGAAGCGATGAAAGCAACGATGCAGCGGACGACATGATGCGTTCCTCCTGCGCTTGAGCCGAAGGGTCTCAGTAGAAGCCCTGGTAGCGCTTGCGATGCGTCGAGGCGTAAAGGAAATCGATCATGGTGACGAAATCGAAGACGGGAACGCCGACCGCGTCCTGCACGGCGCGCGCATAGGGCGGGAGCATCGAGCATTCCAGGAGGACGGCGCCGAGGTCCGGATGCTTCTCCTTCGCCCGCCGCACCGCGCCCACGACCTCCTCCTCGATGAGGGCCGCATTGATGGAGCCCTTCTCATCGAGCACCGCCGACTTGAATTCCGGCATCTCCTGCAAGCCCAGTATGAGGACGGGGTTGCGCACGGCAACGCCCGCGCGGGCCAGGAACTCCGGTGTCAGGTTGCTCGAATCCGCGGTGACGACCGCGATGGGTCGATCCGAGCCGAGCCCTGCCGCGATCATCGGGAGCTGCAGCATGCTCGACATCCACACGGGAATCCGCACGGCTTGGCGTACCGCGTCCTGGAATTGCAGCATGAAGCCGCAATCGCTGGCGATCGCGCGCACGCCCTGCTTCTCGAGCTCGCGGGCCTCCACGACCGCGGCTGCCGCGAGCTCCGGCGCGCCGCGGAGGCACGCCGCCGTCGACAATCCCGGCACCACGCGGTAGAGCACGGGATAGCTGTAGGTGCTGGCGTTGTCGACGTCGCCGGGGATGAAGGGCAGCGAGCAATCCAATTGCAGGATGCCGATCGCCTGGCCGTAATTACGCGCGCCGCGCCGTGTCTTGTAGATCGTCATGGTGCCTCCTTCAGGCCTTCGCTCGCGTGGGCTGAGCGCTCCGGCAGATCGACCCCACGGCATTGGCGACGAGCCGCGCGGCCGTGAGCGCTCCCCGTTGATCCCGATCCCGTTCCGGCATGAACTCGACGATGTCGAAAGACGCGATCCGCGCCTTGCTCGCGACACCCCGCAGCAAGCCCACGACCTGCCAATAGGAGAGCCCGCCTGGTGCTGGCCCGATCACCGCGGGCATCACCGCAGGGTCGAGCCCGTCGCAATCGACAGTGACCAGAACGTTGGCGCCCTCCTCGATGTGCTCGAGCGCGCGCTCGATCCCGTGCAGGTGCACCTCGTCCGCGAGCACGAATTTGACGCCGGCCGCGAGCGCGTCGCGATAGTCGCTGACGCGGGCGCTGCCGGTGCCGCGCGCGCCCACCTCGACGATGCGCTCGATCCAGCCCATCTCGCTCGCGCGGCGCATCGTGCTGGAGAGGCCGAGCTTCAGGCCCTCGACTTCGTCGCGGAAGTCGATGTGCGCGTCGACCTGCAGGACCGTGAACTTGCCGCGGTCGCGGAAGGCCTGGAACATCGGGATCGGAATCGAATCGTCGCCCCCGAGCACGACCGGGACCGCGCCGGCATCGAGGATGCGCGTTATCGCGTTGCCGATCCGCTCGCGATTGCCCGCGGCATCCCCCGCGTCGTAGGGGAGATCGCCGCAATCGACGACGGTCATGCCCTCCGGGATCATCCTGCCGCCGAGGTCGAAGTCGCAGTGGTCGCGCGCCCCCGTCCAATTCGCGATGCCCGCGCGGATCGCCGCGGGTCCGCCCGCGCAATAGGGCCCGACCGAGGGATAGGGCGTCGCCGCCGGCGCGCCCAGAACGACGGCAGTCGCTCCCCGGAGCGAGTCCAGCGAGCCCACGGGAAGCCCTAGGAAGGTCCCGCTGCTCGCGGCCCCGAACATGGCCCCGATGTTGGAGCTCGATCCCGCGTTCATCGGCGTCTCCTGGTCACGGCGTCCCTCGCATCATCCATCCAAATGTGCAGAATAGCGGATGTCCGGCAGCCTCGGGCAATAGCAAGGAAGGGCAGCGCTAGTGGCAGCCACCGGCGATCCGTTGTTGCAGCCCCTGCGGCTGAAGCATCTGACGTTGCGCAACCGCTTCATGTCAACCGCGCACGAGCCCGCCTATACCGAGAGCGGCATGCCCAAGGAGCGCTACCGCCTCTACCACGCGGAGAAGGCACGCGGCGGCATCGCCCTCACCATGATCGGCGGCTCCGCCGTCGTCTCGCCGGACAGCCCGCCGGCCTTCGGCAACATTCTCCTCTACCGGGACGAGGCGGTGCGCTGGCTCGCCGAGCTTGCGGACGCCGTGCACACGCACGGTGCCGCGGTGATGATCCAGATGACGCATCTGGGACGCCGTACCTCCTGGAGCACCGCGGATTGGCTTCCGGTGATCGCGCCCTCGCCGGTGCGCGAGTCCGCCCATCGCGCCTTTCCGAAGGCGATGGAGGATTGGGATTTCGCCCGCGTGACCCGTCACTACGCCGACGCCGCCGAGCGCTGCCGGGCGGCGCGGCTCGACGGGATCGAGATCGAGTGCTACGGCCATCTCCTCGACCAGTTTTGGTCGCCCGCCACCAACAAGCGCGACGACGCCTATGGCGGACGCCTCGAGAGCCGCATCCGCTTCTCCGAGGAGGTGCTGCGCGCGATCCGAGCGCGGATCGGCGCGCAGTTCATCCTGGGCGTGCGCATGGTCTGCGACGAGGATTGGGACCGCGGCCTCTCCCGCGAGGAGGGCGTCGAGATCGCACGGCGCCTCGCCAACAGCGGGATGATCGACTTCATCAACGTGATCCGCGGCCACATCGACACCGACGAGGC
>DATKNV010000114.1:0-3246 GCA_035541215.1 Allostellaceae bacterium | reverse complement strand
ATAGAGGACGTAGACCTCGACGTCCTTCCGCGCGAGCCGCTCCGCGAGGCGCTCGTCGCTCCAGATGCGGCGCTCGAACCAGAGCCAGCGCTCGCCCACGGTGTCGTAGAGATAGCGGTAGAACGAGACCGTGCAGCGCTCGGCCCGGATGAGCGCCAGCTTTGCGGCGGGAATGGGCGCGGGCGGACGCGCCGGCTTCTGCAGCATCTCGAGATAGGTGACGGTGTCCTCAAGCTTGCCAGGGGCGAGGCCGCTCATCGCGCGGGTCCGGCCTCGACTTGCGTGTCCCCGGGCTGGCCCCATTCCGACCAGGAGCCGTCATAGACGGCCATATCGGACCAGCCCATGAGATAGGCGCTGAAAGCAAGGGCGCAGGCGGTGACGCCGGAGCCGCAGCTCGACACGATCGGCCGATCCGGCCTGAGGCCCGCGGCGCGGAACTTGCGCTCGAGCTCCTCGGCGGGGAGCGGGAGCTTCGTCTTGGGGTCCGCGAGCTGATCGAAGGGCAGGCTGCGGCTCCCGGGAATGTGGCCGCCGCGCAGGCCCGGCCGCGGCTCCGGCGCGGTGCCTTCGAAGCGGCCTTGCGCGCGGGCGTCCACGATCTGCTCCTCCCGGGATGCGCTGCTCCGCTTCACCGCAGCCTTGTCGCGAACGAGCTCCGCACGGAAGCGCGGCGTGAAGCGAGCGGACGAGGGGCTCGGCACGTCGGCGGTGACCGCCCGTCCCTCGGCCACCCAGCTCTTCAGTCCGCCCGCGAGGATCGAGACGCGATCGTGGCCGAAGATGCGCAGCATCCACCAGGCGCGCCACGCGGAGCTCCAGCCTGTCGCGTCGTAGACGATTACGTGATGCTCGTCGCCGATCCCGAGCGCGCTCATCTGGCGCGCGAATTCCTGAGCCCTCGGCAGCATGTGCGGCAGGGGATTCGAGTGGTCGGAGATCGCGTCGATGTCGAAGTAGCAGGCGCCGGGGATGTGCCTCTGCGCATAATCCTGCTGCGCCGTCGGCGTAATTCCCGGCAGCTTGAAGGAGCCGTCGACCACCCGCACCGTCGGATCCTTCAGATGCGCGGCGAGCCACTCCGTCGAGACCAGCGCCTCCGGATGTGCGTATGGCATGGATTCACCCCACCAGCGCGAGGTTGACGCGCCGGTTCTGCTTGCCCTTGTTCTCGATCTTCGTGACCTCGACGCGGCCGATCTCGGCGGTGTGGCGGATGTGGGTCCCGCCGCAGGGCTGAAGGTCGACGCCGGCGATCTCGAGGAGCCGAATGCGGCCGTATCCCGTCGGCGGCTTCACCGACATCGTTCGCACGAGATCGGGCTTCGCCGCCAATTCGTCATCGGTGATCCAGCGCGGACTCACGCCGTGGTCGGCGGCGATGAGCGCGTTGAGCTTCGCCGTGATCGTGTCCTTGTCGAGGGCCTCGCCGGGCACGTCGAAATCGAGCCGGCCCCTGCCGTCGGAGATCTGTCCGCCCGTGACCGCGCCGGGGATCACCGCGCAGAGCAGATGGAGGCAGGTGTGCATGCGCATGAGGCGGTAGCGGCGGTCCCAATCGATCTCCGCGGTGACGCGCTCGCCCACGGCAGGCGCGGCGCCACCGGGGGCGGGCACGTGGAGGACGTCGTCGGGACCGTCGCCCTTCCGCGCGTCGGCGATCGCGATCGCGGTGCCGTCCGCGCGGCGGAGCACGCCGCTGTCGCCGGGCTGGCCACCGCCCATGGGATAGAAGACCGTGCGGTCGAGGCGGATGCCGCGCTCGTCGATGCCGGTCACCACGGCCTCGCAGCTCTTGAGATAGGCATCGTCGCGGAACAGCAATTCCGTCATCTGCGATCGTCTCCTGCGAAAGAATTCAGCCCGCGAGCCAATGCGGCAGCGGCAGGTTCTTGGATTTGAGGAACTCGGGATTGAAGAGCTTGGACTGGTATCGCGTGCCGTAATCCGCGAGGATCGTCACGACAGTGTGGCCGGGACCGAGCTCGCGCGCGGCCTTTACCGCGCCGAGGATGTTGATCCCCGTCGAGCCCCCGAGAATCAGCCCTTCCTCCGTCACGAGGCGGAACAGCGCCGGCAGCATCTCCTCGTCCGTGACCTGGAACCAGCCGTCGAGCGGCGCGCCCTCGAGGTTCTTGGTGATGCGTCCCTGGCCGATCCCCTCAGTGATCGAGTTGCCCTCGGCCTTGAGCTGGCCCCGCGCGTAGTGGCTGTAGATCGCGGAGCCCATGGGATCGGCAAGATAGGTCTTCACGCGGGGATTGCGCTCCTTGAGCGCCATCGCCGTCCCCGCGAGCGTGCCGCCGGTGCCGACGGAGGCGACGAAGGCATCGACCTTGCCGTCGGTCTGCTGCCATATCTCGGGCCCGGTGGTCTCGATGTGGGCGCGGCGGTTGGCGACGTTGTCGAACTGATTGGCCCAGATGGCGCCATTGGGCTCGCTCGCGGCGATCTCCGCGGCAAGGCGCTCGGAGTAGCGGACGTAGTTGTTGGGGTTGGAATAGGGCACGGCCGGCACGAGCCGCAGATCGGCGCCGCAGAGCCGCAGCATGTCCTTCTTTTCCTGGCTCTGCGTCTCCGGCATCACGATCACGGTTCGATAGCCGCGGGCATTGCCGACGAGGGCAAGGCCGATCCCGGTATTCCCCGCCGTGCCCTCGACGATGACCCCGCCGGGGCGCAGCGTGCCGCGCTCCTCGGCGTCCTTCACGATGAAGAGAGCAGCGCGGTCCTTCACGGAGCCGCCGGGATTGAGGAATTCGGCCTTGCCGAGGATCGTGCACCCAGTCTCCTCCGAGGCGCGGCGGAGCTTGATGAGCGGCGTATTGCCGATGGTTCCGAGGAAGCCGTCTCGTATCTGCATGCCGTGATTTCCGGGACTGGAGTATTGAATCCACTCCTGCGGCAGCACAGTAGCGACCGCACGAAGCTCGATCAAGCCGAGGGGCGCCGTGGCGATTGACGAGACCCCGCGACCGATCCCACACTCTTTCCTTCGGGCGCGCAACGACGGCCCAAATGCGGGAGACGGAGGGGAGAGGTGCCATGCGGCTTTCGAAAATTCTGGTGGGAAGCGCGGCGATGCTGGTCGCCGGCGCGGTCGCGGCCTGGGCGGATACGCCCAAGGACACCGTGGTGATGGCAAAGCAGATCGACGACATCATCTCGCTCGATCCAGCCGAGGCCTTCGAGTTCTCCGGCGGCGAGGTCAACGGCAACGTCTATGAGCGCCTGGTCTATTACGAC
>DATKNV010000113.1:0-27911 GCA_035541215.1 Allostellaceae bacterium | reverse complement strand
CCAGTCACCCAGAGCAGATCAGAGGTCCCGGCATCACACAAATCGCCGCATCAGGTCCGGAATTGACATTCCATTCCAAGATGCACAGACCTACGTGACGCTCTCAATCAGCGCCACCGCCTGCACATCCCTTTCCTAGTTATCAACAGTGTCAAAGAGCGCCGCTCCGCCGCCCCAGGGGCCGCCGAGGGAGGCGCGCTTATAGGCTTGGGCGCGCGCGCTGTCAAACCTAAAATGCTTGCCTCGGGTTAACCTTTTAAATCCCTGTACTATCAAAAAGATTCGCCCCCCAAAAGCAAGGTTTGCGTTGACACCGCGACGCCTCTTCTGCCATGAGTGAACTGAACCCGCGTACGGGTTCAACGGTGAGACAGGGGACCGTTCATGGCCAGTAGCGTTCGGGTGAGGGGGGATTCCGCCTACCGGCTCATCGCATCATTTCTAGCCCTCGCTATCGGACTTTTGGGCGCGGCGAGCCTCGCCTCGGCAGACCCCTCGAGCCGCGAGAGCGAGCGCCAGATCGTGCGCGTCAAGCGCGGCGACACGCTCACCACCCTTCTCGTCCATTGGGGCGCCACTCCGACCGAGGCGCAGGACGTCGCGGGCGCGCTTCGCCCGATCTGGAATCCCCGCGAGCTCAGGATCGGCCAGGAGGTGACGCTCCAATTCGGCGAGGTCGGCCTCGAGACCATCGAGATCGACGCCAACCTCGATCACGCCGTCAGGGCTCAGCGTAACGCCGAGGGGCATTTCTCGCCGACGAGCATGCCGCGCAATCTCGCGCGCGTGCCGCATCTCTCCGTCGGCACGATCAAGACCAGCCTCTACGACGCCGCGGTCATCGCGGGCGTGCCGCAGCCGGTGCTGCAGGAGATGACGCGCGCCTTCAGCTACGACGTCGACTTCCAGCGCGAGGTGCAGCCCGGCGACACCTTCGAGGTCCTGTTCGAGAACATCGTGGACAAGCGCGGCGAGGTGATCGCGAACGGCTCCGTGATCTACGCGTCGATGACGCTCTCGGGCCACACGCTCCGCGTATATCGCTTCCTGCCGGAGGACGGCTTCGCCGACTTCTTCAATCCCGCCGGCCAGAGCGTCAAGAAGGCGCTGCTGCGCACACCGATCGACGGCGCGCGCCTCACCTCGGGCTTCGGCCAGCGCATGCATCCGATCCTCGGCTACTCGCGGATGCATCGCGGCGTGGATTTCGGCGCGGTCCAGGGCACCCCGATCATGGCCGCGGGCGACGGCATCGTCGAGAAGGCGGGCCCCGATCGCGGCTACGGCAACTTCGTGCTGCTGCGCCACAACGGCAATTACGAGACGGCCTACGCGCATTTGAGCCGCTTCGGCTCCGGGATCAAGGCGGGCGCGCGCGTCCATCAGGGCCAGATCATCGGCTATGTCGGCATGACCGGACTCGCGACGGGCCCGCACCTCCACTACGAGGTCCGCATCGGCGGCAATCAGGTCAACCCGCTCTCGGTGAAGATGGCGCCCGGCCGCAATCTCGCGGGCAACGAGCTCCGTGCCTTCCACGCGGTCAGCGACGAAATCGACCGCCAGCTCATCTCGGCGCGGCAGGACCTGAACCTGGTCGCTTCGACGGGCGCCGGCGCGGCACCGCATCAGTGAGGCCGCCTTTCCGGGCAGCCGCGGCACCCGAGACTGCAGCATCTTGCTCGAATCCGATGGCGCTCGGAGGCCGCAGGGAATGCGCGGGGCAAGGAATGCCATGACCGGCCCGGTTTCACCGCGCGGAATTCCTCCCGGCAGCCTCGGCTCAGCCCTATTCCTCTAGCCCCATGCCGCGATCGCGGGATCGCGTGCCTGCGGCCGTGGCGGCGCTTCAGCTGGGCATTGCGATCGCCGCGCTCTCCTGCACTCCGATCCTCTTCCGCATCTCGGAGCTCGGGCCGTCCGCGACGTCCTTCTATCGAACGCTCCTCGGGGTGCCCGTTTTCATGGCCTGGCTCGCCGTGGAGCGGCGCCGGGCGGCCGGGACCGGGCTGCGTCTCTCGGCGTCGTGGCGCCGGGAAAGTCTCGAGCTGATCCTGGCCTCCCTATTTTTCGCCGCCAACATTCTCGCCTATGCCTGGGCCCTGCATTTCACTTCGGTCGCGAACGCCAGCGTCCTCAGCAATCTCGCGCCGATCTTCGTCTCTCTCCTGGGCTTCCTGCTGTTCGGAGAGCGCCCGAGAGGAGGCTTCATCGCGGCGATGCTCGCGGCCATCGCGGGCGTCGCGCTGCTGAGCTACGGCAAGGGCGGAGCCGGCGGGGGGAGTCTCCTGGGCGACGCCCTTGCGGCGGGCTCGGCGGTCCTCTTCGGGGGCTACCTCATCATCATCGCGCGTCTGCGGCAGCGCCTGGCGGCCCCGGCGATCATGATCTGGATCGGTACGCTGAGCGCGATCGGTCTCTTCGCCTGCGCGCTCGCGGCAGGCGACGCGCTGCTGGCGACGACGCTCCGCGGCTGGACCGTGCTCCTCGGCCTTGCCGTCGTCTCCTACGCGCTCGGTCAAGGTTTGCTCGCCGCCGCCCTCGCCCATTTGGGCGCGGCCTTCTCCTCCATCGGCTTGCTATCGCTGCCGGCGATCTCCGCGCTCTTGGGATGGGTCCTGCTCGGCGAGCCGCTCGGCGTCATGCAAGCGATCGGCGGCGTGATCGTGCTCGGCGGGATTTTCCTCGCGCGGCGTGCGAGCCGGTGAGGCGCCGGGACGCTGCGCGCCGGAGCAAGAGCGGCCGCGAAGAACGATGAAGAGCCGCGCCCTCCGTGCGGTCCTACCCGATGCCTCAGGCCGCAAGCTGCCGGATCGCCTCGACCGCTGCCTCCGGCGTCTCGCGCGAGAGGAAGTGGCCGGCGACGGGGACCACGCGGCGCTGATAGCGGGTGCCGAAATACTTGGCGTTGCCTTCGGAATGCTCGGGCGGGCTCACGCCGTCCGCGGCCCCGTGCAGCACGATCGTGGGGACATCGATCCGCGGCTGCGCCGCCAGGAGGCGCTCGAGCTCGTCGAAGGCGGGATCGCCGGGCGCACTGCCGTAGCGGTGGCAGTAGGAATTGACGGTGACGTCGACGTAGTCGGGATTGTCGAAGCTCGCGGCGGTCGCGGCGAAAGTCGCCTCGTCGAAGCTCCAATTGGGCGACCAGAGCCGCCAGAGGAGGCTCGCGATCTCGCGGCGGTTGCGCGCCAGCCCTTCGCGGCCGCGCGCCGTATGGAAATACCACTGGTACCAGTAGCGGTATTCCTGCATGGCGTCCGCGGGCCGCCGTCCCGCCGCGGCGATGTTCTGGATCTGATAACCGCCGATGGTGAGGAGGCCGCGGACGCGCTCGGGCCAGAGCGCCGCCACGACGCACGCCGCGCGCCCGCCCCAATCGTAGCCGCCGAGAACGGCACGGTCGATGCCGAGCGCGTCCATGAAATCGCGGAGATCCGCGCCGATCGCGGCCTGTTGTCCCGAGCGCGGCGTCGCCGCGGCGAGAAAGCGGGTGGGCCCGAAGCCCCGGAGATAAGGCACCAGCACGCGGAACCCGTCGCGCGCGAGCCGCTCGGCGACCCTGTCCCAATCGTGCACGTCGGAGGGCCAGCCGTGCATGAGAATGACGGCAGGACCGGACGCGGGGCCGCTTTCGAGGTAGGCGATTTCGAGCCTAGACGTCCGAACGGTTCGATACATGGGCGGCATCCTCGAGGGATAAAAGGAAAGCTCTAGCGCAGAGGGCGCCAAGGCTTTTGTCATCGACGCCTTCACCGCTTCGGCGTGATGTCCTCCCCGCCGAGCCACATGCGGTTCCAGGTGGGGCTGATCACGATCTCGTTCATGCAGACGCGCGGCGGCATTTCCGCGACGAAGCGGATGGTGCGGCCCAGATCCTCCGCCTGCAGCATGCGCGCCTGCTCTTCGGCGGAGGGCGGGATCGGACGCTTCGCGAGGATCGGCGTCGCGACCTCGCCCGGGCAGATGACGCAGGCGCGGATGCCGTTGACGCATTCCTCCATGTTGAGCGAGAGCGTGAGCGCCACGACGCCGTGCTTCGCCGCGTTGTAGGCGGGGCCCGTCAGATAGGGATCGAAGCGGCCGGCCCAGGAGGAGATGTTGATGACGACCCCGTCCTTGCGCTCGCGCATCTTCGGCAATACCGCATGGATGGTATTGAGCGTCCCCTGCAAGTTCGCCTGCACGACGGTCTCGAAACTCTCGGGCGTCAGGTTCTTGAAGAACCGCGTCGGAACGTTCATGCCGGCGCTGTTGACGAGGATGTCGACGCGCCCGTGGCGCGCGATGATGCCGGCACCGACCTTCGCGGTCGCCGCCTTGTCCGTGACGTCGAGCGGCGCCGTCTCGGCCTTGCCGCCGTTGCCGAGGATCGCCTTCTGCACCTTCGCGAGCTCCTCGGGCCGGCGGCCGCTCAGCACCACGAAGGCACCGGACGCCGCGAGCTCCCTCGCTCCGGCCTCGCCGATACCGCTGCCGCCGCCCGTCACCCATGCGATCTTTCCTGCGAGCACTGTCGGTTCCTCCCATTGGAATCCGCGGGCATCATGGCCAATGCGCGGGGACCGCGCAACCGAGGGCCGTGCTAAGATGCCGCGATGAGCCTGTCGAGGTGGTGGAAGGGGGCGGCGCCGCCCACCCGCGAGGACCTCGCCCGCTATGAGGCGGCGGCCGAGGCCGCCTACGACGCCATGTACGATCCCAAGGACCGCTATCACGCAAAGGAGCTCCGCGACGACGCCCTCGGCGCGCTGTTGAGCGCGATCGACATCGCGAAGTATCTGGGCCTGCCCGAGGAGGCCGCGCGGCTCGAGAAGCGCTACGACCACATCTACGCGGTCTACGCGCATCAATTCCGGATGTGAGCGCTAGCGGCGGCCGAGCCCCGCCGCAATCATTTCCCTGAGGCGATTGCGCTCGATCTTGCCGTTGGCGTTGCGGGGAACGCGCCCGACCTTGACGATGTGAAACTGCCCGACGTGGTTGTGGCGAAAGGCCTCGGTCACGCGCGCGAGAAGCTCGGCATCGCCGTGCGCGGGATTGGCGACAGCGACGTAAATCTCCGAGACGCCCTCTCTATTGGGGAGCATGCAGACGCCGATGTCGCCGACGGTCGCGTAGCGCCCCACCCAGGCCTCGAGCTCGCTCGGCGCAATTTTGACGCCACCGAGGTTCAGGAGCTCGTCCTCGCGCCCGACGATTTGCAATCGCCGCGGGCCGTGCAGGATCCCGACGTCGCCGGGATAGAACCAGCCGTTGCGGAATTTTTGCGCGCTGCCCTCGGGATCGTCGAGATATCCCTCCGCCATCACGGTATCGCGGAGCCGGATCCTCCCGGCCGCGCCCGGCGGCAGCGGCGCGTCCCGATCGTCGACTATCTCGACGTCGACCCAGGGCACCACGGCGCCGATACCCTCGCTGCCGCTCGCGCGCGTGAGCGTGACGAAGGGCATCTCGTTGCTCGCGTAGGAGATGATCACCTCGCTCGCGAGACGCGCCAGCGCCCTCTCGCGCAGCGGCGCCGCGAGCGCCGCGCCGATGGTGCAGACCTTGAGGCCCTCCGGCTTCGGAAATTCGGGCGGCAGGTTGTCGAGGACGAGCTTCAGCTCCAGCGGCGTCACGCGGAGATGGGTGAGATTCCGCGCGAGTCCCGCAAGCGCTGCCGCCGTGCTCATCTCGCGCCCCGCGTGGAGCACCGTCCCGCCCGCGCGGATCGTGGCCGTGCACAGCGTATAGCCGCCGGTCGACGTGAAGGGCATGGTGACGAGCGTGCGCGTATCGCGCGTTACCCCGAGCGACCAGGCCTTGCGCTCGACATAGGCGTCGAACATTCCTCGCGTCAGCAGCAGGCGCTTCGGCACGCCGGTCGTGCCGGAAGTGCGGACGATGCGCAGGGGATCGCCGGGTCTCGTCGGCGGAAGCGGCGGCATTCCAGCCTCGGCGCGCGCGAAGACGCCCGCGAGCCATTGCGGCGTCAGCGCATGATGCCGCTCGGGCGCGACTTCCGGTGGCCGGACATCCGAGAGCACGAGGTCCACGGTCTCCAGGAGACGCGCGCCCGCGGACCTCTCGTTCGCCACGAAGGTGGCGGCCGCAAGGCCGAGCTCCTCGCACGCGATGACGAGCAGCCAATGCGGATAGAAATCCCCCCAGGCGACCGCGACGGAACCGCCGCGCGGCAGCCCGAGCTCCGACACCGCCCGCACGAAACGGCCGAGGTCGCGGTGGAATTGCGCATAGGTGACCTCGCGCCCGCGATCCAGGATGGCGACCGCATCGGGACGCTCGGCAGCGTGGAAGGCGATGTAGTCCGCAGTCATGCCGTGCCGTCGCTCCGACACTATAGGCCCTGGAGGGGCCGCGTCACCTCCGTAGCGTGCGCGCGACGATTTCCTTGAGACTGTTGCGCTCGATCTTGCCGTTGGCGTTGCGGGGAACGCGCGCGACTTTGACGATGTGAAAGCGCCCGATGTGATTGTGGCGGAAGGCCTCGCTGACGCGCGCCAGCAGCTCCGCATCGCCATGCGCGGGATCGGCGACGGCGACGCAGATCTCGTCGACGCCCTCGGGGTTGGGGAGCATGCAGACGCCGATGTCGCCGACCGTCGCGTGGCGCAGCACCCAGGCCTCGAGCGCGCTCGGCGCGATCTTGAGCCCCCCGAGGTTCATGATCTCGTCCTCGCGCCCGACGATCTGGAGCCGTCGGGGCCCCGGCGAGAGTCCCATGTCGCCGGGATAGAGCCAGCCGTTCCGGAATCGCCGCGCGGTGGTCTCGGGGTCGTCGAGATATCCCTCCGCCATCGCGGGCTCCCTGAGGCGTATCCTCCCGACCGTCCCCGGCGGCAGCGGCGTACCATGCTCGTCGACCACCTCCGCCTCGACCCAGGGCACGACCGAGCTGACGCCCTCGCTGCCGGTCGCGCGCGCGATCGCGACGAAGGGCATCTCGTTGCAGGCGTAGGAGACGATCACCTCGCTCGCGAGGCGCGCCAGCGCCCTCTCGCGCAGCGCGGCCGCGAGCGGAGCGCCCACGGTGCAGACGGTGAGCCTCGCGGGCTTGACAAAATCCGCGGGCAGGCGGTCGAGGACGAGCTTCAGCTCCAGCGGCGGGATGCGCAGAAGCGTGGTCGCGCGCGCGGGGCCCGCGAGCGCCGTAACAGTGTCCATTTCGGGCCCGGGCGAGAAAACCGATCCGCCCGCACGGATCACGGCGGTGGAGAGCGTGTAGCAGCCGGTCGCGGAGAAGGGCGAGTTGACGAGGCTCTTGGCGTCGCGCGTGATGCCGATGGTCCAGGCCCAACGCTCGACACAGGCCTCGAACATGCGCCGCCTCATGAGGAGCCGCTTCGGCACGCCGGTCGTCCCGGAGGTCCGGAGGATGCGGAAGGGATCGTCCGGCGACTTGGGCGCGGCGGCGGGCATCCCTCTATCGGCGCGCGCGAAGACGCGGGCGAGCCATTCCGGCGTCAGCGCGCAGTGCCGCTCGGCGGCGACGCCCGCGGGCCGCGTTTCCGAGAGCACGAGGTCGACCGTCTCGAGAAGACCCGCGCCGGCCGTCGCCTCGCCCATGTGAAAGGTGGCGGTTGCGATGCCGAGCCGCTCGCAGGCGAGGAGCAACAGCCAATGCGGATAGAGCTCCCCCCAGGCGACCGCGACGGATTTGCCGCGCGCGAGCCCGAGCTCGCTCAGGGCGTGGACGAAGCGGCCGAGATCGCGGTGGAATTGCGCGTAGGCGATCTCGCGGCCGCGATCGACGAGGGCGACCGCATCGGGCCGCTCGGCCGCGTGGAAGGCGATGTAGTCCGCGGTCATCTCAGGCGCTCACCCTTCCATTGCCTCGCAACGGGCCCCAACCCTCTCCCGCCGCGCGGGAGAGGGACACTATAGCCCCTCTCCCGCCGAGCGGGAGGGTGAGGGTGTCGCCGTTATTCCGCGGCTTTGGCGACTTTGCCGCCGATCGCGAGCCCGCCTTCGCCGGCGGCGATCGTCACGGTCTCGCCGTCGACGATGCGGCCCTCGAGGATGAGGCCCGCGAGCGAGTTCTGCAGCTCGCGCTGGATCACACGCTTCAGGGGACGCGCGCCGTAGACGGCGTCGTAGCCCTGCTCGGCGAGCCAGCGCTTGGCGCTCGCCTCGACCTTGAGCGCGATCTTCCGGTCGCTGAGCAGCTTCTGGAGGTGGCGGAGCTGGATTTCCACGATCCCCGTCATGTCCTTCCGCGTGAGGCGGCGGAAGAGCAGGATCTCGTCGAGGCGGTTCAGGAACTCTGGCCGGAACGCGCCGCGCACGATCTCCATGACGGCGTCGCGGGCCGACGCGGTCTCCTTGCCCTCCGGCAAACTCGCGAGGACCTCGCTGCCGAGGTTCGAGGTCAGCACGATGAGCGTATTGCGGAAATCGACCGTGCGGCCTTGGCCGTCGGTCAAGCGCCCGTCGTCGAGCACCTGCAGCAGCACGTTGAAGACGTCGGGATGCGCCTTCTCGACCTCGTCGAAGAGGATCACCTGATAGGGCCGGCGCCTGACGGCCTCGGTGAGCGCGCCGCCTTCCTCGTATCCCACATAGCCCGGCGGCGCGCCGATCAACCGCGCGACCGCGTGCTTCTCCATGTACTCGGACATGTCCACGCGGAGCATCGCGCCGTCGTCGTCGAAGAGAAATTCCGCAAGCGCCTTCGCGAGCTCGGTCTTGCCGACGCCGGTGGGGCCCAGGAACAGGAACGAGCCGATGGGGCGATTCGGGTCCTGGAGGCCCGCCCGCGCGCGGCGGATCGCGTTCGAGACCGCGACGACGGCCTCGTCCTGGCCCACGACGCGGCGCTTGATGTTCTCCTCCATCTTGAGGAGCTTCGCGCGCTCGCCCTCGAGCATCTTCTCGACGGGAACCCCCGTCCAGCGCGAGACCACGCTCGCGATGTGCGCGTCCGTGACGGCTTCCTCGATCATGCGATGGCCTTCGGCGGCCTCGGCTTCCTTCAATTTCTTCTCGATGCCCGGGATGATCGAATAGGTGAGCTCGCCCGCCCGCGTCCAGTCGCCCTGGCGCTGCACGCGGTCGAGCTCGGCGCGGGCCTTGTCGAGCTGATCCTTGAGCTTCTGCGCGCCCGCGAGCTTCTCCTTCTCCGCGCGCCACTCCGCCGTGAGCTCCGCCGATTTCTTCTCGAGATCGGCAAGCTCCTTCACGAGCTTCTCGAGCCGGTCCTTGGAGGCGGGATCGCTTTCCTTCTTGAGCGCCTCGCGCTCGATCTTGAGCTGGACGATGCGGCGGTCGAGCTCGTCCACCTCCTCGGGCTTCGATTCCACTTCCATGCGGAGCCGCGAGGCCGCCTCGTCCATGAGGTCGATCGCCTTGTCCGGCAGGAAACGGTCGGTGATGTAGCGGTTGGAGAGCGTTGCCGCCGCGACGATGGCACCGTCGGTGATGCGCACGCCGTGATGGAGCTCGTATTTCTCCTTTATCCCCCGGAGTATGGATATCGTGTCTTCGACAGAGGGCTCGGAGACGAAGACCGGCTGGAAGCGCCGGGCCAGCGCTGCGTCCTTCTCGATGTGCTTGCGGTACTCGTCCAGGGTAGTGGCGCCGACGCAATGGAGCTCGCCGCGCGCGAGCGCGGGCTTCAGCATGTTGGAGGCATCCATCGCGCCCTCGGCCTTGCCGGCGCCCACGAGGGTGTGGAGCTCGTCGATGAAGACGATGATCCCGCCTTCCGCCGCGGTGATCTCCTGGAGCACCGCCTTCAAGCGCTCCTCGAACTCGCCGCGGAACTTGGCGCCGGCGACGAGCGCTCCCAAGTCGAGCGCGAGGAGGCGCTTCTCCTTGAGGCTCTCGGGCACGTCGCCGTGGACGATGCGGAGCGCCAAGCCCTCGACGATCGCGGTCTTGCCGACGCCGGGCTCGCCGATGAGGACGGGATTGTTCTTGGTGCGGCGCGAGAGCACCTGCACCGTGCGGCGGATTTCCTCGTCGCGGCCGATCACGGGATCGAGCTTGCCGTCGCGGGCGGCCGCCGTGAGATCGCGCGCGTATTTCTTGAGCGCGTCGTAGCCTTCCTCGGCGGACGCGCTGTCGGCCTTGCGGCCCTTGCGGATTTGCTCGATCGCGGCGTTGAGGCTCTGCGCGGTGACGCCCGCGCGCGCCAAGGCCTGCGCCGCCTCGCTCTCGCGCGCCATGGTCATCGCGAGGAGGAGCCGCTCGACGGTGACGTAGCTGTCGCCGGCCTTCTCCGCGATCTTCTCGGCTTGCTCGAAGAGGCGCGCCGTCTCCGGCGCCATGAAGAGCTGGCCAGCACCCGAGCCTTCGATGCGCGGCTGCTTTGCGAGCGCGGCGTCGACGGCGCTCGCTGCGGCGGTGGGATCGCCGCCGGCCGCGCGGATCAAATTGGCGCAGAGGCCTTCCTTGTCCTCGAGCAGCGCCTTCAGCAGATGCTCGGGCGTGATGCGTTGATGGCCGCGCCGCTGCGCCAGCCCCTGAGCCGCCTGGATGAATCCCTTGGCGCGCTCGGTGTATTTCTCGACGTCCATGTTACCCCGCCACGATGAACCGCCGGACCCCGCCCCGCCAGGCGGCAGCGGGCTCCGCTTTCACGCTCGATATGGGGTTAAACCCTAGGTGTGCAAGGGTTGTGCGGGCCGGGGCAGCAGGGCTGCGCGTTAACCACCAAGCCACCAAGGACACCAAGTTCCTTTGGTGCCTCGGTGGCGAAGCCCTAGCGGGATCACGCCGCCGGGGGCGGTTGCTGCTCGGGCTCCGAGGGCGCGACGAGAGATTGAGGCTGGGACTGCTGCGCCTGCTCGGACTCCATGGGCTCGGGCTGCGGCATGTCCGTGTCGGCCGAGGTGGTCGGACGCGGCGGCACCATCTGGCTCGCCTGGCCCTGGCCGTCGGCGTTCATGATGCGGAAATAGTGCTCGGCGTGCTGGTAGAGATTCTCGGCGGCGATGCGGTCGCCGGCGGAAGCGGCCTCGCGCGCCATCGCGACGTAACGCTCGAAGACCTGATAAGCGTTGCCGCGAATCTTGCCCGTGGGGCCGTTGCTCTCGAACACCTGCATCCGATGCGGCGGACGCGGGCGATTGCCTTGCTGCTGCTGCTGATGGCCTCCGCCACCGCCGCCGCCGCCGTTACGGCCGCGATGCCGCTTGCCCTGACCTTGTCTCATCATGCCCTTATAATCTTGATACGACATCATCCCCCGCTTGGTTGAAGAGCCACGCCCCACGCGTGGCCGCACTTCGCGCTTGTCTGCATTCGCAGGACGCAGCGCTTGATCTCATCGAAGAGGAGTTCTGTCCGGCGCCCTCGGCGCTGGGAGCCCCCACAGGCTCCACGGTCATGGCCCAAAACTAGACGGGAGCTGGAAACATTCCAACAACTTTTTCAAGGGACAAGCCCTTGAGGGCCGCGCGCGCCACGATCAGGCACCGCTCCACGCCAGCTAAATCGTGTCGTTTTCCATGAATTACAAGCCCCACCGCCGAGGCAATCTCTGCCACCGCCGCTAACTGGCCCTCGCCCAGCTCGATTACCGCAACCCCCTGTGGCGCAAGGAGTCCTGCGACCTGGGGCAGCAGCGTGCGATAGGCATCGAGCCCGTCTCTTCCCCCATCGAGGGCAAGGCGCGGCTCGTGCTTTGCCACCTCCGGCATGAGGCCGGCGATGGCGCCGCTCGCGATATAGGGCGGGTTTACGAGAATTGCATGCCAGTCCCCCGCGATTGCCGTGGCCCAATCGCCAACGGCGAATCGAGCGCGACTCCCGAGGCCCAGCGCTGCGGCATTCCGCCGCGCCGTCGCAACCGCCTCTGCGGCGCGGTCGATGCCGAGGCCCCAGGCCTGCGGCAGTTCCGAGAGCAGCGCCAGCAGGAGACAACCGCTGCCGGTGCCGAGATCGAGCGCGCGATAGGGCTGCGCGCGGTCCGGCAGCGCCGCGAGCGCGGCCTCGATCAGCGTCTCGCTGTCGGGCCGGGGGTCGAGGGTCGCGGGAGAGAGCTCGAAGCGCAGGCTCCAGAACTCGCGGTGGCCGAGGATGCGCGCCATCGGCTCGCGCCGAGCGCGGCGCGCGAGAAGCGACTCGAGCCGTGCCTCGGCCTCGGCATCGAGGACGGATTCGGGATAGGCCAGCACGCGCGCCGCGTCCCAGCCGAGCGCGGTCGCCATGAGGAGCCGCGCCTCGCGGCGCGAGTCATCAATGCCGGCGGCGGCGAGGCGTGACGCGGTGGCGGTGAGAGCGGTTGCTATGTCGTGCATTTTCGATCGTCGACCCTCACCCTCCCACGCTTCGCGCGGGAGGGTGAGGGTGTCGCCAAGGAACTCATCACTCCACCTCCGCGAGCTTCGCGGCCTGGTCCTCCGCGAGGAGGGCGTCGGTGATCTCGTCGAGCGCTTCGCCGTTCACGACCTTGTCGATCTTGTAGAGCGTCAGGTTGATGCGGTGGTCGGTGACGCGCCCCTGCGGGAAATTGTAGGTGCGGATGCGCTCGGAGCGGTCGCCGGTTCCGACCTGGCTCTTGCGGTCGGCGGCGCGTGCGGCCTCGCGGGCCTGGCGCTCGCGCTCGTAGAGCCGGGCGCGCAGCACTTTGAGCGCTTTCGCCTTGTTCTTGTGCTGGGACTTCTCGTCCTGCTGGCTCACGACGATGCCCGTCGGCAGATGCGTGATGCGGACGGCACTGTCGGTCGTATTGACGGACTGGCCGCCGGGGCCGCTCGAGCGGAAGACGTCGATGCGGAGGTCCTTCTCCTCGATGTGGACGTCGACCTCCTCGGCCTCCGGCAGGACCGCGACCGTGGCGGCGGAAGTGTGGATGCGGCCCGAGGCCTCCGTCTCCGGCACGCGCTGCACCCGGTGGACGCCGGATTCGAACTTCAGCCGCTCGAAGACGTTGCGGCCGGAGATCGCGGCGCTCGCCTCCTTGAGGCCGCCGAGGCCGGTCTCGGACACGTCGAGCACCTCGAAGCGCCAGCCGCGGATACCCGCGTAGCGCTGGTACATTCGGAAGAGCACCGCCGCGAAGAGCGCGGCTTCCTCGCCGCCCGTGCCCGCGCGGACCTCCAGGATCGCGTTGCGCTCGTCCGCCTCGTCCTTCGGCAGCAGCATCATCTTGATGCGCTGCTCGATCTCGGGGATGCGGCGCTGCAGCGCCGGAATCTCCGCCTGCGCGAGCTCGCGCAGCTCGGGATCGCCATCCGGCGCTTGCAGCGCCTCCAAATCCTCGAGCTCGCGCTCGGCGTTCCGCAGTTCCGCGATCGCCTCGACCATCGGCGTCAAGTCGCTGTACTCCTTGGAAAGCTTGCCGAACTCCGCGGGGTTGGCGTCGGGCCGCGCGAGCGTGTCCCCGAGCTCAGCGTGGCGTCGCACCACGCGGTCGAGCTTTGCGTCGAGCGAACCGGTCGTCACTTGCTCTCCTCTCCTTCCTCGCTCTCCAAACGAAACATGAGGCGCAGCAGCGCCTCGACCTCGGCCGCGCCGGCCTCGGCGCCCAGCGCGCGCAGCGTCTCCGAGGGCGCGTGCAGCAGGCGATTGACGAGAAGCCGCGTCGCGGCCTCCGCGTCAAGCCCCGGCGCCTCCCGCAGCACCCTCTGGCGCATCGCCTCGAAATGGGCCCGGAGCGCCGTCACCGCCGGCGCCGCCGCGCGCTCGTCCCGGCGCCGCTCGAACTCCGCAAGCGCCGCATCGAGGACGGACCAGGCCTCGGCCGCGGCCTTCTCGCGCGCGCCGCGGCCGCTGAGCGCCACCCGCTCGAGATCGTCCAGAGTATATAGGAAGGCGCCATCGAGATCGTTGACCGCAGGCTCGACGTCGCCGGGGATCGCGGCATCCACCAGGAAAACCGGGCGCCGCCGGCGGTGCCGCAAGGCCGCCTCGACCCCTGCCGCAGTGAGCACGCGCCGTCCCGTGCCGAGCGCCGAAATCGCGATCTCCGCCTCCGCCAGGACGTCCTCGATGGCCGCGAGCGGAGCGAAGCTCGCAGCAAGCCGCGCCGCCAGCCGCTCGGCCGCCGTGTCGGGACCGGCGATCAGGAGACGCGCGGCGCCCGCGGCGCGGAACTGCTCCGCCATCAGCTCTCCCATCTCGCCGGTGCCGACGAGCAGCACCGAAGCGCTGCCGAGCTCGCCGTGGATCTCGCGGGCGACCTCGACCGCGGCGGCCGCGAGCGAGGCCGGACGCTCGGCGATGGCGGTCTCGCGCCGGACGCGGCGCGCCGCGGCATAGGCGCCTTGGAGCGCCGTCTCGAGCGTCGCACTCACGAGCCCCGCCTCCGCGGCGGCGCGATGCGCGCTCCGGAGCTGGCCCAGCACGTGCGGCTCGCCGATCACGGCGCTGTCGAGCGCGCTCGCAATCGCGAAGAGATGGCGCAGCGCCGCCGGCCCCCGATGCAGATAGAGGGCACGCGCAATCTCCTCCGGACTCGCATCGAGGACCTCGGCGAGGTAACGCTGAAAAGCCGCCCGGAGCGCGTCCGCATCCTCGTCAGCCGCGAGCGCCTCCAGGCGGTCGCAGGTCGCGATCAGCACCGCTTCGCGGAACCCGAGCGCCGCAAGGCGGTCGAGCTCGGCCCCGAGGCTCGCCTCGACGCGCGCGAAATGCTGGCGCCAGGCGGGCGGGCCGGTGCGGTGATTGACGCCGATGACGAGCAGCTCGTTCAGGGACGACAAGGCAATTGCACGTGCGTTTCCTCTCCCCGGCGGGGAGAGGGGGCCTAGCGGAATGGCGCGAGACGCTGCGCGAGCTCCGAGAGCGGCACTTCGGTCTGCGTGCCCGCGTCGAGGTCCTTGAGCATCGCGGTGCGGCGCGCGAGCTCGTCCTCGCCGAGGATGACGGCGATCCGGGCGTTGATCTTGTTGGCGCGCTTCATGCGCCGGCCGACATTGCCGGCATAGCCGAGCTCGACGTGGAAGCCCTGGCGGCGCAGCTCGCGCGCGATCTTCGGCGCCTCGGCCTCGCCCTTCTCGCCGACGGGGATGACGGCGATGGCCCGCGGCTCCGGCGGCGGGTCCGAGATCAGCATGGCGAGCCGCTCGATCCCCGCGGCCCAGCCGACGCCGGGCGTATCGGGCCCGCCCATCAGAGCCATCAAGCCGTCGTAGCGCCCGCCGCCCATCACGGTGCCCTGCGCCCCCAGATGCTCGGTCACGAACTCGAAGGCGGTGTGGCAGTAGTAGTCGAGGCCGCGCACGAGACGCGGGCTCAGCTCGTAGCGGATGCCGAGCCGGTCGAGCCCCGCGCGGACGGAAGCGAAGAACTTGCGGCTCTCGTCGTTCAGGTACTGGTCGAAGCTCGGCGCGCCCTGGGAGATGCGGCGGTCGTGCTCCTCCTTGGAGTCGAGGATGCGCAGCGGATTGACCTCGAGCCGGCGCTGGCTGTCCTCGGAGAGCTCGCTCTTGTACTTGCCGAAATAATCGATGAGCGCCGCGCGATAGGCGCGCCGGCTCGCGGTATCGCCGAGCGTGTTGAGCTCGAGCACCGTGCGCGGGAGGATGCCGAGCGCGTCGAGGATCTCCGCCCCCGCCTCGATCACCTCGACGTCAGCCTGCGGCTGGGGAACGCCGATGAGCTCGAGGTCGATCTGGTGGAACTGGCGGAAGCGGCCCTTCTGCGGCCGCTCGTGGCGGAACATCGGGCCGCTCGCGAAGAACTTGAGCGGCAGGTTCTGCGTGAGCCCGTTCGAGATGATCGCGCGGACGATCCCGGCCGTGTATTCCGGCCGGAGCGTGATCTCGTCGCCGCTGCGGTCGCGGAAGGTGTACATCTCCTTGACCACGATGTCCGTGGTCTCCCCGATCGGGCGCGAGAATACTTCCGTGAATTCGAAGATCGGCGTCGCGATCTCCTGATAGCCGTAGCGCGCGGCGATCGTGCGCGCGGTCTCGATCACGCGGCGATGACGGCTTTGCTCCGCGGGGAGAAGGTCCTGGGTCCCGCGAACCGGTTGCAGCGAGGCCATGCGGTGCTATTGCGCCGCTTGCGGGGCGGTTTCCGCTGCGGCCTTCTGCGCCTCGATCGCCTTCACCTTCTCCTCGACGAGATGCGCGAGGTGCTCGACGATGTCGGCGTCCTTGAGCCGGTGATCGGGCACGCCGGCGACGTAGACCTGATGCGTGTTGTTGCCGCCGCCGGTGAAGCCCACGTCGGTCTCGCGGGCCTCGCCGGGCCCGTTGACGACGCAGCCGATGACCGAGAGCGTGATCGGAGTGGTGATGTGCGCAAGACGCTCCTCGAGCGCCGCCACGGTCTTGATCACGTCGAACTGCTGGCGCGCGCAGGAGGGGCAGGCGATCACGGTGACGCCGCGGCGTCGGAGCTGCAGCGACTTCAGGATCTCGTAGCCGACCTTGATCTCCTCGACGGGATCGGCGGAGAGCGAGACGCGGATCGTGTCGCCGATCCCCGACCAGAGCAGCATGCCGATGCCGACCGAGGACTTGACGGTGCCGCCGACGAGGCCGCCAGCCTCGGTGATGCCGAGATGGAGCGGATAGTCGCACGCCTCCGCGAGCTGCTGGTAGGCCGCCACCGCGAGGAACACGTCGGAGGCCTTGCAGGAGATCTTGAACTCGAGGAAGTCGTTGTCCTCGAGGATCTTCGCGTGATTGAGCGCGCTCTCCACCATCGCCTCGGGGCAGGGCTCGCCGTAGCGCTCGAGCAGGTCCTTCTCGAGCGAGCCCGCATTGACCCCGATCCGCATGGAGCAGTCGTGGTCTTTGGCGGCCTGCACGACCTCGCGCACGCGCTGGGCCGAGCCGATGTTGCCGGGATTGATGCGCAGGCACGCCGCACCCGCCTTCGCGGCCTCGATCGCGCGCTTGTAGTGGAAGTGGATGTCCGCGACGATCGGCACCTCCGAGCGGCGCACGATCTCCGCGAGCGCCGCGGTCGAGTCCTCGTCGGGGCAGGAGACGCGGACGATGTCCGCGCCCGCGCGCGTCAAGGCCGCGATCTGCGCCACCGTCCCCTCGACGTCGGGAGTGCGGGTGTTGGTCATGGATTGGACCGTGATCGGCGCGTCGCCGCCCACCGGGACCTTCCCCACATGGATCTGGCGGCTCTTGCGCCGCTGAATCTCGCGATAGGCACGGAGGGTCATGGGGAAAGGCTCCTCGCGGGGTCCGGATCGTCCCGATGGGTCAAGATATGGGCGGCCTTATAGCGCGTTTCCACGCGGGCGGCAAAAGGGGCTGCCGAAAGGCGCTACTCCGTCACCGCCTCGCCTGCCGCGAGCTTCTGGGGGTCGAGCTGGACCGCGCGGCGGAGGATGCCGAAGCCGCCGAGCGAGGGCGCGGGGTTGCCGTCGACGGTGACCTCGAGGCCGCCGGCATTGCCGGTGCGCATGACGAGGCCGGGCTTGTCGGGGACCCGATAGACGTCGCCCGAGCGCATCAGCCGCGTGAAGACCATCGTATCGTTGCCGTCGCGGACTTGGATCCAGGTGTCGGAAGTCGCGCGCAGCACGATCCGCGCGGGACCGCTGGTGACGCCGAAGACGTGCGCGGGATCGACCGGGACCGAGGGCACTTCCGGAGCCGGCGGCAGGCTCGCGACCACGGTCGGCGTGGGCGGCGGGGACGGCGGCACCGCAGCCTGGGGCGGAAGAGACGGCGCCTGAGGCAGCGGGGACGCAGGGGCCGGCGGCTCGGGGGCGGAGCGCTGCGAGGGCGCGGGGGCGGCGTTGGCCTCGATCGGGCGCGGCGGCTCCGGCGGCGGCGTGTAGACGGTCTCGCTGGGCGGCGCGAGCAGCGTCGAGGGCACCGCGCCCACGCGCTCGGGCCGGCTGCGCTCGGTCGAGGAAAGGTAGTACCAGATGCCGTAGCCGCAGATCGCGAGGATCACCGCCACCAGCAGGATGGTGCCGCCGGGGATGTTCCGCTCGGTGAGCGGCACCGGGAAATTGAGATCGCGCTTGAGCTCGAGCCCCTCGGTCTCCTGCTTGAAGCGCCGCACCATCTCGGCGCCGTCGAGGCCGAGGTAATCGGAGTAGGTGCGGATGAAGCCGATCGCGTAGGGCGCGCCCGGGAGCTCGTCCCAGCGCCCTTCCTCGATCGCCTGGAGATAGGCCGCGCGGATGCGGAGCGCGCTCCCGACCTGACGCAGGTCGCGGCCGAAACCCTGACGCGCCTCGCGCAGGACGGCGCCGACGGTACGCGCGCGCGAAGCGGACGGGCTCGCCGCGCCGCTTTCCGGCGGCGGCTCGCCCTCGGCGGCGTTCTCCTTGGCTCGCGAGAAAAGTGCCATCCGTCCGAACCCCTCGCGGCCCCCTGCCGGAGCCGCTGCACGCAGCAGGCGCCTCGGCAATCCCGCAGGGCCGAGAAACCCGCGTAACTCTCCCCGGCGCCAGTCTTATCAGCATCGCCGAGCGCCCGCAACGTCGCCGGGCGCCGCGCGCGGCGTCATGAAAATGCAACGGGACGTAGGGATTTCGGTCGAAGGACGAAACGCCCGCGCGATATCGCCGTCGTCAAGGCGTCACGCGCGTGATTTACTCCGGCCCGCGCGCCAGACGGCGCTCGCAAAACAAGAACGGAGCAGCACATGAATAGAGTCGGTATCGCCACAGCGTTCGCTCTCGCTTGCCTGGGCCTTGCGGCCGCGCCTCCCGCGAGCGCGCAAAGTCTGAAGCAGCAGGTCGTCGGCACCTGGACGCTCCAATCCGGTATGGAGAAGCTTCCGGATGGGAAGACCGTCTCTTATTGGGCCGCGGGGCGTCTCATGCTGGACGCGAGCGGCCACGTCGCGCTCTTCCTCGTCGGCAAGGACCGGGGCAATGCCGATCCCAATCCGCGTCTCCCCGTCGGGCCCTTCGTCGCCTATTACGGAACCTACGGCGTCGACGAGGCGAAGAAGACGCTCACCTTCGACGTCGAGTTCGGCGCATCGCCTGCCTTCGACAAATCCGTCCGCATCCAGACGATCTCGCTGGACAATGGCACGATGACGGCGACGGGAACGCCGGTGAAGACGCCCGACGGCAACATCGTCCCCGTCAACGAGTGGAAGCGCGCGAAGTAGAGGCGCGAGGTTTTCGCATCGACGGGACGTCCCGCTCCGCTTCGTCGAGCGGGACGTCCGCGACGCTCAATTCGTCGGGCAGCTCACGCTCGAGCCGCTGTTCTTCAGGGTATAGCCCCCGATCGAGATGAGGCTCCATGCCGGCGCCTGCACGACGGCGCCGCCGCCATCCCCGACCGCCCCCGCATCCGCGGTGTAGGAGAAGCCGAGATCCCCGGCCGTCGCGCCGATCGTGCCCTTGAACTGGACCGCCACCTGCATGAGGTCGCAGCGGTTCGTGACGCGGTAAGAAGGCCGCCCGGCGGCGTCGGGATTTCCCGTCGGCAGGATGCTGATGCAGCGGCAGTCGTCCCGCGTCAGCTGGCGCCTGGACATGGGGCCGGGCGGCGGAGCGGGGGGAGCCGGCTGCGGCAAGCCCGCGATGTACCGGGCCGCCCAGTCGCGGCACTGCCGGATCGTCTGCTGCGCGTGCGGATTGTGCGCCTGCGCGGAGATCACGGCGTCGACCGGCGCCTGGCCGTTGGCGCGGAACTTCCGATACTGCGCCTGCGCGCCCGCATCCTTCTGCAGCACCCAATCGATGTTGATCTTGGCCTCTTGCTGCGCTCGCGGCCCGCAAGCGCCCGGCCGCATGTCGGCGATGCAGTTGTCGTAGTCCTTCTGGTGATCCGCCTTGCAGCGCGCGATGTAGCTGAAATCCGCCTGCCCGGCGCTCCTGCCGCCGTGGTAGGGGTCCCCCTTGGCGATGCAGGCCGCGACGGCCTGGTTCATCACGTCCTGGCAATAGGCCTCGCCGCTCCGGTCGACGACGGTATCGGCTCCGCCCGATCGCGGCCCCGCGACGAGCGCGCCCGTCGCGCCGAGGCAGAGCAGTGCGAGAGCGCCGACGCTCCTACCGGCACTGCGCATTGTAGAGGTTCATGTACATGTTGTAGCAGTCGTTGAACGAGCCGGCTTGGCCCGAGGTGCCGAGGCCGTTCGAGCCCACGGAATTCATGGTCTGCTGCCGCTGCCGGCATTGCTGCGCCAGGTTCAGGTATTGCTGGCATTGACCCGCGTTCGCTCCGCTCGACCGCGTCCCGCCGCCGCCGCCCACATGGCCGCCGCCGACGCCGACGCCGCCCCCGCCAGCCCCCATCCCAGCGGCAAAGCCGCCGAGGATGGCATTCCCGAGGTCGAGGAAATCGCCGAAGCTCATGCCGCCGCCGTCGTTTCCGCTCCCGTCGTCTCCGCTCGCGGTCCCGCTGCCGCCTCCGCTCCAGCCGCCGCCGCTCCCGTTGCCGGGATCGACGCCTCCATTGCTCGAGATCTGAGCGGCCCAGGTGGAGAGGCCCGCATCGGTAGCGAAGACGAAGCAGCGCGCCTGCTTTTCCTGACAGTTGGCGAGCGCGGCGCTTTGCGCCGCCTCGATGCTGGCCGAGCTCCACACCCAGAAGCACTGGGTCGTGCCGCCGGTGACGCCGGACACCATCGCCTTGTTGCCCGGCAGCGACCGGAAAGTGTTGTTGTAGGCGTCGACGCAGGCGTCGTAAGAAAGCTGCGCCTCCGAAAGGCCCCCGTCGCAGCCCGACAGCAGGATCAACCCGACGAGTGCTGCGATTTTCGAACGGCCGCGCTCATGCAGCCGCGTCGCGGCTGCGTCCCCCTTGTCCCCTGGCACTGTTCCCCCCGAAGGTTCCGAGAAATTTCTAGCTCGCTCTTCCCAGCATCGTTGCGGAGTCGACCTGATGCCGATTCCAGCGATGCTTATTGCACGCAGCACTGTGTCACGAAGACGCGGCCCGGTTCAACCGGCAATTGGGACTTCGAGTGCGCGATCGCCGGTCTCTGCCGCCATCCGCCGGGGATCAGAAGCCCGGCCGCGGCACCTGATCCATGAGGATGGAGTTGAAGGCGCCGTCGACGGCGATCTCGGCACCATTGACATAGTTGGCGCGGTCGCTCGCGAGATAGAGGACGGCCTCGGCGATGTCCTCGGGCGTACCCACGCGGCGGCTCGGCACGATCGCGGCGCGCCGCTCGGCGATGCCGGGCGCCGTGTAGAAGGCCTCGCTCATGGGCGTGCGGATGAGGCCCGGGCTCACGGCATTGCTGCGGATCCCCGAGGGACCCCATTCCGCCGCGATCTGCCGCGAGAGCATGAGGACGCCCGCCTTGCTCGCGCTGTAGGCCCCGCTCCTCAGCTGCGGCTCGTTTCCGGCGATCGAGGCGATGTGGACCATGCGGCCTCGGCGTGCCTCCAGCATCTGCCGGCCGAAGGCCTGCGCGCAGAGGAAATAGCCCGTGAGGTTCACCGTGAGCGTCTCGTTCCAGTCCGCGAGCGTGAGGCTCTCGAGCTTTCCCGAGCGTAGAATCCCCGCGTTGTTGACGAGGATCTCCGCTGGACCGGCACGCCGTCGCGTCTCCTCGGCGGCGGAGGCGACGCTCTCGGGGTTCGAGGTGTCGCAGGCGAGTGCAACTGCGCGCGCGCCTTTGCCACGCAGCGCCGCGGCGGCCTCCTCGGCGCCGGCGAGGTTACGGTCGAGCAGGACCATCGAGGCTCCCGCTGCCGCCGCCGCCGTCGCGATCGCGCGACCGATCCCGCTCGCGGCGCCGGTCACGACGAAGACGCGATCGCGAAGGCCGAGCCAATTGGCGGTATCGTCTGGGGTCGAGGGATTCATCTGCCGCTCGCTTCGTGAGGGTTGCTTCCCTCTCCCGCTGCGCGGGAGAGGGTTGGGGCCCGTTGCGAAGCAACGGGAGGGTGAGGGCGCAAGCCCGTTCGGGCTCCAATTTGGCCGACATCATACGCGACTGAACTTTTCGCCGCGATCTCGCGTGCGGCCCCACCCTCCCAACCCTCTCCCACTGCGTGGGAGAGGGAGGTCACACTTTGACGCCGTGATCCCTCGCGAAGGCGCGGAGCTTCGAGCGGAGGGTGCGGTCGGGGGCGCCGAGGTGGCGGCGGAGGAATTCCTCCACGGGCGGGAGCGACAAGCTCCGGATCATCGCCTTGACGGGGCCGATGCCGCTCGGCGCCATCGAGAGCGAGCGGACGCCAAGGCCGACGAGCGCGAGCGCATCGAGCGGCGAGCCCGCCATCTCGCCGCAGACGCTCACGGGCACGTTCCGCTCGGCGGCGGCGCGCACGACCTCCGCGAGCACGCCGAGGAGCGCGGGCGAGAGCGTGTCGTAGCGCTCGGCGAGACGCGGGTTGCCGCGGTCGCTCGCAAAGAGGAACTGCGCGAGGTCGTTCGTGCCGACGGAGAGGAAATCGACGCGGCTCAGGAGCGCCGGGAGCTGGAAGAGAAGCGCCGGCACCTCCACCATGACGCCGGCCTTCACCTCCGTCGGAAGCGCCTCGCCGCGCGAGCGGCAGCGCGCGAGCTCCTTCTCGAGCACGGTCCGCGCGGTCTCGAACTCCGCCACCTCCGCCACCATCGGGAACATCACCTGGAGGGGCCGCCCCGCGCTCGCGCGGATGAGCGCCCGGAGCTGCTGGCGCAGCATCGCCGGACGGTCGAGCGCGATGCGGAGCGCCCGCCAGCCCATGGCGGGATTCTCGTCCGGCACCTCCGGCATGTAGGGCAGGAGCTTGTCGCCGCCGATGTCGAGCGTGCGGAAGACCACGGGCCGCTCGCGCGCCTGCTCGAGGACGCGGGAGTAAAGGTCGACCTGCGCCGCGACGCCGGGAAAGGCGTTCCGGATCATGAAGGGGAGCTCGGTGCGGAAGAGCCCGATCCCCTCGGCCCCGGTCTCGTCGAGATGCGGGAGATCGAGGGTGAGGCCGGCGTTCAGGAATAGCGAGACCGCAACGCCGTCGCGCGTCTCCGCAGGGAGCGAGCGGAGCGCCGCATAGCGCGCGCGGTCGCCGATGCGGACCTTGATCGCCTGCTCGACGGATTGCAGCACATCCTCGCCGGGGCGCACGAGAACATGGGCCTCGTCGCCGTTCACCACCAGGAGATCGCCCGCCTCGACCCGCTGCAGCGTCCCCTTGGCGCGGCCGACCATGGGGATGTCGAGGGCGCGCGCGACGATCGCGACGTGCGCGGTAGCCGAGCCCTCCTCCAGCACCACCGCGCGCAGGCGCCGCCGGTCGTAGTCGAGAAGCTCCGCGGGTCCGAGCGAGCGCGCGACCAGCACGAATTCCTCCGGCAGCTCCGCCAAGGCCGAGGTCGCGGGCTTTCCCGCGAGGTGCTGAAGGAGGCGGTTGGTCAGGTCCTCGAAATCGTGCAGGCGCTCGCGGAGGTAGCGGTCGGCGATCTGGCTCATGCGGGCGCGGGTGTCGTCCTGCACCTTCGTCACCGCGGCCTCCGCGGTAAGCCCGCTCGAGACCGCCTCGCGCATGCGCTGGATCCAGCCGCGGTCGGAGGCGAACATCCGATAGGTCTCGAGGATCTCGCGGTGCTCGCCGCCGTGCGCCACGTCGCTCTCCGCGAGCATGGCGTCGATCGCGGACTGCATCGAGGCGAGCGCCGCGCGCAGACGCTCGAGCTCGACCTGCGGGTCCTCCGCCACCACCTGGCGCGCGACGATGCGGGGCGCGTGGATGACGGCGGCGCCCACGGCGAGACCGGGATTGAGGCGGATGCCGTCGAGCCGTACCTGCGAGAGTCCGATGCCGGTTCCGGGCTGGCGCTCGTTGGGGCTCACGAGCTCGCCCGATGCCGCGAGCTCCGCCAGCACCATCGCGATCGTCTGCAGGACCTCGATCTCGTCCTCGGTGTAGTGGCGCTGGATGCGGTTCTGCACCACGAGGACGCCGAGCACGCGGTCGCCGCGGAGGATCGGCACGCCCATCAGCGAATGATAGATCTCCTCGCCGGTCTCGGGACGGTAGGCGAAATCGGGATGCGATTGCGCGTCCGCGAGTGCGAGCGGCCGGCCGCTCGCGGCGATCAAGCCCACGAGACCCTCGCCGACGCGAAGCCGCGTGCGGTGCACCGCCTCGGGCCGCAAGCCCTCGGTCGCGAAGAGCTCGAGCACCTCGCCCGCGCGCAGGAGATAGGTGGAGCAGACCTCCGCCACCATGTCGGCGGCGACGATGCGGACGATGGTGTTGAGGCGCTCCTGGGCGGTTCCGGAGCCGGCCATCACGTCTCGGAGCCGGCGGAGGAGCCTGCGCGAGCCGGTGATGGCGGAACTCTGTTCCATCACCCCTCCGCCCTGACTCGCTCTCCTTCGGGGACGGCTGCGGCGTCGCGCGCCACGAGCGCATCGACCGCCTGGCCCACGAGCTCGTCGAGGATC
The DNA here is from genome assembly GCA_035541215.1 of Allostellaceae bacterium. GTDB lineage: Bacteria > Pseudomonadota > Alphaproteobacteria > ATCC43930 > CGMCC-115725 > DASZHJ01. The sequence goes on along the minus strand of DATKNV010000113.1, from coordinate 3,680 downwards.
TCCTTCGTCGACTGCTCGCTTCTCACCATGCCCACGCTTTGCCCCGCCATCACCGAGCCCGACTCGACGTCGCCCTCGATCACGGCGCGGCGCAGCGCTCCCGCCCAGAAATGCTCGATCTCGAGCTGCGCCTCTTTCTGGCTGAGCTCGCCGCGGTTGAAGCGCTCGATCACCTGGCGCTGCGTCTCGAGAAAGCGCTGGGTTCCCTGGTTCGCGAGCGCACGCACGGGGATCACGGGAAAGCGCGGGTCGAGCTGCACCGAGGGCACCGCGTCGCGCGCGCCCGCGCGGATGAAGGCCTGCTTGAAGCGGGGATGCGCGATCGACTCGTGCGCGCAGACGAAGCGCGTGCCGAGCTGCACGCCCGAGGCACCCATCTCGAGATAAGAGACGATGGCCTCGCCGCGGCCGATGCCGCCGGCGACGAAGACCGGCACTTCCCGGAGATGCGGCAAGATCTCCTGAGCGAGCACGCCGGTCGAGACCGGCCCGATGTGCCCGCCTGCCTCCATGCCCTCGATCACGATCGCGTCCGCCCCCATGCGCACGAGCTTCTTGGCGATGCTGAGCGCGGGCGCGAAGCAGAGGAGCTTCGTTCCCCCGGCCTTGATGCGCGCGATCGAGCCGCCGTTCGGCAGCGCGCCCGCGAGCACGACGTGGCCGACGCGGCGCTCGAGGCAGACGTCGATGAGCTCCGCGAGCTGCGGATGGAGCGTGATGAGATTGACGCCGAAGGGCTTCGAGGTGAGCGCGAGCGTGCCCGCGATCTCCGCGTCGAGCTGCCGCGGATTCATCGAGCCGCAGGCGATGACGCCGAAGCCGCCGCCGTTGGAGATCGCGGCCACCAGATGACGCTCGGAGACCCAGGTCATGGCACCGCCCATGATCGCAAGTTCCGTGCCAAGGAACTCGCGGCCGCGCTTCCAGAGCGCGTCGAGGCGGCGCCGAGCGGCAGCACGCGCCAGGCCGTCGGTCTCGGAGATCGCCGGGCGCTCTGCCACAGACGTCATGGGCTCAGTCGGCGTCGAGGCCGTAGGCGGTGTGGAGCGCGCGGAGCGCGAGCTCCGTGTATTCCTCGGCGACGAGCACGCTCACCTTGATCTCGGAGGTTGAGATCACCTGGATGTTGATGCCCTTCTCCGCGAGCGCGCGGAACATCTCCTTGGCCACGCCCGCGTGGCTGCGCATGCCGACGCCGATCACGGAGATCTTGACCACGTTCCTGTCGGGCTTGATCGCGGCGAAGCCGAGCTCGGCGCGTTTCCCCTCGAGCACCTTCACGGCACGGTCGAGATCGGCCTTGGCGACGGTGAAGGTGAGGTCGGTGAAGCGGCCGTCCTCGGAGACGTTCTGCACGATCATGTCGACGTTGATCGCGTTGTCCGCGAGCGGGCCGAAGATCGCCGCCGCCACGCCCGGCCGGTCCGCCACCTTGAGAAGCGTGATCTTCGCCTCGTCGCGGTTGTAGGCGATGCCGCTCACCACTCGCTTTTCCACGATCTCGTCCTCGTCCACTACCAGGGTTCCGGGCACGTCCGTGAAGCTCGAGAGCACCTGCACGCGGACGCGGTGATTCATCGCCATCTCGACCGAGCGCGTCTGCAAGACCTTGGCCCCTTGGGACGCGAGCTCGAGCATCTCCTCGTAGGTAATTCTATCGAGCTTCCTGGCCTTCGCAACGATGCGGGGATCGCTGGTGTAGACGCCGTCGACGTCGGTGAAGATATCGCAGCGCTCGGCGCCGAGCGCCGCCGCGAGCGCGACCGCCGAGGTGTCGGAGCCGCCGCGCCCGAGCGTAGTGATGCGGTTGTCGGGGCCGATCCCCTGGAAGCCCGCGACCACCGCCACCTGTCCCTCGCGCATGCGCCGGATCAGGTCGTCGGTGGCGATCGTCTCGATCCGGGCCTTGCCGTGGACGCCGTCGGTGCGCAGCGGGATCTGCCAGCCGAGCCAGGAGCGCGCGTTGACCCCGAGGTTCTGGAGCGCGAGCGCGAGGAGCCCCGCCGTCACCTGCTCGCCCGATGCGACGACCGCGTCGTACTCGCGGGCGTCGTGCATCGGACAGGCCTCGGTCGTCCAGGCCACGAGCTGGTTCGTGACGCCGGCCATAGCGGAGACGACGACGGCGACCTCGTTCCCGGCATCGACCTCGCGCTTGACGCGCTCGGCCACGGCTTTGATGCGCGCCATGTCGGCCACGGAGGTGCCGCCGAATTTCTGCACGATGCGCGCCATCGGGGATCGGGTCCGAAAAGGGGGGTGCGAGAGCCGACCGATAGCGGGGGTTGCCCTCGCGCGGGCGCGTATACATACTCTTGCCCGCTGGCGCGAGGCAAGCGCGGCCGGGCCGCAGCAATGCCTCGGAAATACAAGGGAAATCGAGCCATGGCGGACCCCGCGGGGAGTGCGGCGGGCAGCGTGGACAGCACGGAGGTCGCACGCTTTGCGGCGCTCGCCCGGCGCTGGTGGGACCCGCAGGGGCCGATGGCGCCGCTCCACAAGCTCAACCCCGTGCGGCTCGGCTACATCCGCGACCGCCTCGCCCAGCACTTCGGGCGCGACGCCAAGAGCCTCACGCCCTTCGAGGGCCTGAGCCTTCTCGACATCGGCTGCGGCGGCGGGCTCGTGTCGGAGCCGATGGCGCGGCTCGGCTTTGCGGTCACGGGGATCGACGCCGCCGGCAATAACATCGCCGTGGCCCGGCGCCACGCGGAAGAAGCCGAGCTCGAAATCGACTACCGCGAGGCGGCGGCCGAGGACCTCGCCGAGGCCGGCGAGAGCTACGACGTCGTGCTCGCCCTCGAGGTGGTCGAGCACGTCGCCGATCCCAGCCTCTTTCTCGCGGCGGCGTGCCGCCTCGTGCGCCCGGACGGCGCCTTCATCGGCGCCACCCTGAACCGCACGCCCAAGAGCTTCCTCCTGGGGATCGTGGGCGCGGAGTACGTGCTCCGCTGGCTGCCGCGGGGCACGCATCGCTGGGATCGCTTCATGCGGCCTTCGGAATTCGCGGCGGCGCTCAGGGGCCAGGGCCTGGCGCTGCAGGATCTGACGGGCTTGAGCTACGACCTGCTCGCGGGCCAATGGCGTCTCGGCCGCGACCTCGAGGTGAATTACCTCCTGCACGCCGCCAAGTTCGCGGGCTGATCCTTTCGCAAGTGCAGGAAATCCCGCGAGTCGCTCTGCCCTTGCTCCCGGATCATTTCAAACGTAAGACATAGGGCGGTGCCGGCCGGTCTAACGCCCCCCGGCAGGTGCCGGGCGTAGCGCCCTGGGGGAGGGCGGGGGAACTGTCGCGGTGGTGCCTACATGACCGATTTCCGCCCATCCGGAGGCGAGATGCCGCCTGGGGAAACCACGCGGCTTACCGGGACGATCAAGTGGTTCAATCGCAATAAGGGCTTCGGGTTCATCATCGCCGCGGACGGCGGCGGCGACGTGTTCCTGCCGCTTGCGGTGCTGGAGCGCTCGGGCTTCACGCAGGCTCCGGAAGGGGCGACCGTCACCTTCGACTGCGCGCAGGGCGCGAAGGGGCGGGCGGTGGTGGCGGTGCTCAACATCGACGCCTCGACCGCGCAGCCGAGCCGGCCGCATCCGCGCGACCGCGGCGGCGAATCCCGCGGTCCCGGCGAGACGCTCGACGGCGTCGTCAAATGGTACGATCCCGCGCGCGGCTTCGGCTT
>DATKNV010000112.1:0-3266 GCA_035541215.1 Allostellaceae bacterium | reverse complement strand
AGCCGCGGATTGAGCACGTCGCGCAGGCGGTCGCCCACGAGATTGATCGAGACGATCGCGATCAGCAAGGCGACGCCGGGGAAGAAGCTGATCCAGTACTTGCCGCTCATCATGTACTCGAAGCCGTTCGCGATGAGGAGGCCGAGCGACGGCTCCGTGATCGGAAGGCCGATGCCGAGGAAGGAGAGCGTCGCCTCGAGCGCGATCGCATGCGCCACCTGCACCGTCGCCACCACGATCACCGGCGGCAGGCAGTTCGGCAGGAGATGATGCAGCATGATGCGGGCGTCGCTGAGCGCGAGGCAGCGCGCGGCCTCGATGTACTCCTTCCGCCGCTCGACCAGCGCCGAGGCGCGGATGGTGCGGGCGTAATAGGCCCATTGCACCACGACGAGGGCGAGGACGATCTTGAAGACGCCGTGTCCCAAGAGCGCAACCAGGATGAGCGCCACCAGGATCGCCGGAAGCGAGAGCTGCAGATCGACCACGCGCATGATCAGGGTCTCGACGCGGCCGCCGACATAGGCCGCGACGAGGCCGAGTGCGCCGCCGAGGAGCAGCGCCGCGATCGAGCTCAAGACGCCCACGCCGAGACTGGTGCGAAGCCCGTAGAAGATCGCGGACATCATGTCCCGGCCCTGGTCGTCGGTGCCGAGCCAATAGACGAGACCGTCCGCCGAGGTCGAGCCCGGCGGCAGGCGTCCATCGAGGAGATCGAGCGCCGCAAGGTCGTAGGGGTTCTGCGGCGAAATCCACGGCGCCAGGAGCGCCACCAGAAGGATCGCAGCGAACACCACCAGGCCCGCCGCCGCGAGCTTCGAGGCGAAGAAATCCGCGGCGAGGCGGCGGAACGGCGTCTCGGTGCCGATGCCGGCGCTTTCCTCCGTGAGCGCGCTCACGCGCGGGCCTCGGAGAGGCGGACGCGAGGGTCGAGGACGGAATAGAGGATGTCCACCAGCAGATTGATCATGATGACCAGGAACACCGTCAGCATCAGATAGGCCACGATGACGGGCCGGTCGAGCACGGTGATGGACTTGATGATGAGCTGGCCGATGCCGGGCCAGGCGAAAATTGTCTCGGTGACCACGGAGAAAGCGATCACCGCGCCGATCTCGAGCCCGAGCACGGTCACGATGGGAATCAAAATGTTCCGCAGCACGTGCACGAGGACGATGCGGCTCGAGGCGAGGCCCTTGGCGCGCGCGAACTTGATGTAGTCCATGTGCACGACCTCGCGCGTCCCCGCGGCGGCGAGGCGGATCACCAGCGCGATCCGCGAGAGCGAGAGATTGATCGCCGGCAGCAGGAGGTGCCTGATCCCGTCCCAGGTGAGGAAGCTCAGGTCGAGGCCGAGGACGTTGACGGTCGAGCCGCGTCCGGTCGAGGGCAGGAGCTGCAGCTCCACCGCGAAGACCAGGATCAGCATGATGGCGACCCAGAAGGTCGGCAGGCTGAAGCCGAGGATCGAGCCCGCGGCGATGAGACGGGAGAAGGGATTTTCGGGCTTCAATCCCACGAAGAGGCCGAGGGGAAGACCGAGCACGATCGCCACCAGCATCGCCGCGAAGGCGAGCTCGAGCGTCGCGGGCAAGCGCTCCACGATGAGCCGGAGCGCGGGCTCGTTGAAGACGAAGGAGCGGCCGAGGTCGCCGTGAAAGGCGTTCGCGAGGAAGAGGAAATATTGCTCCCAGAGCGGCTTGTCGAGGCCGAGCGCCGCGGTGGCGCGCGCGATCTCCGCCTGATCCGCCTGCGGGCTGACGAGGATGTCGACGGGATTGCCGATCGCGAAGACGCCGAGGAAGACCAGCACCGACATCGCCAGCAGCACCACCGCGCTCTGCATCAATCGGCGGATGATGAGGACGGTCATGGCGCTGCCGGCCGCGGTTCCGGCGTCACTTCGCGGGATGGACGTCGGCGGCGAGCGTGTACTGGTTCGTGTTGCCGACGAAGGTGAGATCGCTCCGCATGCCCCAGACCGTGACCTCGTAGTGGAGCGGTATGATCCCGACGTCGCCGATCCCGACCTCCGTCGCCTGCTGCAGCAGCAGCTCGCGCTTGCCGTCATCGACGGTCGCGAGCGCCTCGACCAGGAGCCCGTCGAGCTTGGGATCGGAGAAGCGGCCCCGGTTCGCCGCGCCGAAGCCCTTGGCGGGATCGTTGGTCGCGAGCAGCGACTTCAGCGGCGATGACGGCTCGCCGGTGTCGGCGCCCCAGCCCACCAGCATCAGGCTGAACTCGAGCTTGCTCGCGCGGCTGAAATAGACGGATTGCGGCATCGCCGCTACCTCGGTCTTGATGCCGACGCGGCTCAGCATCTGCGCCACCGCCTGCGCCACCTTCTCGTCGTTGACGTAGCGGTCGTTGGGCGAATGCAGCGTCAGGCGGAAGCCCTCGGGATACCCCGCCTCCGCCAGCAGCTTCTTGGCGCCCTCGGGATCGAAGGGCTCCGGCTTGAGATTGGGGCTCACGCCGAAGAAGCCGTCGGGAAGGAGTTGCCCCGCGGGGATCGCCGCTCCCTCCATGACGCGCTCGACGATCGCCTGACGATTGATCGCCTTCGACATCGCGAGTCGCACGCGGCGGTCCTTCAGCGGATTCTTGGGGAGCGGCTTGCCCTCGTTGTCGAATGCGAAGGGCGTCTGGTCGCGGTTGCTGTCGAGGTGGAGATAGATCACGCGGTTCGAGACCGCTTCCACGACGCGGATCTTGGGATTGGCCTTGAGCGTCTTCAGGTCGGCGGTAGGCACGTTCTCGATGAAGTCGACGTCGCCCGCGAGCAGCGCCGCGACGCGCGCGGCATTGTTGGGGATCGGGCGGAAGATCACCTTGGCCCAATCGGGCTTCGGTCCCCAGTAGCCGTCGTCGCGCGCGAGCACCAGGCGATTGCCGGGCACCCACTCCACGAACTTGAAGGGACCGGTGCCGATGGCGGCGGTGCCCTTGTTGAAGTCCTCGGTGCTCTTGCCCTCGACCGCGCGCTTCTCCTGGATCGAGATCGTCGAGAGATCGCTCGGCAGCAGCGGATAGGGCGTGCCGGTCCGGACATGGAGCGTCGTGGCGTCGATCACGTCGATGCCCTTCACGGCCTTGGTGTAGATCGCGAAGGAGGCCGGGCTGTTCGGCACCTTGGGCGCGCGATCGATCGAGAACACGACGTCCTCGGGCGTGAGCGGCGCGCCGTCCTGGAATTTGACGCCGGGGCGCAGCTTGAATTCCCAGACGCCGTCGTCGATCGGCTTCCAGGAGAGCGCGAGGCCGGG
>DATKNV010000111.1:0-9005 GCA_035541215.1 Allostellaceae bacterium | reverse complement strand
CCGCGATGCTCGGTGACATCGAGGACGAACCGGTGGCGCGGCAAGCGGCCTGCCTTTGCCTACGCGCGCGGGGTCCGGTTGTAGCAAAACCCAGACCTTGTCGCTGTCGAAAATGTCATCCAGGGTGGCACCGGCCGCTTGACCTTCGCAACCTTGAGCGCGGTCAGCCTACCCACAAATTGGACCATTTCCGCCCAACCTTCCTACCCGCGTCTCTACCCGCGGCGTTGATCCGCCTACCCACAATCAGGGGCGAACGTCAGCGCTCAGAAACGTTCGAAGGATAACGGAAACTTGGCTATTTTTCAATGCGTTCTCGGACCGGGGCGAACAAATGCGAACGCTGGAATTGGCGGAGAGGGAGGGATTCGAACCCTCGGTACCCAGTAAAGGGCACAACGGTTTTCGAGACCGCCCCGATCGACCACTCCGGCACCTCTCCGCGGTCCTTGTCGGGGGTGCGGGGCCTCTGGGCCCGGCCCTCCCGAAGGGCGGCGGAGACTACCCCAGCCCGCCCCTCGCCCGCAACCGCCTCAGGGCCAAACTCGTTGACTTCAGGGGCGTTCTGGCTATAGTGCGCCCCTCCGCGGACGGGGGAGAGCCCGTCCGTTCGAGTTTTCGGCTATAATCCAGCCCTACTGGAATTCAGGCAGTTCTGCCATGTACGCAGTGATCCGCACCGGCGGCAAGCAATACAAGGTCGCCAAGGACGACGTGATCGTCGTCGAGACCGTCCCGGGCGAGCCCGGCTCCTCGGTCAAGCTCGGCGACGTCCTCATGGTCGCCGACGGCGCCGCCACCACCCTCGGCAGCCCCACCGTCGCGGGCGCGGAAGTCACGGCCACCGTGGTCGAGCACAAGCAGGGCGACAAGGTCCTGGTCTTCAAGAAGCGGCGCCGGCACAACTACCGCCGGAAGAAGGGCCATCGCCAGCAGCTGACCGTCCTGAAGATCACCGACATCGTCGCCGGGAAGTAAGGAGACCCTCGATGGCACACAAGAAAGCAGGCGGCTCCTCGCGCAACGGGCGCGACTCCGCCGGCCGCCGCCTCGGCGTCAAGAAGTACGGCGGCGAGATCGTCGTCCCCGGCAACATCCTCGTGCGCCAGCGTGGCACGACCTATCACCCCGGCCGCAACGTCCGCTTGGGCCGCGACCACACGATCTATGCGCTCACCGAAGGCTCCGTGAGCTTCCATCGCGGGACCGGCGAGCGCGTCTACGTCTCGGTGCTGCCGCGACCGGCGGAGGCCGTCGACTAAGGCCGTTCCCGCCGGGCGCCGCGCGCGCCCATTCGCGAGCGAAGGGGGAATGGCCGCCATTCCCCCTTTTGTTTTGTCCCGAGCGAGCCCCTGGAAATCCCGTGCAGTTCCTCGACCAGTGCAAGATCTACCTCCGCAGCGGCGACGGCGGCGCGGGCTCCATGAGCTTCCGGCGGGAGAAGTTCATCGAGTTCGGCGGCCCCGACGGCGGGGACGGCGGGCGCGGCGGCGACATCGTCTTCGAGGCCGCCGAGAACCTGAACACCCTCATCGACTACCGCTACCAGCAGCATTTCCGCGCCCAGAACGGCCGCGGCGGCGCCGGCCGCAACCGCACCGGCGCTGCCGGTCAGTCGCAAATCCTGCGCGTTCCCGTCGGAACCCAGGTGCTCGACGAGGATGGCGAGACCGTGCTGATCGATCTGACGAAGCCGGGCGAGCGCCATGTCTTCCTCGCGGGAGGCGACGGCGGCTTCGGCAACGCGCACTACAAGACCTCGACCAATCGCGCGCCCCGCCGCGTCGATCCCGGCTGGCCCGGCGAGGAGCGCTGGGTGTGGCTGCGCTTGAAGCTGATCGCCGATGCGGGTCTCGTGGGCCTGCCGAATGCGGGGAAATCGACGCTGCTCGCGGCGGTCTCGCGCGCCAAGCCCAAGATCGCGGACTACCCCTTCACCACCTTGAAGCCGCAGCTCGGCGTCGTCCGCCTCGGCGAGGAGGAGTTCGTGCTCGCGGACCTTCCGGGGCTCATCGAGGGTGCGAGCGAAGGCGCGGGTCTCGGCACGCGCTTCCTCGGCCATGCCGAGCGCTGCGCGGTGATCCTGCATTTGATCGACGGCACCGAGCCCGACGTGGTGGAGGCCTATCGCACGATACGCGCGGAGCTCGCGGCCTACGGCCACGGCCTCGTGGAGAAGCCGGAGATCGTCGGCCTCAACAAGTCCGACGCGATTCCCAAGGAAGACGTGGCGAAGCTCAAGCGCAAGCTCGCGCGCGCCTCGAAGCATCCCGTGCTCGTGCTCTCGGGTGCGACCGGCGCGGGCGTGCCGGAAGCGATGCGCGCGCTCCACGACACGATCCGCGCGGAGCGCGAGCGCGCGGCGGCCGAGGCGGAGAAGGCCAAGAGCGCCGCCGAGGCCCTCCCGTGACCCGGCTTGCGGACGCGCGGCGCCTCGTCGTCAAGATCGGCTCGGCGCTGCTCGTCGACGATGCCAGCGGCAATCTCCGCCGCTCCTGGCTCGAGGCGCTCGCGGAGGACGTCGCGCGCTGCGCTAAGCGCGGACAAGAGGTGCTGCTGGTCTCTTCGGGCGCCATCGCCGCGGGTCGCCGGCATCTGGGCTTGTTGGGCCCTGCGCTGAAGCTCGAGGAGAAGCAGGCCGCCGCGGCGACCGGCCAGATCCGCTTGGCGCATGCCTATCAGGAGGCACTCGCGCGCCATGACCTCACCGTCGCGCAAATCCTGCTGACGCCCGAGGACACGGAGGAGCGGCGGCGGCATTTGAACGCGCGCGCGACGCTGAACCAGCTCCTTGCGCTCAAGGCCATTCCCGTCATCAACGAGAACGACACCGTTGCCACCGCCGAGATCCGCTTCGGCGACAACGACCGCTTGGCCGCGCGCGTCGCGCAGATGGTGAGCGCGGACGCGCTGGTGCTCTTCTCCGACATCGACGGCCTCTATACCGCCGATCCCCGCAAGGACGAATCCGCGCGCCACATCCCGGAGGTGCGCGACCTGACGCCGGAGATCGCGGCGATGGCGGGCGAGGCCCCGCTGGGCATGAGCTCCGGCGGCATGGTGACGAAGCTCGCGGCTGCGCGGATTGCGATGGCCGCAGGGTGCCGCATGGCGATCGCCAAGGGCGAGACGATGCATCCGCTCAAGGCGCTCGAGAGCGGCGGCCGCGCGACCTGGTTCATCCCCTCCTCCTCCCCGCTCACCGCGCGCAAGCGCTGGATCGCCGGGAGCCTCAATCCCCTGGGCACGCTGGTCGTGGACGACGGCGCCGCCAAGGCGCTCGAGCGCGGCACGAGTCTGTTGCCTGCGGGGATCGTCGCGGTCGAGGGCAGCTTCGAGCGCGGCGATGCCGTGCTGGTGCGCCGCCGCGACGGCCGCGAGCTCGGCCGCGGCCTCTCCGCCTATTCGAGCGCCGACGCCCGGGCAATCGCGGGCCACAAGAGCCGCGAGATCGAGACGATCCTGGGTTATCGCGGTCGCGACGAGGTCATCCATCGCGACGATCTCGTGATGAACGCCGCCGCCGGCGTCACGGCGGGAAGTAGCGCTTCCAGGGCGGGCTAGGCTGCACGAGACCTTTCCGAAGCTGATAGATGTCTCTTCCGTCGCAGTCGGTCTTCGCGCGGAACTCCGACAGCTCGGGCGTGTCGCCGCGGAGGACGTAGCGCGAGAATTCCCCGCAATCCCCCATCCCCCGATACTTCGCGAGCGCCACGAGCTCGCGCGTCTTCGGATTGAAGCTGCGCCCGAAGACGTAAGGCGTGATCTCCTTCACGGGGACGCCCTCCCGCATGCGATAGACCGGGAACCACAGGAACTCCGCGTGCACGGGGCGGCGAGACTCGTCGTAGAGGACGTAGATGTAGGTGGCGTTGTAAGCGCCCGAGCGGCAGAGGATGCTCATGAGAAACCGCCCGCGTCCGAGCGGCTGGAACTGGATGTACCACGAGCCCTCGGAGATCAGCTCGGGGATGTCGCGAAGGCCATGCGAGTAGTCGGGATCGCAGGCGGCCTCGCCGTCCTCGCCCCGCGGGAGCTTCGACCAGGGGAGCCCATCGATCGCCTCTGCGCAGGCATTCGCTACCGGATGCTCGCCTGGATCGTGCGCGGTGTAGTCGCAGCCGCCGGGCCAAGCGATCGTGCGGGCGGGGCTCGAATGGGAGGCGCCGGTCAGAAATACGGCCGCGACAAGCATCGCGGCAAAGTGCTTGAGGTGCATGTTCGGGTCTCGCGCAGGGATACGAGTAGGGAATCTAGCCCTGCCCCGGCGCCGATAAAACCCGTGAATTCAATGCCTGCCTGCGCTACCGTGACCCTCCCTTTCGCCCCCAGAACCGCAGCATGACCGCGCTCAAGCCCATCCCCAGCGACCTCCCCGCGATCATGCGGGAGATTGGCGCGGCTGCGCGGGGGGCGGCGCAGGCGCTGGCGCACGCGCCGGCGAACGTCAAGTCGCGGGCGCTGAGCGCCGCAGCGACGGCGATCCGCGAGCGGCGCGCCGAGATACTCGCGGCGAATGCCCGCGATCTCGACGAGGCCGGGCGCGCGAAGCTCTCGGCGGCGCTCGTCGATCGGCTCATGCTCGACGAGAAGCGCGTCGAGGGGATCGCGGCGGGGCTCGACGCGGTGGCGGCATTTCCCGATCCCGTGGGCGCGGTGATCGCGAAATGGACGCGGCCCAACGGGCTCGAGATCTCGCGCGTGCGCACGCCCTTGGGCGTCGTCGGCATCATCTATGAGTCGCGCCCCAACGTGACGGCGGATGCGGGCGGGCTTTGCCTCCGCGCGGGGAACGCCGCGATCCTCCGCGGCGGGTCCGAGAGCTTCCATTCCTCGACCGCAATCGTTGCCTGCCTGCATCGGGGATTGGCGGCGGCTAATCTTCCGGAGGCGGCGGTGCAGCTCGTCCCCACGCGCGACCGCGCGGCCGTGGGCATCATGCTGGGCATGAGCGAGTTCATCGACATCATCGTCCCCCGCGGCGGCCGCTCCTTGATCGAGCGCGTGCAGAACGAGAGCCGCATTCCCGTGATCGCGCATCTCGAGGGCAACTGCCACGTCTACGTCGACCGCGGCGCCGATCTCGGGAAAGCCCTCGCGATCGCCGTCAACGCGAAGATGCGCCGCGTCAGCGTCTGCGGTGCGGCCGAGACGCTGCTGGTCGACCGCGCGATCGCGGAGAAGGCGCTGCCGCCGATTCTCAGCGCGCTCGCGGCGAAGGGCTGCGAGATCAGGGGCGATCAAACCGTTCGCGCACTCCATCCCGGCGCCAAGCCCGCGACCGAGCAGGATTGGCGCACCGAGTATCTCGACGCGATCATCGCGGTCCGCGTGGTCGACGGCGTCGACGCCGCGATCGAGCACGTCGGCACCTACGGCTCGCACCACACCGACGCGATCGTCACCGAGGACAAGGCCGCGGCCGAGAAGTTCCTCGACGAGGTCGACAGCGCCATCGTCCTGCTCAACGCCTCGACGCAATTCGCGGATGGCGGCGAGTTCGGCATGGGCGCGGAGATCGGCATCTCCACCAACAAACTGCACGCGCGCGGCCCCGTGGGCGCGGAGCAGCTCACGAGCTTCAAATACGTGGTGCGCGGCACCGGGCAGGTCCGGCCCTGAGAGCGCTGCTCGCGCTGCCGCCTGCACTCGCGGACCGGCGCGCCCGCCGCGTCGGTCTTCTCGGCGGCTCCTTCAACCCTGCCCATCGCGGCCACCTCCACGTGAGCCTCGAGGCGCTGAAGCGCCTCCGCCTCGACGAGATCTGGTGGATGGTGGCGCCGCAGAACCCGTTGAAGCCCGTTAAGGGGATGGCGTCCTTCGCGGAGCGGCTCGCGGGGGCGCTGAAGCTGGTGCGCCATCCCCGCATCCGCGTCACCGACATCGAAGCGCAACTGGGGACGCGCTACACTGCCGACACGCTCGCGGCGCTCCGGCGGCGCTTCCCGCGCACGCGATTCCTGTGGCTCATGGGTGCGGACAATCTCACGCAAATCCGCCGCTGGGACCGCTGGGAGGACATTTTTCGGACGGTGCCGGTTGCGGTTTTCGACCGCCCTACCTATTGTTTAAGGGCCCTCTCGGAGCTCGCGGCACAGCGTTTCAAGCGCTCGCGCGTGGCCCCGGGAAGCATGCGGCGCCTCGCGGATCGGACGCCGCCGGCCTGGGCCTTCTTCCCGATCCGCCTCGACCCGAGCTCGGCGACCGCGCTTCGGGCGAGACGACGGAAAGCGGCCGCGACAACCACGAGGTGAAGACCATCCCGCGCGCTAAGACCAAGGCCCGCCCCAAGGCGGCCCCCAGCCCGAGCCTCCTCGACCGGATCGAGCAGGCACTCGACGACGGCAAGGCGGAAGACGTCGTCGTCATCGACCTCCACAACAAGACCAGCATCGCCGACTACATGGTGATCGCCAGCGGCGCCTCCCAGCGCCAGGTAGCTGCGCTCGCGGAGCGCGTCATGGAAGCCGTGCGCGAGAAGGGCAAGCATCGCCCCTCCGCCGAAGGCGCGCGCCAAGGCGACTGGGTGCTGATCGACGCCGGCGACATCATCGTCCACCTCTTCCGCCCGGAAGTGCGCGGCTTCTACAACCTCGAGAAGATGTGGGGCGCGGAGCTGCACGACGCCGGCACCGCCGGCTGAGTCCGCGCCCGTGCGGCTGCTGATCCTCGCGGTCGGGCGCCTCAAAAGCGGCCCGCATGCGGATTTGCAGGCACATTACGCAGGACGCCTCACCTGGCCTCTGGAAATCCGCGAGGTCGAGGAGCGCCGCGCGCTCCCCGCGCCCGAGCGCAAGACGCGCGAGGGCGAGCTGCTGCTAGCGGCGCTTCCCGAGGAGGCCGTGCTCGTGGCGCTCGACGAGCGCGGCCGGAGCCTCGCGAGCCCCGCCTTCGCCGAGCGTCTCGCGCGCTGGCGCGAGGAAGGCGTCAAGACCCTCGCCTTCGCCATCGGCGGCGCCGACGGCTTGGCGCCCGCGGTCCTCAAGCGAGCCGCACTCACCCTCGCACTTGGCCCCATGACCTGGCCGCACCTCCTGGTGCGCGGCCTCCTGCTGGAGCAGCTCTACCGCGCCCAGCAGATCCTCGCGGGGCATCCCTATCATCGCGACTAGAAACCCTCTCCCCTCGGGGAGGTTAGGTGAGGGGCGTTACGGCCGGGAGGCCGGAGAAAAAAGGCTTGAGCGATCGAGCGCGAAGCCCCCTCGCCCCTGCCCTCTCCCCGGCGGGGAGAGGGGGGAAACGGCTCACACGCCCGTGCCTTTAACAGCTGCGCCGTTTCCTTTATATAACAGCCCCATGACAGCCCCTTCCCGACCGCGCCCGGTCGTGCTTTGCATCCTCGACGGCTGGGGCCATCGCGCGGAATGCACCGACAACGCGATCTGCGAGGCGGAGACGCCGGCCTGGCACCGCTTCATGGCGACATGCCCACACGCCTTCCTGCAGGCGAGCGAGCTCTATGTCGGGCTGCCGCGGGGCCAGATGGGGAATTCGGAAGTCGGGCACATGAACATCGGCGCGGGCCGCGTCGTGATGCAGGACCTGCCCCGCATCGACCAGGCGATCGCCGACGGCTCGCTCGCCCGCAATCCGCGCCTCCTGGATTTCATCACGGCGCTGAAGAAGAGCGGCGGCGCGGTGCATCTGATGGGGCTGCTCTCGCCGGGCGGGGTCCATTCGCATCAGGATCACATGGCGGCGCTGGCGCGGCTCCTCTCGGAGGCGGGGCTCGCGGTGCGCATCCACGCCTTCCTCGACGGGCGCGACACGCCGCCCAAGGCCGCGCACTCCTATATGGCCTCCTTCATCGCGGACATCGCGCACCTCAGGGGCGTCGCGATCGCGACGGTGACGGGGCGCTATTACGCGATGGACCGCGACAAGCGCTGGGACCGGGTCGAGAAGGCTTATCGCTGCCTCGTCGACGCCGAGGCCCGCCGCGCGCCGGCCGGCGCTGCCGCGGTCCAGCAGGGCTACGATGCCGGCGAGAGCGACGAGTTCGTGCTGCCGACCGCGGTCGGCGATTATCGCGGCATGAAGGACGGCGACGGCGTGCTGATGGCGAATTTCCGCGCCGACCGCGTGCGCGAAATCCTGGCGGCGCTGCTCGATCCCGCCTTCGAGGGCTTCGCGCGGAAGCGCCTCGTCAAGACCGCGGCGGCCTTGGGCATGACGGGATATTCGACCGCGCTCAACGCCTTCGTCACGACGCTCTTCCCGCCGGAGGATCTCGGCGACACCTTCGCCGAGGTGATCTCGCGCGCGGGGCTCACCCAGCTCCGCATCGCCGAGACCGAGAAATACGCGCACGTCACCTTTTTCTTCAACGGCGGCGAGGAGCGGCCGTTCGCGGGCGAGAGCCGCATCCTGGTGCCGTCGCCCAAGGTCGCGACCTACGACATGAAGCCCGAGATGTCGGCCTTCGAAGTGACCGACAAGCTGGTCGAGGCCATCGGCTCGGGAAAGTTCGACTTCATCGTGGTCAACTATGCGAACACCGACATGGTCGGCCACACCGGCGATTTCGCGGCGGCCAAGAAGGCCGTCGAGACGGTCGACACCTGCCTCGGGCGTCTGTCCGCGGCGATCGAAAAAGCGGGCGGCGCGCTCATCATCACCGCCGACCACGGCAACGCCGAGGTGATGGTGGACCCGTCGACCCACCAGCCGCACACCGCCCACACGACCAACCGCGTGCCGGTGATGCTGGTGGGCGGTGCCGAGCCCGGGCGCAACGCGCCGCTCTCCTTGCACGACGGGCGCCTGGCGGATGTCGCCCCCACGTTGCTCGAGCTCCTGGGACTGCCGCAGCCCTCCGAGATGACCGGACACACGCTGATCTCGCATCCGTCCGATTCCGGGAATGAAGGCGCGCGTGCGGCGGAATAGCGCCGCGTCCTCGCATCGTGCGCCGTGGCTGTGCGTCGCCGCGGCCCTTCTCCTCTGGCCGATCTCGGCCGCGGCGGCCGAGACGACGGCGACACCGGCTCCGTCTCTCAAGGACG
>DATKNV010000110.1:0-14166 GCA_035541215.1 Allostellaceae bacterium | reverse complement strand
AGTCGGTCGCGAAGGCTTCGCAGACGGGTCACGGCACGAACGTGATTCAAGGCCTCGCTGTGTCGATGGAGTCGACGGCTCTGCCCGCGCTTGTCATCTGCGTCGGCATCATCGTGACCTATCTGATGGCCGGCCTCTTCGGCATCGCGATTGCGGTGACCACCATGCTGGCGCTGGCGGGCATGATCGTGGCGCTCGATGCGTTCGGCCCGGTCACCGACAATGCCGGCGGCATCGCCGAGATGTCGGGCCTGGAAGGCGACGTCCGCAAGACGACGGACGCGCTGGACGCGGTCGGCAATACCACCAAGGCCGTGACCAAGGGCTATGCGATCGGCTCGGCGGCGCTTGCTTCACTCGTGCTCTTTGCCGCTTACACCGAAGACCTCCATCACTACTTCCCGAACCTGACGGTGAATTTCACCCTGCAGGATCCTTATGTGGTGATCGGTCTCTTCGTCGGCGGCTTACTGCCTTATCTCTTCGGCGCGCTCGGCATGACCGCGGTCGGCCGCGCTGCTGGCTCGGTCGTCGTCGAGGTGCGGCGCCAGTTCAAGGAGATCAAAGGCATCATGGAAGGGACGGGCAAGCCCGATTACGGCCGCGCCGTCGACTTGCTGACCAAGGCCGCGATCAAAGAGATGGTCGTCCCCTCGCTGCTGCCGGTGCTGGCGCCGGTCGTCCTTTACTTCGTCGTCGCCGCGATCGGCGGTCAGGCGGCGGGTTTCAGCGCCCTCGGCGCCATGCTGCTCGGCACGATCGTGACCGGCATTTTCGTCGCGATTTCGATGACCTCCGGCGGCGGCGCCTGGGACAATGCCAAGAAGTACATCGAGGAAGGCCATCACGGCGGCAAAGGCTCGGACGCCCACAAGGCGGCCGTCACCGGCGATACCGTCGGCGATCCCTACAAGGACACGGCGGGCCCCGCGGTCAATCCCATGATCAAGATCACCAATATCGTGGCGATCTTGCTGCTGGCGATCCTGGCGGCCGTGGGCTGAGGCTTACTGGCCGGGCCGACCCTGCGGGTTGGCGGTATTGAAGCGGCCGAAGTTGCCGAGGAGCTGCTCCATGAAGGAGAGCTCCTTGCCCGGCGCGGGCGTGGTGCGTGCCACCGGCTGGAGGTCGTCGCGACCCTTGTCGCGCATGCGCTGCACGTTACTGACGACGTTGTCCTTGTCGAAGGTGATCACGACCACCTCTTGCTCGGTGACCTCGGGCTTGAAGAAGGCGAGCTCTTCGGTGTGCTGGCTGATGTAGTACCAGGTCTGCGTGTCGAAGGTGGCGACGCTCGAGGGCGAGCCCAGAATCCGCGTCACCGTCGCCTTGTCCGTGCTGCCCGGCTTGATCTGTTCGAGCGCCGAGGGCGGCAGCTGGTTGCCGCGGGGACTGACGGTAGGAGTACAGGCTCCGAGACTGCCGGCGGTGAGGCCCGCGGCGAGCGTCAGGAGCGCAAAACGAGACAGGCGCGTCATGGTCTCCGATCGATTTCCGAGCGCGGCGCGCTTGATTCCCTGACTGAGCGCGCCCATTTGCGGGGACATTGCACCCGCCGCAAATGCCGTGTCAATTGTCCCGGGCGGGTGCCCGGGTGAGGTAATTCCGTGGCTTTTCCATCGCTTCTCAGCCGCCACGCGCGCCGCCAGCGGATTCCCGCGGCGGGGCTCTATGCCGTGATCGTCGCGCACGCGCGCATGCCGGTCTTTTTCCGCGATCTCGAAGTACCCGACAGCCTCGACGGCCGATTCGAGACCCTGGCCCTGCACACCTTCCTCGTGCTCCAGCGCCTGAAGGCCGAAGGCGAGGCCGGAGCGGACCTCGCTCAGGCCCTCTTCGACGCCTTCTTCGAGGACATGGACCGGTCGCTGCGCGAGCTCGGCGTCACGGATCTCGGCGTGGGGCGGCGGGTCAAGGCGATGGCGCAGGGATTCTACGGCCGTATCCGCGCCTATGAGGAGGGCCTCGCGGGGAGCCGAGAACAGCTCGCGGATGCGCTCCGGCGCAATCTCTGGGGTACGGTGCCGGCGCCCTCGGAGCAGCACGTTGCGATGCTCGCGCGCTATCTGCGGCGCCAGCAGGAGGCGCTTGCGGCACAGCCCTCGGCGGCGCTCGCGGCGGGCCGCGTCGCGTTCCTGCCCGCGGATGCCGCGACGTCGGAGGAATGACCTCGATGTCCGATTCCGCGCCCGAATTCTCGCGCCCCGTCGAGCTCGGCCGCCTCGGCTCGCTGGAGGCCGTCTATCCGATCGCGGCCACGCCGGCCGAGCGGGAGGCGCTCGCACGGCGCTTCGATCTCCTGGCGCTGGAGCGCCTCGAGGCCGAGATCCGCCTGCAGCGACTCGCGCGCGGCATGGTGCGCTTGAGCGGCAGATTTGCGGCCGAGGTCACTCAGGCCTGCGTCGTCTCGCTGGAGCCGGTGGCGAGCAATCTTGCGGGGGAATTCACGGTGCTCTACGGCCCCGGCGGCTCCGACGAGACCGTGGTGATGGATTACGAGAGCGAGCTCATCGAGCCCTTGGAAGGCAGCGCCATCGACATCGGCGAGGCCGTGGCGCAGCAGCTTGCGGTGGCGCTCGATCCCTATCCCCGCGCCGCCGGCGCGAGCCTCGGCTGGAGCGGCGGATCCGCCGCCTCGGACGAGGGTTAACCGGTAGGAAGGTTGCCAAGGGGCCGGATATTGACTATTTACCAGCGGCCCCGCGGGGCCTTTCCCCAATCGTGAGTTCTTCCCATGGCCGTTCCGAAGAAGAAGGTATCCAAGTCGCGCCGCAACATGCGCCGCTCGCATCACGCGCTCAAGGCCGCGACCTACGTCGAGTGCTCCAATTGCGGCGAGCTCAAGCGGCCGCATCACGTCTGCGCGGCCTGCGGCCATTACGACGGCCGCGAGGTAGTACCGGTGGCGGCGGAGAACGCCTGATCGACGGCGGCGAGGAGACCTGACGCTCGTGGCTGCGGACATCGTCATTGCGCTCGATGCCATGGGTGGCGACCACGCGCCCGCGATGGTGATCCGCGGCGCGCACATCGCCTTGAAGCGTTATCCGCACGTCCGGTTCATGCTGTTCGGCGACGAGGCGAAAATCCGCCCGCTGCTCGCGCGCCACAAGCGGCTGGCGGAGCACTCGACGATCCATCATACCGACGAGGCCATCAGCGGCGAGGCCAAGCCCTCGGTCGCGCTCCGCGCCGGGCGGCGCTCGAGCATGCGCCTCGCCATCGACGCGGTCGCGGAAGGGAAGGCCCATTGCGTGGTCTCCGCCGGCAACACCGGCGCGCTGATGGCGATGTCGAAATTCGTGCTCAAGACCATTCCCGGCATCGACCGGCCCGCCATGGCCTCCTATTTCCCGACGCGGCGCGGCGAGAGCGTCATGCTCGACCTCGGCGCCAACGTCGAATGCGATGCCGACAACCTCGTGCAGTTCGCAGTGATGGGGGACGTCTTCGCCCGCACGGTGCTGGGCCTGGTCCAGCCGGTGGTGGGGCTGCTCAACGTCGGCTCCGAGGACATGAAGGGCAACGACGCCGTGCGCGAGGCGGCGCAGCGCCTGCGCAGCGCCTTCTCTCCGATCAGCTTCTACGGCTTCGTCGAGGGCAACGACATCGCCGACGGCACCGTCGACGTGATCGTCACCGACGGCTTCACCGGCAACATCGCGCTCAAGACCGCGGAGGGCACGGCGAAGCTCATCCTGGAGTTCTTCCGCTCGGCCTTCCGACACTCGCTCCTCGGCCGCATCGGCTATCTCTTCGCGCGGGGCGCGCTCTTGAAGCTGCGCGGACGCCTCGATCCCCGGCGCTATAACGGCGCCATGTTCCTGGGGCTCCAGGGCATCGCCGTGAAGAGCCACGGCAGCGCGGACGCGCTCAGCTTCGCCAATGCGATCTCGGTCGCGATCGACATGCGCAAGAACGGCTTCCTCGAGAAGATTCGCGACGAGCTCGAGCGCCTCCGGGCCCATGCCGCACCCGTCGCCAAGCCGCAATCGGCGGCGGTCTGACATGCTTTATCGCTCCGTGGTCGCCGGCTGCGGCGGCTACCTCCCGGAGAAGATCGTCACCAACGCCGAGCTCGCGAGCCGGCTCGACACCACCGACGAATGGATCGTCCAGCGCACCGGCATCAAGCAGCGGCACATCGCGGCGCCGGGCGAGCTCACCTCCGATCTCGCGGTCGCCGCGGCGCGCCCCGCCTTGCGCGCGGCGGGGATGACCGGGAACGATCTCGACCTCATCGTCCTCGCGACCGCGACGCCCGATCACACCTTTCCCGCGACCGCGACCAAGGTCCAGGCGGCGCTGGGCATGACGCGGGGCGCCGCCTTCGACGTGCAGGCGGTCTGCTCCGGCTTCATCTTCGCGCTTGCGACCGCCGACAGCATGATCCGCACGCGCCAGGCGCGGACGGCGCTCGTGATCGGCGCCGAGACCTTCTCGCGCATCCTCGACTGGAGCGACCGCGGCACCTGCGTCCTCTTCGGCGACGGCGCCGGCGCGCTGGTGCTGAAGGGCGTGCCGCTGGCGGAAGGCGAGGGCAAGAGCGCGCGCGGCATCCTCTCGAGCCACCTTCATTCAGACGGCAGCCACTATAAGCTCCTCTACGTCGACGGCGGCCCCTCCAGCACCGGCACCGCCGGGCATCTGCGGATGGAGGGGCGGGAAGTGTTCCGCCACGCCGTCCAGCGCCTGGCGGAGGTCGTGGACGAGGCCCTCGCCGCCAACGGCGTCTCCCCCGCGGAGATCGACTGGCTGGTGCCGCATCAGGCGAACCGCCGCATCATCGAGAGCATGGGGCGGAAGCTCCACCTCGCCCCGGAGAAAGTGGTCGTCACCATCGAGCGCCACGCGAACACCTCCGCCGCCTCGGTTCCGCTCGCGCTCGCGGAAGCGACCGCGGACGGGCGGATTCGCCTGGGACATCTGGTACTTCTGGAAGCGATGGGCGGCGGCCTCACCTGGGGCGCAAGCCTCGTACGCTGGTAGGGCTCGCGCCGCGCCCGGCGGGCTACTTCAAGAGCATTTACCAAAGCTCTGTAATTGACGGTTTTTCGGCGTCGAGTTAAAGTTTTATGTCAACGGCATTCGATGGGGGAGAGCAGCATGGCAGGGCAAACGGTTACCCGTGCGCAGCTCAGCGAGGCCGTCTACCAAGAGGTCGGCCTCTCCCGCAATGAATCCGCGATGCTGGTGGAGACCGTGCTCAACGAGATCTCCAATGCGCTCGCCCGCGGCGAGATCGTGAAGATCTCCTCCTTCGGCAGTTTCACGGTCCGCAAGAAGGGCAAGCGCGTCGGCCGCAATCCCAAGACCGGGACCGAGGTGCCGATCCAGCCGCGCCGGGTCCTGGTGTTCCGGGCCTCTCACGTCCTCAAGGATCAGATCAACGCCGCGCTCAGCGGCGGCGCCGTGGCGCCTCCGCCGGCCGCGGAGTAACGGCCCATGCCGGACTTGTTCGATCCGCCGTCGAGCCGGCGGCAGGCGAAATCCGCCGCCGCCTTCCGTACCATCAGCGAGGTCGCGGAGGAGCTCGCCGTGCCGCAGCACGTGCTGCGCTTCTGGGAGTCGAAGTTCTCGCAGATCCGGCCGCTGAAGCGGGGCGGGGGGCGGCGCTACTACCGTCCCGAGGACGTGACGCTCTTGCGCCGCATCCGCCAATGCCTTTACGGCGACGGCTACACGATCAAGGGCGTGCAACGTCTCCTGCGCGAGGGCCAGCTCAAGCCGGCCGAGCAGATCGAGAGGGCCGAGGAGGCGGAAACGCCGACCGCATCGCTGCCGCAGCCCCCGGCCGAAGACTCGGCTTCCGATCTCGAGTCGGTGCTCAAAGACCTTCGCAAGGAGCTCGGTGATCTGCGGGACCTGCTGCGCAAGGCCGGCGTCGGGCGCAAATAGCGCCTGCTCAGTGACGGCGGCTCCGCTGGCGCCGCTCCTCCATCAGCTCGCGAGCCTTACGCTGCTCCCAGTCCCGGGTGGTCCAGGGGAGCAGCTCGTAGGCGTAGGCCGCGTGCAGACCCGCGATCAGCCCCCAGCCCAGCAGGATTTTGTAGAACCAGGCCTCGCCGGGCGTCGACACGTCGATCAGGAGCAGCACGAAATTGCCGAGGGCGAAGACCGTGAGGTGCGAATAGAGGAAGCGCAGCTTCCTCACCTTGCGCCACGCCCATTGCTCGAGCTCGACCTCGCGCGCGGCCTCGCGCACGCCCGCGCCCGCGCGGAGCTCCACGGGCTCGCTGGCGCCGCCCTTGACCTTCAATGAATTCGGACGCGTCGTCATGGGACCCATCGCGATGGCCCGACGCCGCTATACGACACCGGCACCGCAGGAGTTTCAAGCGGCGATAATGCCTTCGGCGGGGTCGGCAGGGTTGAACTGCGAAGCCCCGGTCCCTATAGTCACCGACGCCGAAATTCGGTCCCGGTCGGGCATTAGCGCAGCCTGGTAGCGCACCAGCATGGGGTGCTGGGGGTCGTCAGTTCGAATCTGACATGCCCGACCAATTTCTCTTCTAAACAAGAGCTTAGCGTGCGATCCTGAGAATATGGATGCGCAGGCGACGGCGTCAGCCCCGCTTTTGCGCGGCGATGCGGCCCTGTTCCGTGAGCTTGCAGACGAGCCAGTCCGGCTTGGTCGGATTGGCGAACCAGGGCTCGGCCCAGCCTTGGTCGATGCAGGCCTGAATGGTGCGCGGGCTGACGCGCTGGCCGTTCGCATCGAAAAGAGGAAGCTTGCCGCCGGGCTGTGTCAGGCCGCGGCTCAGCCAAGCCCGTTGTACTGCCGAGGGTTGTGAGACCGAGAGGCGAGCCGCGCTCTCCTCGGAGTGTTTTGCCTTGGGTGCGGTGAGCGTGGACATCGCAACAGGCCCCCCCTGAGCTGCGACCGCCGAGAGTAAAGGGCTTTCGATCCCGCAACAAGCAACGAGTCGCGGCAATTGCTTCCGCAAGGGAGGTCTGCGGCTCCGCGGGTTGTCCCGCCCCGACCGCCATGGCAGCTTAGCCGCCACCGCCGCCAAGGAAGCCTCGATGTCCTCTCGCGCCGCCAAGCTCCCGGTCCTGTTCGCCAATCTGGGGCATCTGCTCACGCACATGCTGATGCTGCTCTATCCCACGGTGGTGCTGGCGCTCGAGAGCCGCTTCGATCTCACCTACGGGGAGCTGATCTCGCTCTCGATGCCGGGGTTCCTGCTCTACGGCTTCGCGGCGCTACCCGCGGGCTGGCTCGGCGACCGCTGGAGCGCCGAGCACATGATGGTGATCTTCTTCGTCGGGAGCGGAGCGGCCGCGATCTTGACGGGCCTCGCCGACGGACCGCTGGGCATCGCCGTGGGGCTCGCGGGCATCGGCCTCTTCGGCTCGATCTATCATCCCGTGGGCATCGCCTGGCTCGTGCGCAACGCCGAGAACCGCGGGCGCATGCTCGGCTGGAACGGAATCTTCGGCAGCCTCGGCGTCGGCACGGCCTCCTTCGTCGCGGGCGCGCTCACGGATTTCGTGAGCTGGCGCGCGGCCTTCATCGTGCCCGGCGCCGTCGCCGCCGCGATCGGGGTGGCCCTCGCCATCCTCGTGCGCGGGCGCCACGTGGTCGCGCTCAAGACCGACCGCAAGCCCGAGGCCGAGCCGCTCCGCGCGGACATCCGCCGCGCCTTCGTCGTGCTCTCCATCACGATGCTCTCGGCGGGGCTCGTGTTCCAGATCCTCGTGGTCTCGATGCCGAAGCTCTTCGATCTCCGCCTCACCGGCCTCACCAGCGGCGGGACTCTCGGCACCGGCGGCTTCGTCAGCTTCGTCTTCATGGTGAGCGCGGCGGTGCAGATCATCGGCGGCTGGCTCGCCGACCGCTTCCCGCTGCGCCGCGTCTACGTGCTCGCTTGGGTGGCGCAAATTCCCGTGCTGATCCTGATCACGCACATGCGGGAGGCGCCGCTGCTTGCGCTGATGACGCTGCTCTTCTCGCTGGAGACGCTCACGGGACCCGCGGAGAACAGCCTCCTCGTGCGCTACACGCCCGGCCGCTGGCGCGCCACCGCCTTCGGCGCGAAGTTCGTGCTCTCGCTGGGCGTCGCCTCGCTGGGCGTGCCGCTCGTGGGCTGGGTCTTCGACACGACCGGGGACTTCGCCTGGCTCTACGGGATCCTGGGCGTGCTCGTCGCCCTCATCGTGGCGGCCGCGCTCTTCCTGCCGCGCGAGGGCGCGCGCTACGCGAGCCCCGTGGTGGTGCCGGCGGAATAGCCGCTGGCCGTGCCTATGCCGCCTTCTTCGCGGCCTTCGAGAGCGCCTGGTCGAGATCGGCGATGATGTCGTCAGCGGTCTCGATGCCGATCGAGAGCCGCACCACGTCGGGACCGGCGCCCGCGGCGACCTGCTGCTCCGGCGTGAGCTGGCGATGCGTCGTCGAGGCCGGGTGGATGATGAGCGAGCGCGTGTCGCCGAGATTGGCGAGGTGCGAGAGCAGCTCCACGCTCTCGACGAGCGCCACCCCCGCCTCATAGCCGCCCTTGACGCCGAAGGTGAAGAGCGCGCCCGCGCCCTTCGGCAGATATTTCTGCGCGAGCCCCCGGTAGAGGCTCGACTTCAGGCCGGCATAGGAGACCCAGGAGACCGCGGGATGCGCCTCCAGGAACTCCGCCACGGCCTGAGCGTTCTTGACGTGCCGCTCCATGCGCAGCGGCAAGGTCTCGATCCCCATCAAGGTCAGGAACGCGTTCATCGGCGAGAGGGTGGTCCCGAGATCGCGCAGGCCCAGCGCGTGACCCGCGACCGTATAGGCGAGATCGCCGAAGGTCTCGTGGAACCTGAGGCCGTGATAGGCCAGCTCCGGCTCGGTCAGGCTCTTGAACTTGTCGTTCTGCGCCCAGTTGAACTTGCCGGAATCGACGACGATCCCGCCCATGGCGTTGCCGTGGCCCGAGAGGTACTTCGTCGTGGAGTGGATGACGATGTCGGCGCCCCATTCGATGGGCCGGCAGAGATAGGGCGAGGCGAGAGTGTTGTCGACGATGAGGAGCACGCCCGCCTCGTGCGCGATCTTCGCGATCGTCTCGAGGTCCAGCACCACGCCGCCGGGATTGGCGAGGCTCTCGATGAAGATCGCGCGGCATTTCGGCGTGAGCGCGCGGCGGAAATTCTCGGGGTCCTCGGGGTCGACGAAATGGACGCGCCAGTCGAATTTCTGGAAGCTGCGGCCGAACTGCGTGATCGAGCCGCCGTAGAGCTTGCGCGAGGCCACGAACTCCGCGCCCGGGTCCATGAAGAGGAAGAAGGCCAGGAGCTGCGCCGCGTGGCCGGAGGAGCAGGCGATCGCGCCGCGCCCGCCCTCGAGCGTGGCGACGCGCTCCTCGAGCACGGAGACCGTGGGGTTGGTGAGGCGCGAGTAGATGTAGCCGTAGGTCTGTAGGTTGAAGAGCGAGGCCGCGTGGTCGACGTCGTCGAAGACGAAGGCGGTGCTCTGATAGATCGGCGTGATGCGCGCACCGGTCGTGGGATCGGGTGCGGCGCCCGCATGGATCGCCAAGGTCTCGAAGCCGGGGCGGTTGGGTCTCTCAGCCATGGGGGGTCACCGATGCTCGTGAGGGGAAAGCCGCCGCCGTTATAAGTGCTCGCGCCCCGAGGGACTAGGCCTTCTTCTGGCGCTTCGAGGAGATGATCCCCGTGTTGACACCGCTCCAGGCGAGCTCGCCGTGGAGGCGCGAGAACTCGATCTTGGGGCAGCGGTTCATCACCACCTGCAGCCCCGCGGCCTCGGCCTTGGCGGCGGCCGCGTCGTTGCGCACGCCGAGCTGCATCCAGACGACCTTGGCGCCGATCGCGATCGCCTGGTCGACGATGGGGTCCGCGGCCTCGGAATTGCGGAAGACGTCGACCATGTCGACCTTCTCCGGAATTTCCGTGAGCTCGCCGTAGACGGTCTCGCCGAGGATCTTCTCGCCCTTGGCGCGCGGGTTGACGGGGATCACCCGGTAGCCCTTCTCCTGCAGGTATTTCATCGCGAAATAGCTGGGCCGGTTCCAATGCGGGGAGGCCCCGACCATCGCGATGACGCGAACGCCGTCGAGAATGCCCCGGAGATAGGCGTCGCTGTATCCGTCGTGATCCATCGGACGATCAGCGGCCTTCCCAGCTCGGGGGGCGCTTCTCGAGGAAGGCATCGACGCCTTCCTCGGCGTCGCGCGCGAGCATGTTGCGGGTCATCACCTCGCTCGCATAGGCGTAGGCCTCGGCAAGGCCGAGCTCGGCCTGGCGATAGAAGGCCTCCTTGCCGATCGCGAGGGTTAGGGGCGACTTGCCGGCGATCTGCCGCGCGAGCGCCGTCACCTCCTCGTCGAGCCGCGCCGCGGGCACGACCCGGTTGACGAGCCCCAGATCGCGCGCGCGCTCGGCATCGACGAGATCGCCGGTGAGCAGCATCTCCATCGCGGCCTTGCGTCCGACGGCGCGCGTCAGCGCCACCATCGGCGTCGAGCAGAAGAGCCCGATGTTGACGCCCGGCGTCGCGAAGCGCGCGTCGGCCGCGGCGACCGCGAGGTCGCAGGTCGCGACGAGCTGGCAGCCCGCCGCGGTCGCGATGCCGTGGACGCGCGCGATCACGGGCTTCGGCAGCTTGGTGAGGCTCAGCATCAGCCGCGAGCACTGCGCGAAGACGCGCTCGTAATGCTGCCGTCCGGGATTGGCGCGGATCTCCCGGAGGTCGTGCCCCGCGCAGAAGGCGGGCCCGGCGCCGGCGATCACCACGGCCTTGACGGATTTGTCGGCGGCGATCGCGTCGACCTCGGCTTGGAGCGCTGCCATCAGCGCGATCGAGAGCGCGTTGCGCTGCGCCGGGCGGTTGAGCGTGAGCCAGGCGACGCCGGCATCGTCCTTGCGCAGCAGGACGCGCTCCGCGCTCGTGGTGCTCGCGACTGCCGCGCTCATGGAGACCTCGCTTGCCGTCATGGGCGCATCTCAATCCTTTCCGCGCCGGGGTTCAACCGTCTTGATACCGCAGGGGTCTCTCGCCTATCTCTGGTCGAGCAACCGAGGATTTTTCGCATGTCCCGCATCAGCCCGGAGGAGTTCGAATCGCTCTTGCGCGAGAGCGTGCCCTTTGCCGCGGCAATGGGCGCGAAGTGCATCGAGCTCTCCGAGGGAAAGGCCGTGTTCCGCATGCCGTTCCGTGAGGATTTCACCCGCCCCGGCGGCACCGTCAGCGGCCCTCTGCTCATGGCGCTCGCGGACCTCGCGATGTTCGCGGTCGTGCTCTCGGCGGTGGGCAAGGTGGAAATGGCGGTCACCACGAACCTCAACATCAATTTCCTGCGCAAGCCCGCGCCGGTTGACGTGATTGCGGTTGCCCGCATGCTCAAGCTCGGCAAGCGCCTGGCCGTTGGCGAGGTCGAGCTCTTCAGCGACGGCGACCCCGACATGGTCGCGCACGTCACCGCGACCTACTCGATTCCACCGCGGTAGCATATTACCTCTGTCTCTAACCGCTTGATCCGACGCGATTTAAAGCGGTTGATTTCAGCGCAATTCCGGGCATACTGCGCGGCCTTGATTGTGACGACGTGACGGACATGAAGACCCTCTCTTTGACGCCCGCGGAGATCGACAAGAAGTGGGTGCTGATCGATGCCGACGGGCTCGTGCTCGGGCGGCTCGCGGCCATCATCGCGGACCGGCTGCGCGGCAAGCACAAACCCACTTACACGCCCAACATGGATTGCGGCGACCACATCGTCGTGATCAATGCGGAGAAGGTGCGCCTCACCGGCAACAAGGCGCGCGACAGCCTCTTCTACTGGTATACGGGCTATCCCGGCGGCATCAAGGAGCGTAGCAAAGGCGCTATCCTCGCGGGGAAGCATCCCGAGCGCGTGATCATCAAGGCGGTGGAGCGGATGGTGCCGCGGGGGCCGCTGGGACGGCGCGTCATGGGCCATCTCAAGGTCTATGCGGGGAAGAGCCATCCGCATGAGGCGCAGAACCCGCAGACGCTCGACGTCGCCGCGATGAACCGCAAGAACAAGAGGGCCTGACCCAGATGGCCGATCTCCAGCAATCCCTCGGTACGCTCCGCCACGCGCTCGCGGAGGCGAAGCCTGCGGAGCCGCAAGCCGCTGCCCCCACGGAGGCGAAGCCCAAGCTCGACGCGCAGGGCCGCGCCTACGCCACCGGCAAGCGCAAGAACGCGGTGGCGCGCGTCTGGCTCAAGCCCGGCTCCGGCAAGATCACCGTCAACGGCCGCGACAGCCCCGTCTATTTCGCGCGGCCCGTCCTGCGCATGCTCATCAGCCAGCCCTTCGTGATCTCGAATCGCCTGAACCAGTACGACGTCGTCTGCTCCGTCGTGGGCGGCGGCCTCTCGGGCCAGGCGGGCGCGCTCCGCCACGGCATCAGCAAGGCGCTCACCTACTACGAGCCCGGCCTGCGCCCCATGCTGAAGCAGCAGGGCTTCCTCACTCGCGACAGCCGTGTGGTCGAGCGCAAGAAGTACGGCAAGGCCAAGGCGCGACGTAGCTTCCAGTTCTCGAAGCGTTAAGCCGCAACACCTTTCATGCTATGGAAAGGGCGTCCCGCGGGGCGCCCTTTCGATTTTCGGGCAGGAGAAGGACGATGCCAGCCTCGGACTACAAAGTACGGATCGCGATCCTCGGAGCCAGCGGCTACACCGGCGCGGAGCTGCTGCGCCTGCTGGCGGAGCATCCCCATGCGGAGATCGCCGCACTCACCGCCGATCGCCAGGCCGGCAAGGAGATCGGCACGGTCTTCCCGCATCTCGCGATCCGCAAGCTGCCGAAGCTCGTGACCATCGATGCCGTTGATTGGTCCAAGGTCGATCTCGTCTTCTGCTGCCTCCCGCACGCGACGACGCAGGAGGTGATCAAGAAGCTGCCGCGGCATCTGCGTATCCTCGACCTCTCCGCTGATTTCCGCCTCTTCGATCCCGCGGTCTACGCGAAGTGGTACGGCCACGAGCACCAGGCGGTGGAGCTGCAGAAGGAGGCCGTCTACGGCCTCACGGAGGTCTGGCGCTCCGCGATCGCGAATGCGCGGCTCGTGGCGGTGCCGGGCTGCTATCCCACGGGCGCGCAGCTCCCGCTGGTGCCGCTGGTGAAGGCCGCGGTGATCGATGCCGACGACATCGTGATCGACGCGAAGTCCGGCGTCACCGGCGCGGGACGGAGCCTCAAGGAGACGAGCCTCTTCGCAGAGGTGGCGGAGGGCATCAACGCCTATGGCGTCGCGAGCCACCGCCACATGCCGGAGATCGAGCAGGGCCTGAGCGCCGCTGCGGGGCGGCCGATCATGGTGAGCTTCACGCCGCATCTCACGCCGATGAACCGCGGCATCCTCTCGACGATCTATGTTCGCTACGCCAACGGCGCGACGCTGGGGGATCTCCGGCGCGTCCTCGAGGAGGCCTATGCGGGCGAGCCCTTCGTCCACGTGCTGCCGGAGGGCATGCTGCCCTCGACGCATCACGTCCGCGGCTCGAACCTGTGCCTGATCGGGCTCTCGAAGGATCGGCTCTCGGGCCGCGCGATCCTGGTCTCCGCGATCGACAACCTCGTCAAGGGCGCCTCGGGACAGGCGGTGCAGGACATGAACGTGCTCATGGGCATCCCGGAGACGACGGGGCTCCGCCAGGAGCCGCTCTTCCCCTGATGCCGGGCGCGCCGCTCGTGCTGCCCTACCTGAACCACGTGCCGCGCGTGGCGCCGGAGGCATGGGTCGCGCCCAATGCCACGCTCATCGGGCGCGTCGAGATTCTCCCGCACGCGAGCATCTGGTTCGGCTGCGTGCTCCGTGGCGACATCGCGAGCATCCACGTGGGCGAGCTCAGCAACGTCCAGGACGGCACCGTCGTGCACGTCTCCGGCAAGGCCGGCGGCGACACTTGGATCGGCGACCGCGTGACCATCGGGCACATGGCGCTCATCCACGCCTGCCGGCTCGAAGACGGCTGCTTCGTCGGCATGAAGGCGTGCGTCATGGATTTGGCCGTGGTGGAAACCGGCGCTTGGGTTGCGGCGGGCGCGGTGGTGACGCCGGGCAAGCGCGTCAAATCCGGCGAGCTCTGGGCCGGCACGCCCGCGCGGATGCTCCGCGCGGTGACGCCGGAGGAGAGGCAGTACATGGAGCGGCTTCCCGAGAGCTACGCCAAGCTCGCGGATCGCTACCGTTAGA
>DATKNV010000109.1:0-20185 GCA_035541215.1 Allostellaceae bacterium | reverse complement strand
GCCGATGTCCCAGGGATTGGGAATGACGAAGGTGCCCTGCGCCCGGTGGAGCGCGCGGAACGTCTCGGCCTTCTCGCGATGCGTTGCTGGCATGATGGCCTCCCAAGGGGTCGGCGCGCGATTGCGAGGGTGGACACGCGCGGCGGAGCCGCTAGCATAGCGCGCAATTCGAAGGGAGGCATTCGATGAAGCTCGCGTTCCTGGGTCTCGGCGTCATGGGGTATCCGATGGCGGGTCACCTCAAGAAGGCCGGCCACGACGTCACCGTCTACAACCGCACCGTCGCCAAGGCGAAGGCCTGGGCCTCGGAATACGGCGGCAGCTTCAAGGAGACGGCCGCCGAGGCGGCGCAGGGCTCGGACATCGTCTTCATGTGCGTGGGCAACGACGACGACGTGCGCGCCGTCGCGACCGGCCCCAAGGGCGCCTTCGAGGGGATGCGCAAAGGCGCGATCCTAGCGGATCACACCACGGCCTCTGCCGAAGTCGCGCGCGAGCTCCACTCGATCGGCAAGACCAAGGGGATCGGCGTCCTCGATGCGCCGGTCTCGGGCGGGCAGGCGGGCGCCGTCAACGGCAAGCTCACGATCATGTGCGGCGGAGATCCCGAGCCCTTCAAGGTCGCGGAGCCCCTAATGGCGCATTACGGCCGCGCGGTCACCTTGATGGGACCTGCCGGGAGCGGGCAGCTCACGAAGATGGTGAACCAGATCTGCATCGCGGGCCTCGTGCAGGCGCTTTCCGAGGGTCTCAATTTCGCGGTGCGCGCGGGGCTCGACGGCAAGAAGGTGATCGACGTGATCTCCAAGGGTGCGGCGCAGTCCTGGCAGATGGAGAACCGCGGCACGACCATGCTCGAGGGCAAGTTCGACTTCGGCTTCGCCATCGATTGGATGCGCAAGGACCTCGCGATCTGCATGGCCGAGGCGCGGCGCAACGGCGCCTCGCTGCCGGTGACGGCGCTCGTTGATCAGTTCTACGCGCGGGTCCAGGAGCGCGGTGGCCGGCGCTGGGACACCTCGGGGCTCATCCACCTCCTCCAGAAGGCGTGAGCAAGTCGGGAAGGGCTATTCCGCCGCCTTCGCCCGCTGCCATTCCGCCTCCATCTCCTCGAGGCTCGCCGTCCCCGGCGCTTTGCCGGCGGCGGCGAGCGCGGTCTCGACGCGATGGAAGCGTCCCTCGAATTTCCGGCTCGCGCGGCGCAGCGCCTGCTCGGGATCGACCTTGAGCCGGCGCGCGAGATTGACCACGGCGAAGAGGAGGTCGCCGACCTCGTCCTCGACGCGCTCGGGCGCGGCTCTCGCGGCGATCTCGCGTTTGAGCTCGCCGATCTCCTCCTCGATCTTGTCGAAGACCGGCGGCAGCGCCGGCCAGTCGAAGCCCACGCGCGCCGCGCGCTTCTGCAGCTTCTCGGCGCGGGTGAGGGCGGGGAGGGCGGCGCTCACGCCGTCGAGGGCGCTCTCGGGCCGCCCCTCGGCCGCGGCCCTGGCCCGGCGCTCGGCCGCCTTCTGGTCCTCCCAGGCGACGGTCTGGGTCGCAGAATCCGCGACCTCGGCATCGCCGAAGACATGGGGGTGGCGCCGGATCATCTTATCCGAGATCCCGGCGGCCACGTCCTCGAAGTCGAAGCTGCCGGCTTCCTCGGCCATGCGCGCGTGGAAGACGACCTGGAGTAGGAGATCGCCGAGCTCGTCCTTGAGCGCCGCGGGATCGCCGCGCTCGGCCGCCTCGGCAACCTCATAGGCCTCCTCGATCGTATAGGGCGCGATGGTCCTGAAGCTCTGCTCGAGGTCCCAGGGACAGCCGCGCTCGGGATCGCGGAGCCGGGCCATGATGTCGAGAAGACGGGGAAGTCCGGTGGAGTCGGTCATGGCGCTTGCACCTGTCGAATATGCGGCGCGTCGTCGCGTCGGTGCGCCGCGTGGCTTTGCGTCCCCATTGCCGCCATATTTCGCTGGCTCCTGAGGCCCGACGCTAACGAAGCAAGAGCGCGATCCCATGGCAAGAGAGTCGAGACATTACGGCGGCGTGGCGAAGCTCTTGCATTGGGCGGTGGCGCTGCTCGTGCTGGCATCGCTGGCCTATGCCTGGAGCCTGCCGCGCCGTTCCGCGCCCGATTACGCAGACGTGCTTCTTTGGCACAAATCCTTCGGGATTGCAGTCCTCGTGCTGATCGCGTTCCGCTTGCTCTGGCGGCTCGGCAATCCCGTGGCGCCGGCCGAGACCCTAACGCCGTTCGAGGCGACGGTCTCGCGCGCGACGCACGCGCTCCTTTACGCGACCATGCTGGTGCTGCCGGTCACCGGCTATCTCTTCAGCTCGCTCGAAGGGCAGCACCTCGTTCTCTTCGGGCTCGTCGACCTTGGATCGCCCTTTGCGACCGACCGCGGCCTCAGCCGCCCGATCGAGGCGATCCACAAGGTCGGCCAATGGGCCGTCTACGTCCTCGTAGGTTTGCACGCGCTCGCGGCGCTCTATCATCATTTCATCAAGCGCGACGGCGTCCTCGCGCGGATGCTGCCGATGGCGGGGGCGCCAGAAGGCGACTGACCCGTTCGCGCTAAGAGAGGGAGGAGAGGCGATGGCGAGCGACGATCTCCACACCGGCGGCTGTCTCTGCGGTGCGATCCGGTTCCGTATCACCGGCGATCCCATCGACGGCAACATCTGCTACTGCACGCAGTGCCGGCGCCAGACCGGGAGCCCGATGGTCGCCTTCGTGACCTATCCCGCGAGCCGCTTCGAGCTGCTGACGGGAACGCCGGCATCCTTCCGGGCCTCGACCTTCGCCACGCGGCAGTTCTGCTCCGGCTGCGGTTCGCCGCTCTCCTGGCGGCGGGACGGACGGGACGACATGGACGTCTTCCTCGGCACGCTCGACCACCCCGAGCGGATGCCCAAGCCGCCGAAGCAGCTCTGGACTCAGCACCGGCTACCCTGGGTCCCTCCGATGCCGGAGATCACAGCTTTCCTACAAAGCCCATCAGAGGGGTGAGGGCGCCCCGCGGCGCGGGCGGGCAACTCGGCGCGCATAACGCAATAAGTCGCATAATGTATATTATGAGTAAGACCGCTAAATCTCGATGATTAGCCCGTCATAGCCGGGCTCCACGCCCGCCGGGAGCTCGCGGCAGAGCGTGTCGTAATCGAGGTCCCGGTCCATGTGCGTGAGGATCGCGCGCTTGGGCCGGACGCGCGCGATCCACTCGAGGGTCCGGGCCAGATGCGTGTGGGTGGGATGCGGTGTCCGGCGGTAGCAGTCGACGATCCAGACCTGGACGCCCTCGAGCGCGGCAAAGGCCCCCTCGTCGAGGGCCACCGCATCGGTCGAGTACGCGAACGCGCCGAAGCGGAAGCCCAGGGTCTTGCTGAAGCCGTGACCCTGAACAAACGGTCTCACCGCGATCCCCGCGACCTCGAAGGGCCCGTCGATGATGTGCGGGATCAGCGCGGGCTTGTAGAAGATTGCGCCCGCCGCCGGGTCCTGCGGCCGGAAGATATAGGCGAAGCGCTGCCGGAGCTCCGCGAGCGTCTCCGTCGAGGCATAGATCGGCATCGGCTCGCCCATGGCGCGGTTGAGCGCGCGGACCTCGTCGACCCCGTGCGTGTGATCGGCATGCGCATGAGTAAAGAGAATCG
Organism: Allostellaceae bacterium; assembly: GCA_035541215.1. Classification (GTDB taxonomy): domain Bacteria; phylum Pseudomonadota; class Alphaproteobacteria; order ATCC43930; family CGMCC-115725; genus DASZHJ01. The sequence goes on along the minus strand of DATKNV010000109.1, from coordinate 16,546 downwards.
CGTCGAGCCGGCCGATGCCGGCGTCCAGGAGCTGGAGCCGCATATCCGGCGAGGTATCGACCAGGAGCGTGGCGCCCTGGTGCTGCACCAGGATCGAGGCGCGCCGGCGCCGGTTGCGAGGATTTCCGGGATCGCAGGCGCCCCAATCGTTGCCGATCAGCGGCACGCCGCCGGAGGGGCCGCAGCCGAGGACGGTGAGCTTCATGCGCGGGGAGCGGCGGGCGCCGTCGCCTTCGCGAAGAGCCGAAAGAAATTCGCAGTCGTGATTCGCGCTAATTCATCGATAGATAAGCCCTTTAAACGCGCTACCTCAGCCGCCGTGTAAACAATGAAAGCCGGCTCATTCTGCTTTCCCCGGAGCGGCACCGGCGCGAGGTAGGGCGCATCGGTCTCCACGAGCATCCGATCGAGCGGCAGGTCGCGCACGATCGCGCGCAGCGGCTCCGCGTTCTTGAAGGTCACGATCCCGGAAAGGGAAATATAAAATCCAATTTTAAGCGCGTTTTCCGCGAGTTCTCGTCCGGTGCTAAAGCAATGGATGACGCCCGTGAGGGGGCCCTTGGCGGCCTCCTCCGCTAGCACGGAGGCGGTCTCGGGGTCGGCATCCCGGGTGTGCACGATGAGCGGCAAGCCCGTTGCCCGTGCCGCCGCGGCATGGGCGCGGAACACCTCGACCTGACGCTCGCGCGGACTGTGCTCGTAATAGAAATCGAGCCCGGTCTCGCCGATTCCTACGACCTTGGGATGTGCGGCGAGGCTCGCCAGGCGCTCGGCCGGGGTCTCGGGCTCGGCCTCGGCCTCGTGCGGGTGGATGCCCGCGGAGCACCAGACGTCCGCATTCTCCTCCGCGATCGCGCGGACCGCCGGGAATTCCGTGATCTTGGTCCCGATCGTGAGCATGGCTCCCACCCCCGCGCGCCGCGCGCGCGCGATCGTCTCGGCTCGGACAGGGCCGGCGGGGAGGTAATCGAGATGGCAATGGCTGTCGACGAGCATCATGGGGTCGCGCGGGCTCAGCGGGCCTCAGCCGCCCTTCCGCTTCTGGAATTCCTCGAGCCAATCCTTCGCGCGCTGCTCCGCCGCGTCGAGCTCGGATTGGCCGATCTCCTTCTGGAATTTGACGCGGTATTGCTGGGCATCCCCGTAGCCTCGGGCGAGCGCAATAGCGAACCACATGTAGGCCTCGCCGATATCCTTCTGCACGCCCTGCCCCTGCGCGTACTGGAAGCCGAGGCTCGCCGCCGAGAAGCCGTCGCCCTGCTCCGCCGCCTTCCGGTACCACTCCGCGGATTGCTTGAAATCCTGCGGCACGCCCTTCCCAGAGGCGTAGGCCATCGCGATCATGACCTGCGACTGCAGATCGCCGCGCTCCGCGGCCCTGCGCGCCCAGAACGCCGCCTGCACGGGATCGGCCGCGATGCCATCTCCATTCGCGTAATCCGCGGCCAGCTCCCTCTGAGCGTAGAGCTCGCCCTGCTCCGCGGCCTTCCGGTACCAAGCGACGGCCTGCGCGGGGTCGCGCGGAACGCCCTCGCCGTGATCGTAGGCGTAGGCGAGGTTGTTCTGCGCGCGGGCGTGTCCCTGCTCCGCGGCCTTGCGATACCACTCGAAGGCCTGCGCGAAATCCTGCGGCACGCCCGTGCCTTCGGAATAAGCGAGGCCCAGCTTGAACTGCGCCTCGGCCGACCCCTGCTCCGCCGCCTTGCGGTACCAGGTCATTGCGGTGTCGTATTGGCCGAGGTTGAAGGCCTCTTCGCCCCGCTTGAAGTCCCCGGCGGCGTCGGCCCAGGCCTTCGCCCCGCCGAGCCCGAGCACGACCGCGAGCAGCAGCGGAAAGAGAGGGCGCAAGCGCATCAGCGGGCCTCCGCCTCTTGCTCGACGTAGCGCGGGAAGACGCCCTCGGGTTTCGGCAGCTTCGTGCCGGGCTCGAGCGCCGTCGCGAGCGCCGCGAAATTTCGCTCATCCGCGGGGACCGCAAGCTGGTCCAGCAGCCTCGCCGCGGCTGCCGGCACCGCCGGCTGCACGAGGATCGCGAGATGCCGGATCGTCTCCGCCAGGACGTAGAGCACGGTCGCCATCCGCGCGGGATCGGTCTTGCGCAGCGCCCAAGGCGCCATCTCGTCGATGTAGCGGTCGGCCGCGGCGACGACCTCCCATAGCGCTTCGAGCGCGCGATGGAAGGCCTGCTCCCCGTAGTCCGCGCGCTGGCGCGCGAGGAGGCCGCGCGCTGCCGCCAGCAGCGCCTCGTCGGCCGCGTTGAGCGCACCGGGCGCCGGCACCGCCCCCTCGCAGTTCCGCGCGATCAGAGAGAGCACGCGCTGCGCGAGATTGCCGAGGCCGTTGGCGAGGTCCCCATTGATCCGCGTCACCACCCCGCGATGCGAGAAGTCGCCGTCGCTGCCGAACGGTAGCTCCCGCAGCATGAAATAGCGTACGGCATCGACGCCGTATTGCTCCACGAGCTGCTGCGGCGGGATGAAGTTGCCGAGCGACTTCGACATCTTCTGCCCCTCGACCGTCCACCAGCCGTGCGCGAAGACGCGCTTCGGCGGCGCGAGCCCCGCCCCCGCAAGGAAGGCCGGCCAGTAGACGCAGTGGAAGCGCACGATGTCCTTGCCGACGACGTGCAGGTCCGCGGGCCAGAAGGTGCGGTACTCCGCGCCCTCGACGTCGGGATAGCCCGCCGCTGTGATGTAGTTCGTGAGCGCGTCGAGCCAGACGTACATGACGTGCTTGGGATCGCCCGGCACCGGTACGCCCCAGCTGAAGCTCGTACGGGAGATCGAGAGGTCGCGCAAGCCGCCCCTGACGAAGCTCACGACCTCGTTCCGCCGCGCCTGGGGCGCGATGCACTGGGGATTGCGCTCGTAGTGCTCGAGCAGCCAGTCCTGCCAGTCCGAGAGGCGGAAGAAGTAGCTCGGCTCCTCGACCCATTCGACCTCGGCGCCGGAGGGGGCTCGCTTCTTGCCGTCGGGGCCCGTCGTGAGCTCCTCCTCGCCGTAGAAGGCCTCGTCGCGCACGGCGTACCAGCCGTCGTATTTTCCGAGGTAAATGTTGTCGCGGCCCTTCGGCGACTTGTTGGCGGCGATCGCGCGCCAGATCGCCTGCGAGGCCACAATGTGCCGCGGTTCCGTCGTGCGGATGAAATCGTCGTTGCTGATGTTCATGAGCGCGGTCATGTCGCGGAAATTCTGCGAGACCTTGTCGCAGAAGGCCTGCGGGTCGAGGCCGGCCGCGCGCGCGGATTTGTCGACCTTCTGGCCGTGCTCGTCGGTGCCCGTAAGGAACTTCACCCGGCGCCCGTCGAGCCGCATGAACCGCGCCAGCGCATCGCAGGCCACGGTCGTGTAGGCGTGGCCGATGTGCGGGGCGTCGTTCACGTAATAGATCGGCGTCGTCAGGTAGTAGGGCTCGCCGGACATCGGGTTTCCTCGTGGAAGCGCCCGCGGCACCTCGGCTCTCGCCGTCAGCGCGCGGCCTCTTCGAGCGCGAAAAAGGCGTTCAACACGACCTGCTTGCGGTCGAGGTTGATGGCGTCCGCCTGGGCGAAGAGGTGGGTGATCTTTTCCCATACCTCCACCCAGCGATCAAGGCCGCGGCGCCGCAGCAGAGCGGAGAGCCCCGCCCCGTCTCCGGGCTTCGCGGCCTCGGCGATGGCGCGGGCCACCGTCGCGGGTAGAAGCTCGGAGACCACGCGGAAGCCCTGATCGTTGCCCCAGCGTCCAGCCCTCTCGGCGAAGCCGTAGAGTGCAGTCCCGTCAATCTCCGGCAAGGCCGACATGAGCCCGACAATCTCCCGATGCAGCTTCACCCCGTTCTGCTCCGCGAGCTCGAGCGCCCGGCCGATGCTGCCCTCGGCGATCTCCACGAGCGCCGCGCGGTCGCGCTGGGAGAGATCGGGCCGATACCGCGCCAGAAGCTCCGCTACCGTCGCGTCGTCGAGCGGCCTCAGCGCGAGCTTGCGGCAGCGCGAGCGGATGGTCGGCAGCAGGCGCCCGGGATTATCGCTGAGGAGCATCAGGATCGCCTGCTTCGGCGGCTCCTCGAGGATCTTCAGGATCGCGTTGGCGGCGTTGCGGTTCATCTCGTCGGCGGTATCGACGATGACGATGCGCCAGCCGCCCTCGGCGGGCGTGAGCCGGAGGAAGCCCGCGACCGCGCGCGCGTCCTCGACCACGATCTCCGTGCGCTCGCGCTTGCGCTTGGGGTCGATCCCCCGCTCGACCGTGAGGAGGTCAGCATGCCCGCTGCTGGCGACACGACGGAAGACCGGATGGGTCTCCGCAATCTCCAGGGACTCCGGCACCACCGGCGCAAAGAGTCCGCCCCCTCCCCGCTCCACCGCCTGCGCCAGGAGGAAGCGCGCAAAGCGGTAAGCGAGCGTCGCCTTCCCGATGCCGTGCGGCCCCGTGATGAGCAATCCCTGCGGCAACCGACCCGCATTGAATGCCGAGAGCAGCGCCGCCTCGGCCGCGCCGTGGGCCACGAGCGCGGCGTTCCCGCGCGGCGCCGGTACCTCGACCGCTTCGGCGGCTTCGGCTTCTTGGTCCTCGTCCAGGGCGTCGTCGTCGGCCATCGGCGTCTCCAGGCCGCCTACTTTGCCTTCGGGAGCTTCAGAGCGCGACTCCCAGACGCGCGTGGACGGCCGCGCGGATCGCTTGGTGGACGGCATCGACGGTGCCGCCAGCGTCGATCACCAGGCAGCGTTTCGGCTCCTGCCGCGCAATATCGAGAAATCCCTGACGCAGCCTCTCATGGAACTCCCGATCCATGCTTTCGAATCGGGTTTCCTGATCGTGCCGATGAGCGGCCCTTGAAAGCCCCGTGTTAACAGGTAGATCCAGGATGATAGTGAGATCTGGCTTGAAGTCTCCCGCGATGAATTCGTGGAGGCTCCTCAGCGCCTCCTGAGGCAGGCCTCGCCCGTAGCCTTGGTAGGCCAAGGTGGAGTCCGCGAAGCGGTCCGAGACCACCCATTCGCCGCGGTTCAGTGCGGGCCAGATGGTCTCCACGAGATGGTTGCGCCGGGCGGCCACCACGAGCAGCGCCTCGGTCTCAGCATCCCAGCGCTCCGGAGTCCCCTCCACGAAAAGACGGCGGATTTCCTCCGCGCCCCGTGCACCTCCGGGCTCGCGCGTCCGAACGACCGTAAGCCCGGCCAGCCGCAGCGCATCCGCGAGCAGCGCAGCCTGGCTCGATTTCCCGGCCCCCTCGCCGCCTTCCAGCGTGATGAAGCGCCCGCGGCTCAGCGCCGGCCCCAGACGAGATAGCCCGCGGCCACCGCGACGCGGCCGAAGGTCCCGAGCCGCTCGACGGGCTGCGCGGCGACGAGCGGGAATTCCACGGGGTCGACGCCTTCGGCGGTGACGATGAGCTTGCCCACGACTTGGCCCTTGGTGACGGGAGCATGGGTGGGCCCGTCGTAATGCGCAGTCACCTTCATGCTGCGCCGCGCCGCGCGCGGGAGCGTCACGACCACGTCGCGCTGCGTGGTCGCGGGCACCTTCGCCTGCTCGCCGAGCCAGACATCCGCCTGATCGATGGCGTCGCCGGCCTTGGCGAGGCGGTAGTCGTTGAATTCGCGAAACGCCCATTCGAGGAGGCGCTCGCTCTCCGTTGCGCGCGCCTTGCCGGTCGGCAGGCCGCCGAGCACCATGATGACGCGGCGGCCGTCGCGGATCGCGGACCCCGTCAGGCTATAGCCGGCCTCGTCGGTGTGGCCGGTCTTCATGCCGTCGGCGCCGAGGTCCTTGTAGAGCAGCGGGTTGCGGTTCCCCTGCTTGATGCCGTTGAAGGTGAACTCCTTCTCGGCGTCGTAGTGGTAGTACTCCGGAAAATCCGTGATGAGCCGGCGCGCGAGCAGCGCCAAGTCTCGGGCGGTCACGTACTCGTCGGGATCGGGGAGCCCCGTTACGTTGGAGAAGTGGCTGTGCTCGAGGCCGAGCTCCTTCGCCTTGTCGTTCATCATCTGCACGAAGGCGGTCTCGCTGCCGGCGATCCCCTCCGCGAGGACGATGCAGGCGTCGTTGCCGGATTGCACGATCATGCCGCGGACGAGGTCCTCGACCTTCACCCGCCCGGGATAGGGCACGAAGGTCTTGGAGCCGCCGGTCTTCCAGGCCTTCTCGCTCACGGGCAGCACGTCCTCGAGCGAGAGCTTGCCCTTCTTGAGCGCGTCGTAGACGACATAGGCCGTCATGATCTTGCTCATGGAAGCGGGCGGCATGCGCTGATCCGCGCCCTTGTCGAGCAAGGTCGCGCCGGTCTCGAAATCCACGATGATGGCGTTGCGCGCTTGCGTGTCGATGCCGGTCGCTGCGCTCGCTGCAGCGCCCCAAAGCAATGAGGAGAGCGCTACGCCGAGCAGGAGCAGACGGTTTGACAGGGGCATGATCCGCACCTCGAAGCTGGAGGAGTTCTCCATAGGCGGCAATTATGCCGGAATTGCGGCTCTCCGGCTGCTCAATCCACGACGATCTGCGCGTCGACCAAGCCCGCCGCCAGCACCTTCGACAGCAGCCGGTCCGCGGCCTCGACGCTCGCGACCGGTCCGATCCGCACGCGGAACAGGTCCTGCCCGTTCACGCGAACGCCGCTGATGCTGGCGCCGCCGAAGGACGCGACGCGCTGCTGGACGTTCCGGGCGTTCTCCATTTTCGCGAAGGCCCCGGCCTGGACGTAAATCTTCGCGTTCGGCCGCGCCGATGCCTGGGTCACTTGGCCGCTGAGCGGACGCTCGACCGGCGCCGCCGGCGGATCTGCGGCGGCGCTCTGGATAGAGCGCGGCATCTGCGCGGGCTGCTGGGTGGTCCGGGTCCCCGGGAGCGGCGCCAAGGACTGGGAGTCGACGGTCGTGCGGGGCGCTGCCTGCGCCACCTGGACCCGGGCCTGCGGCCCCTCCTCGACGCCGTTCCGCCGCGCGACCGCTTGCGCCTCGAGCGTCTCGGACTCCAGGACCCGCACGTGCACCTTCGCCGTCCCCTGCTGCTCGAACCCCAGCAGCTTCGCCGCCTGGCGCGAAACGTCGATGATGCGCCCGCGCGCGAAAGGCCCGCGATCGTTGACGCGCAAGGTGAGCGAGCGGCCGTTCTCGAGGTTGGTCACTTGCACGATGCTCGGAAGCGGCAGGGTATGGTGCGCGGCGGTGAGGCCGTTCAGATCGAAGATCTCGCCGTTCGCGGTGTAGCGGCCGTGGAAGGCCTCGCCGTACCAGGAGCCGATCCCCGTCTCGTCGTAAGCCAAATCCTCGTGCGGGTAATACCAGATGCCGTCGACCTGATACGGCTTGCCGACTTTGTATATCCCGATCCCGGCGCCGGGGGTGCGCGCGCCCTGCTCCGTGGTCGTGCACGCGACCACCGCCGCGAGCAGCAAGAACGCCAGCGGGGTGAGGGATCGGCGCAGCCAATTCACGATCTTGTGGCTCCGGGTCGCACGACGTCTATTAGTACGAAACCTTATCGTCATTCGAAGGCGTCGGCAAGGTAGCCCACGGCGGTTGCGAAGTAGGTCGAGTTGTTCCAGCGCATGACCGCGCGGTAGTTGTCGTAGACCAGCACCGCGGGCCCGTCCGGCCCGCCGGGCAGCACCACCGAGGCCGTGAGGTCGCGGGCGGGAAGATGGCCGCCGTCGGGGCGCCGGAGCCCGAGATGCTGCCATTCCGCGAGCGTCTTGCGCGTGGCGAGACCGGCGAGCGCCGTATCGAACTTCTTCGGAAGCAAGACCCGGCGGCCCCAGGTCTCGTCGGCGCGCCATCCGAAACTCGCGAGATAGTTCGCGATCGAGGCGAAGACGTCCTCGCGGCGCTGCCAGATGTCGCGGCGGCCGTCGCCGCTGTAGCTCACTGCGAGCTTCAGATAGCTCGAGGGCATGAACTGGCACTGACCCATGGCGCCGGCCCAGGAGCCGAGCATACGGTCCGGCTCCATGTAGCCGCGATCGACGATCTCGATCGCTGCCAGCAGCTCCTTGCGGAAGAACGTGGCGCGCCGTCCGTCATAGGCGAGGGTCGCGAGGGCGGAGATCACGGGATAGTCGCCGGTGGCGCTGCCGTAATTGGACTCGATCGCCCAGAGCGCCATGATGAAGCGCGGCTGCACTCCGAAGCGGCGCGATACCGCCGTGAGCAGCGCGCGGTTCTCCGCCATCTTTTGCCGCCCTGCGGCGATGCGCTGGGGCGTCACGATGCGCTCGACATATTGGGCGAAGGTGATCGTCGTCTCCGGCTGCCGGCGGTCGAGCTCGATCACCCGGGGAATCTCATGGGCGTCCTGGAGCGCGCGGTCGACCGATTCCGGCCGCAAGCCCTGCGCGATCGCGTCCTTGCGGACGCCGTCGAGCCAGGATTTGAAATCCGTCTCGGCCGCAGCCGCCGCGGAGGCCGCGATGACGCTCCCGAAAAATGCGGCGAAGAACCAAGTCGCCGCCCGACCGCTCCAGCGCTCAATGCTCGTCATCTTCCGCCGCCGTTGCCGAACTCGCAGCCGATCTCATGCCATGCGGCGCGGATTCCTCGCAACTGGCAGGCGGTCGCAGCCTGCTCCCCCGGGGGGGCGGCGCTGTGCGCGAAGGGGTGCGGGCCTGGCCCGGCCTCAGTGCGCGAGCAACGAGAGGCAGAGAGCGCCGAGGAGCGGCGCCGCGAGCCATGCGGCAACCACGTCGCGGCCCGAGACGCGCGCGCCGAGCTCGCCGGCGGAATCGTCGGAAGCGAGGGAGCGCGCGGCGCCGTCCGAGCCGCTCGAGCGCGCCCGAAACGAGAATTCGTGATAGCTCGTGGTCATCGCGGTCACGGAACTTCTCCGGTGCTGTCACGGCCGACCCTTCGGCCGCCCGCGTGAAAGGTAGGTTCGCCGAGCGCGGCGCGTTGTGATCGCCTTCACATCGGCTGTGACCTCGGAGGCCGGGACGTCACGGGAGTCACGGGGAAATGCACTCTTATGGGGTACTCGGACACCGGAAGGGCGCTCCCGTGTCAAAGCATGCGAAGATAAGCTAGAAAGAAGGGCGCCGAGGACGGCGCGAGTGATCGTCGCGAGGTTCCCATCGCCATGACCCGCTACCCGCCCGAAGCCCTTCGAGCGCTGCTCGCGCGACACATGCTGTTCCGCGGCGTCGCTCCGAGCGTGCTCGACGGCCTCCTCAAATTCGCGACGGTCAAGCACTTCAAGCCCGGCGAGGAGATGTTCGCGAAGGGCGATACCGGCAGTGCGCTCTACGGCGTGTTGTCGGGGCGCGTCTGCATCTACACCGTCTCCTCCGTCGGAGAGGAGATTTTCCTCAATATCCTCGATCCCGGCGAGATCTTCGGGGAGATCGCGCTCCTCGACGGCGGCCCCCGCACCGCGAGCGCGCGCGCCATGACGGCGGTCGATCTCCTGCAGATACAGCGCGAGCACCTCCTCCCCTTCCTGCGCGCCAATCCAGAGCTCAGCGTCTCCATGCTCTCGGTGCTCTGCGGCCGCATCCGCATGAACGTCGAGTTCATCGAGGACGCGATCTTCCTGCATCTGCCGGCGCGCCTCGCGAAGCGGCTGCAAACCCTGGGCGAGCAGCACGGCAAGCCCGACCCCCGCGGCATCCGCATCGATCTCAAGCTCTCGCAGCAGGATCTCGCGCACATGGTGGGAGCGACGCGCGAGCGCGTGAACCGCGAGCTGAGCCTCCTGCGCGAGGACGGCGTCATCACGATGGACGAAGGCATGATCGTGATCTGCAAGCCCGACCGGCTGAAGGAGCTGCAGAAAGAAGGCTGAAAAAGGGGGCAATTGGTGAAGACGCAGGAGCCGATCCGGATCCAGAGCCTCTCCGAGGCGCGCAAGCTCGTGGAGAACATGGACATCCCCTACGTCAAGCTCGGCGTGGCGGACGTCGACGGCATTCTCCGCGGCAAATATCTCTCGCGGGCGAAGTTCCTCTCGGCCCTCGAGAAAGGCTTCGGCTTTTGCGACGTGATCGTGGGCTGGGACAGCAACGATCAGCTCTACGATAACGTCCGCTACACCGGCTGGCACACCGCCTACCCCGACGCTCCCGTGCGCGTGGTGCCGGAGACCGGGCGGCTCATCCCCTTCGAGGACGACCTCCCGTTCTTCCTCTGCGAGCTCGCGCCGCCCGCCGAGGCGATCTGTCCGCGCGGCACGCTGAAACGCGTGCTGAAGCGCGCGGCGGACATGGGTTTTTCGGCATTCTCGGCCCTCGAGTACGAGTTCTTCCTCTTCGAGGAGACGCCGCACAGCGTGCGCGAGAAGGGCTACCGCAATCTCAAGAGCATCACGCCCGGCTATTTCGGCTACTCCGTCCTGCGCAGCTCGGTGCTCGCGGAGCTCTATCACGAGCTGCTCGAGGTCTGTCAAAAGATGGACATGGGGCTCGAGGGCCTGCACACCGAGACCGGTGCCGGCGTGCTCGAGGCCGCGATCACCGTCGACGAGACGCTCCGCGCCGCGGACAAGGCCGTGCTCTTCAAGACCTTCGCCAAGGTGATGGCGCAGCGCCGCGGGCTCATGGCGACCTTCATGGCGAAGTGGTCGCGGGATTGGCCGGGCCAGAGCGGCCATATCCACGTCTCGCTTCGCCGCGCCGACGGCAGCAGCGCCTTCCACGATCCCAAGGCCGAGCACGGCATGAGCGAGACCATGCGGCACTTCCTCGGCGGGCAGCAGAAGCTGATGCCGGAGCTCCTGGGGATGATCGCCTGCACCGTCAATTCCTACTCGCGCCTCATCCCCGGCTATTGGGCGCCGACGACGGCAACATGGGGCGTGGAGAACCGGACGACGGCGCTCCGCGTCATCCCGGGCTCGCCGGCCTCGCAGCGCATCGAGTACCGGATCGCGGCGGCGGACGCGAACCCCTATATCGCGCTCGCGGCGGCGCTCGGCAGCGGGCTCTGGGGGATCGAGCACAAGATCGAGCCGACTGCGGGGGTCACCGGCAATGCCTACGAGCTGCCGCCCAATCCCGACTTCGCGCTCCCCGCGACGCTCTGGGAGGCCGCGCAGCGCCTCAAGGCATCGAAGCCCGCGCGCGCGCTCTTCGGAGACGCGTTCGTCGAGCACTACGCCGCGACGCGCGAATGGGAGGAGCGCGAGTTCCGCAAGCACATCACGGATTGGGAGCTCGCACGCTACTTCGAGATCATCTGATGGCCGCCACGCTCAAGACCTATTCCCCGATCGACGGTAAGCTCGTGGTCGAGCGGCCGCTCGCGAGCGAGGCCGAGATCGCCGCGGCGCTGACCCGCGCCGGCGCGGCGCAGCGCGGCTGGGCCTCGCTCGACGTCGCCGTGCGCGCGGCAGCGGTCTCCCGCTTCGTCGACGAGTTCGTCGCAATGAAAGCGGACGCCGCGCGCGAGATCACCCTGCAGATGGGACGGCCGATCCGCTACACGCCCAACGAGGTCGGCGGCTTCGAGGAGCGCGCGCGCTACATGATCGCGGCGGCGCCGCAGGCTCTCGCCGATCTCGACGTGGGACCCAAGCCCGGCTTCCGCCGCTTCATCCGGCGCGTGCCGCTGGGCATCGTCCTGGTGGTGGCGCCTTGGAACTATCCGCTGCTGACGGCCGTCAACGCGGTGGTGCCGGCGCTGATGGCAGGGAATGCGGTCCTCCTCAAGCATTCGCATCAGACGCCGCTCTGTGCCGAGCGCATGGCGGAAGCGATCGGACGCGCGGGCCTGCCGGCAGGGCTGCTGCAGTTCCTGCACATCGGCCACGACGCGACGGCGGGGCTCATCAAGAGCCCGGAGATCGGCTATGTCGCCTTCACGGGCTCGGTTCCCGGGGGCGACGCGGTCGAGCATGCGGCCGCGGGACGCTTCATCGGCGTTGGCCTGGAGCTCGGCGGCAAGGATCCCGGCTACGTCCGCGCGGACGCCAATCTCGATCACGCGATCGAGAACCTGGTGGACGGCGCGTTCTTCAACTCCGGCCAATCCTGCTGCGGCATCGAGCGCATCTACGTCGACGAGCGCGTCTACGACCGCTTCGTCGAGGGCGCGGTGGCGCTCACGCGTAAGTACGTCCTGGGCGATCCCATGAAGCCCGAGACGACGCTGGGTCCCCTCGTGCGCACGAGCGCGGCCGACCACGTCCGCGGCCAGATCGCGGAGGCGGTGGCGAAGGGTGCGCGCGGCCTGATCGGACCCAAGGAGTTCCCGGCGAGCCGCGAGGGCACGCCCTACCTTGCGCCGCAGATCCTCGTGAACGTCGATCACGGCATGCGCGTCATGACCGAGGAAACCTTCGGCCCCGTCGTCGGCATCATGAAGGTGCGCTCGGACGACGAAGCGGTGTCGCTCATGAACGACAGCGCCTACGGACTAACCGCGGCGATCTGGACGAGCGATCCCGAGGCGGCGATCCGCATCGGCGACCGCATCGCCACCGGCACCTGCTTCATGAACCGCTGCGACTACCTCGACCCGGCTCTCGCCTGGACCGGCGTCAAGCACTCTGGCCGCGGCGTCTCCTTGTCGGTGCTGGGCTACCAGCATCTGACGCGGCCCAAATCCTTCCATCTGCGCATCGTCACCTGAAGGCCTACTCCATGCTCCAAGGCAATTGGAATTATCCGACCTCCGTCAAATTCGGCGCGGGCCGCATCCGCGAGCTTCCGGCGATCGTCAAAGCAGCGGGCATCCGGCGGCCTCTGCTGGTGACCGACCCTGGCCTTGCCAAGAGCGCGATGGTCACGGACGCGGTCCGCGCGACCGAGGCCGCGGGATTGCCGACCGCCGTCTTCAGCGGCATCAAGCCGAACCCCGTCGAGAAGAACATCGCCGACGGGATCGCGGTCTACCGCGCGGGGAAGCATGACGGCGTCATCGCCTTCGGCGGCGGCAGCGCCCTCGATGCCGGAAAAGCCATCGCCTTCCTCTCGGGACAGAAGCGGCCGATCTGGGATTTCGAGGATGTCGGCGACAACTGGATGCGCGCGGACCCCGCGGGGATCGCGCCCACCGTCGCGGTCCCCACCACTTCCGGCACCGGCTCCGAGGTGGGCCGCGTCTCCGTCGTCGGCGACGAGACGCTCCGCAAGAAGCGGCTCATCTTCCATCCCCGGATCATGCCGGTCGCCGTCATCGAGGATCCCGAGCTCACTCTCGGCCTTCCCCCGCACATCACCGCGGCGACCGGGATGGACGCGCTTGCCCATGCCTTCGAGGCCTATTGCGTCGATGTCTATCACCCCCTGGCCGACGGCGTCGCGCTCGAGGCGATGCGGCTCATCAAGGAATGGCTCCCCGTTGCAACCCGCGACGGCAAGAACATCGAGGCGCGCAGCCACATGATGGCGGCGGCCACCATGGGCGCGACCGCGTTCCAAAAGGGCCTCGGCGCCATCCATTCGCTCTCGCATACCGTGGGCGCGCTCTATGACTTGCACCACGGACTCCTCAACGCGGTGTTCATGCCCTATGTGCTGCTGTTCAATCGCAAGGAGATCGAGCCGAAGATGATCCTGCTTGCCCGATATCTCGGTCTCCCCAAGCAGGGCTTCGAGGGCGTGCTCGACTGGTCGCTGGAGCTCCGCCGCGCCATCGGCATTCCGCACAAGCTCTCGGAGCTCAAGGTCGACACCAGCAAGCTCGACAAGATGGTAGCGGACTGCGTCGCCGATCCCACGGCGCCCACGAACCCGCGCCCGATCGATGCGGCCGCGTCCCGCCGGCTCTATGAGCAGGCACTGGAGGGCAGGCTTTCCTAGCGAGAGGAGCGTCAGGCATGCTCGATATCGCCAAGAGGTTCCCGCGCTACAAGCTGACCTTCGGCCCGACGCCGATCGAGAAGCTCGAGCGTCTCTCTGCGCATATCGGAAAGCGCGTGGAGTTCTATGCCAAGCGCGAGGACTGCAACAGCGGCCTCGCCTTCGGCGGCAACAAGATCCGCAAGCTCGAATACCTCGTTCCCGAGGCGATCGCGCAGAACTGCGACACCCTCGTCACCATCGGCGGCGTCCAATCCAATCACACGCGCCAGGTGGCGGCGGTCGCGGCGAAGCTCGGCATGAAATGCCGGCTCGTGCAGGAGAGCTGGGTTCCCTTCAACGACGCCGTCTACGACCGCGTGGGAAACATCCTCCTGTCCCGCGTCATGGGCGCCGAGATCGATCTCGTCGACGAGGGCTTCGACATCGGCATCCGCGCGAGCTGGGAGCGCGCGCTCGAGGACGTGAAAGCGAGCGGCGGCAAGCCCTATGCGATCCCCGCGGGCGCCTCCGATCATCCCCTCGGCGGCCTCGGCTTCGCGGGCTTCGCCGACGAGGTGCGGGAGCAAGAGGCGGCGCTCGGCTTCAAGTTCGACTACATCGTCGTCTGCTCGGTAACGGGCTCGACCCAGGCAGGAATGGTCGTGGGGTTCGCTCATGACGGACGGGCGCGGCGCGTGATCGGCATCGACGCCTCGGGAACTCCCGACCAGACGCACGCGCAAATCCTGCGCATCGCGCGCAGCACCGCCGAGAAAGTCGGTCTGGGAATGGCGCTCGAGCCCGAGGACGTCGTTCTCATCGAGGACTATGCCTATCCCGCCTACGGCGTGCCCTCGGAGGAGACGAACGGCGCGATCCGGCTTTGCGCCCGGCTCGAGGGCATGATGACCGATCCCGTCTACGAGGGAAAATCCATGCAGGGAATGCTCGACCTCGCGCGCAAGGGATATTTCCCGGCGGGCTCGCGAGTCCTCTACGCCCATCTCGGCGGCGTCCCCGCGATCAACGCCTACAGCTACCTCTACCGCAACGGCTGATGTCGGGCGTGAACGCGCGATACGCCTTTCGGAGGTCCGCTCTGGAACCAAAAGCGGCCCTCGCTGGCCGCAGGTAGCACTTCCGAAAAGTGCCGATAGTGTTGCAAAAGTCTTTTGGTGGTCGAAACGCGCAAGATTGATTCGTTTGCGAGGATCATACGGACCGGAAGGTTCAAAAATCCTTTCGTATCAGAACCAACATTGCGCCGCCGTTCGACCTCACCGACTTTTGCAGCACTATCTGCCATAAGCTGACCTTGTGGCGCACCCAGAACGAGGACATTGCCGGCCCGCGAAGCAGCGCTAGGCATGACTTTGGCTGCGAGCGCCGACTATCCGTAGAGGCACGCGGTGTGGGCCCGTGCTCGCGATGCTCTGGTCGCTTAGGTTACGGAAGCCGCACGAGAGAAATCCTCGGTTCCTGGCGGCGCACAGCCTCGACGCCGACGCTTCCCGCTCCTGATACGCCCGCCAGGTGGCGCGAGTTCGGCATTCCCTTGATGCGGATCACGACATCCCAGGTCGCTCGACTCGCGGCGATGGGAAGCGCATCTTGGTGCGATAAGAACGCGAGACTGGACATCTGCGACAACCGAGCGGGGAGCCGACATGACCGGGAACGAAAGCCTTGAGATGCGGGAGGCCTCAAGCGCGGACGCTGCGACTGCGACCGCGCGCGCCATGCTCGGGAAATTTGCCCGACGATTTGCGCAATCGCGCGTGTCGTTCGACGTGGAACTGCCGGACCACAGCATGCAGCACGTCGGGAGCGGCGCATCGAACTTTCGCGTCACCCTGAAAAACCGCCGAGCACTGCGCGCGATCGCGAGCCTCGACGAGGGGCGCTTCGGCGACGCATATCTCGCCGGCGACATCGACATCGACGGCGATATGCTGCGCCCCTTCGAGTTGCGCAAATCCATGCGGGATCTGCACCCGCTAATGATGATATGGCGCTTCATGCAGCCCCTGCTGTTCGGGCAGGTGCGCACGAATAAGCAGGCGATCACGGCGCATTACGACATCGACCCCGAGTTCTTTCTGAGCTTCCTCGATCCGGCGACCCCCTGCTATACGCAGGGAGTCTACGAGCGCGACGACGAGGAGCTCGCCGCGGCAACGCTGCGAAAATTCGCCTACTGTTTCGAAAAATGCCGCCTCAAGCCCGGTGACCGAATTCTCGAGATCGGGCCGGGTTGGGGCGCGTGGTTCGAATACGCCTCTCGCCGCGGCGTCAAATGCACGGGCATCAGTATCTCAAGGGTTTCCATCGACTACCTGAGCGCAAGGGCAAAGCAGCTCGGTTTCGACTGGGAATTGATTCACGTGGACCTGCTGGAATACGAGACCGACCGAAAATTCGATGCGATCGTGATCATGGGCGTCATCGAACACCTGCCGAACTACCGCGCGGTGCTTGAGAGGTTCATGACCATGCTGAAGCCCGGCCGCTTCATCTTTCTCGACGGTAGCGCCTGCACGAGAAAGTACGAGCTTTCATCCTACATGGTGAAATATATCTATGGTGGGAACCATTCCTTCCTCGTGCTGCACGATTTCCTGGATAAGCTCGCGAAGACGCCGCTGCAAGTGCTCGAAATCCTCAACGACCGCCACAGTTATTTCCTGACCTTCCAGCAATGGGCGCGAAATTTTGATCGCAACCGCGAGGCCGTCATCGCGCGCTTCGGCGAGTTCAATTACCGGCGCTTCCGCCTCTATCTCTGGGGCGCCGCGTACGAGTTCCTGAGCCGAAGCCTCGACTGTTACCGAATGATCATCCAGTACCCCGAGGATGT
>DATKNV010000108.1:0-8218 GCA_035541215.1 Allostellaceae bacterium | reverse complement strand
ACAATGTCCGCCCAGGGCATCAGAGTCGGCTCCTGAAACACGAATCCGATCTGACGGGCGCCGCCCGGCCATTCGACTGTGCCCGTGCTCGGCGCGCTCAATCCGGCGACGATACGCAGCGCCGTCGACTTGCCGCAGCCGGAGGGACCGAGCAGCGAAACGAATTCGCCGGCGTGGACGTCGAGCGAGAGACCGCCGAGCGCGGTGGTGCCGTTATCGAACGTCTTGCCGACGTTACGCAGGGACACGATGGATGAGCCAGGCGTGCTCATTTGGGCCGCGAATCGACGCCGACGCCCTTATTGACGAATTGCAGCGTGTAGCCGCGCCCGTAGTCCAGGCCCGCCTTCACCACGCCGACGTGCACCATCTTGTCGTAGAAGCTTCGCCAGCGCGCGTCGGTCATGGCGCCGATGCCGAGCTTCATCGAGTCGCCGCTGTCGACGATGCCGTATTCCTTCATCTTGGCGATGGCGTAGGAGAGGAGCTCGTCGGTCTCTTCGGGGTTGTCCTTCTTGATGAGCGCGTTTCCGGGCGAGGGATCGCCGTAGAGGTAGCTGTACCAGCCCTCGATGCTCGCGTTGACGAAGCGCTGCACGAGGTCGGGCTTCTCCTCCACCATCTTGCGCGAGGTCTCGATCACGGAGGCATAGCTCGAATAGCCCTCGTTCGCGAGCAGGAACACCACGGGCTTCACGCCGGCCTTCTCGATCAGGAGCGGCTCGCTGCTGAGATAGCCCTGCTGAACCGCGTTCGGGTCGGCGAGGAAGGGCGCCACGTTGAAGTTGTAGGGCCGGATTTGATCATCGGTGTAGCCGAACTTCGATTTGAGGAAGAGCCAGGAGCCCACGCGCGTATCGGCGCCGATCATGATCGGCTTGCCCTTGAGCGCGGCGAGGTTGTCGTTGCCGACGCCGGGATGCGCGATCAGCACCTGCGGGTCCTTCTGGAAGAAGGCCGCCACCGCGACCATCGGCACGTTCTCCTTGACGAAGTTGAGCGGCAGGAAGGAATTCGGCGTCTCGTCGAAGTCGAGCCGTCCCGCCGCCAGGAGCTGCGAGTGGTTCACCTGCGGCCCGCCCTGGCGCAGCGTCACCTCGATCCCGTATTTCGCGTAGATGCCGGTGGCGATCGCCTGATAGTAGCCGCCGTGCTCCGCCTCGGCCCGCCAATCGGTGCCGAGCGTCACCTTGTCGAGCGCCGCCGCGGGCCGCGCCGCAAGCACCATCGCGCCCAGAACGGAGCACAGGAAGAGTCGCCGGAGCATGTCTCGCCTCTCATGGTTCGATAGCGGTTTCATCGGACATTCCTATCGCAGGCAGTGCCGCCGCACCAGCCGTCATCCCGTGCGAGGCACGCGGCCCTCGAGGGGATAGGCGGGATCGTTGTAGCCGGGTGTCGAGGGATGGCCGGCGGTGACGAGACTGTCGACGAGCGCCTCGTCCTCGGCGGTGAATTCATAGGCAAGGGCGCCGACATAGTCGTCCCACTGCGCCTCGGTCCGCGGACCCCCGATCGTCCCCGTGACGAGCGCGTTGTTGAGCACCCAGGCGACCGCGAATTGCCCCGCGGTGATGCCGCGGGCCTCGGCGTGCCGCTTCAGCACTTGGGCAATGCGCAGGGATTCCGGCCGCCATTCCGTCTGCATGATGCGCTTGTCGCTGCGGCCGGCGCGCGTCTCCGCGGGCGGCGGCGCCTCCGGCGAGTACTTCCCCGTGAGGACGCCGCGCGCGAGCGGGCTATAGGGCACGACGCCGAGCCCGTAATAGGCCGCTGCGGGAAGCTGCTCCACCTCGGGCATGCGGTTCATGGCGTTATAGTAAGGCTGGCTCACGACGGGACGGTCGATCCCGGCGCCCTCGCAGAGATTGCAGATCTCGGCGATGCGCCAGGAGCGGTAATTGGAGACGCCGAGGTAGCGCACCTTGCCCGCGCGCACGAGATCGGCCATGGCGCGCACGGTCTCCGCGAGCGGCGTCACGTGGTCCTCCTTGTGGAGGTAGTAGACGTCGATGTAGTCAGTGCCGAGCCGCTTCAGGCTCGCTTCCGCCGCCTGCATCACCCACTTGCGCGAAAGCCCGACCTCGTTGGGTCCGGGCCCCATGGGATTGGCGAGCTTCGTCGCGACCACCCAGCGATCGCGCTCGCTCTTGACCGCGCGCCCCACGATCTCCTCGGACTTGCCGTTGTTGTATTGATCGGCGGTGTCCAGGAAGTTGACGCCCTGGTCGCGCGCCTTGGCGATGATGCGCGCCGAGCTGGGCTCGTCGGTCGCACCGCCGAACATCATGGTGCCCAGACACAGCGTCGAGACCTTGAGGCCGCTCCGGCCGAGCGCGCGGTATTCCATGATCGTCTCCCTGAAGATGCTCTCGAGTTTCAGATGGGCGGGCGCCGCCCGCGCCAGGGCGTCGCCTGCTCGTAGGCGTGACCGAGGCGCAGCACCGTCGCGTCGTCGAAGGCGCGGCCCACGATCTGCAGCGAGCGCGGCAGCCCCTCGGCGCCGAAACCGCAGCAGATCGCGAGCGCGGGCTGGCCTGTGAGGTTGAAGGGCATGCTGAGATAGGGCTTGCCGAAATAGGGGAAGATGGTGGCTTCGGAAAAGCGCTCGGCCGCGCCGTAGCTGTTGGCGGTGACGAGGAGATCGAGCCCGTCCATGGCTTTGACGGTGCGCTCCGCGAGCACGCGGCGATAGCGTTGCGCCTGATAATACTCCTCGGCCGTGACGAGCGCGCCCAAGCGGAGCCGCTCGCGCGAGTACTGGCCGTAGAGCTCGGGCGCTCGATGCAGATGCGGCTTGTGGATCGAGTAGGCCTCGCTCAGGACGACCGCGCGGCCGACCGCGTGATAGTCCGCGAGCTCCGGCAAAGTCGCGTCGACGACCGAGACGCCGAGGTCGCGCCACACGCTCAAGGCCCGATCGATGAGCGCGACCGTCTCCGGCGCCGCGCCGTCGCGGCCGGCGTAGAAATGCCTGACGATGCCGACGCGCAGGCCGCGTACGGACCTGCCGATCTCGCTCGCGTAGTCCGGGATCGGCGCCTCGACCGAGGCGGGGTCGGCGGGATCGAAGCCCGCCATTTCTTGCAGCAGATGCGCGCAATCCTCGCTGGTCCAGGCAAGCGGGCCGCAGGTGTCGAGCGTGTGGCTCAGCGGGAAGACGCCGCGGCGGCTCACGAGCCCGTAGGTCGGCTTGATGCCGGCGACGCCGCAATTCCCGGCGGGGCCGCGGATCGAGCCGCCGGTATCTGAGCCCGTGGCGCCTGCGCAAAGCCCGGCTGCGACCGCGGCCCCCGCGCCGCTCGAGGAGCCGCCGGGCGTGTGCTCGAGGCTCCAGGGATTGCGCGCGGCCGGAAAGGGTAGATCGTGCGAGGGACCGCCGAAGGCGAATTCGTGCGTCGCGTGCTTCCCCAGCACCACCGCGCCCGCGGCCTTGAGCCCCCGCAGGCTCTCGGCATCCTCGCCGGGCACGTGATCGAGCAGGACGCGGGAATGGCAGGTCGTGCGCATCCCCGCGGTGGCGTAGATGTCCTTGATACCCAGGGGAATGCCGTGCAGCGGCCCGCGATACTTGCCGGCCGCGATCTCGGCCTCGGCCGTGCGCGCGGCGGCGAGCGCCGCTTCTTTCGCCACCAGCACATAAGCATGGAGCCGGTCGTCGGCCGCGGCGATGCGATCGAGATAGGCTTGCGTCAGCGCCACCGGCGAGAGCTCGCGCGCGGCGATCGCCCGTGCGGCCGCCGCGAGCGTCGTGTGATGGAGTGCCGTCACCGCGCCTTCTCCGCCGTGAGCTTGCTGCCGGGATGGGCGTAGACCGTCGCGGGCTCCGGGAAGAAGGTCTCGGGCCGCGGGATGCGCCGGAGCTGCGCCTGCATCGCGGCATAGGCGGCGCGGAGCCGCTCCGCCTCCTCGGCGGTCAGTGCGAGGTCGAGGCGGCGGCACAGCGCCGCGAAGTCCTCGGGCGAGATTTCAGATGGCGTCGACATCGGCCCCACTCCCCTGCTCCGGCGGCGCGGAGTGTGCGGTCGGGATCGCCTTCCCGCAAGCCCCTTCGCGGCGGCCGCAAGCCCCGCCGCTCGCTGGACGCGCGCGGCCCGCCCGCCCAAGATGGGGCATCCGCATCCCGGAGGCCCGCTGCATGCTCCTCACCCACGATGGAAAGCGTCCCTCGATCGATCCCTCCTGCCGGATCGCCCCCAACGCGACCATCTGCGGCGACGTCACGATCGGCGCCAATTGCTCGATCGGTTTCGGCGCGGTGCTGACGGCGGAGAGCGGACCGATCTCTATCGGCAGCAATTGCATCGTCATGGACACCGCGGTCATCCGCGGCGTCAAGCGCAGCCCCGTGCGCATCGGCAGCAACGTCCTGGTGGGACCGAGGGCCTATCTCACGGGCTGCGAGATCGGCGACAGCGTCTTCGTCGCGACGGGCGCCACCGTCTTCAACGGCGCCCGGATCGGCGCGCGAGCGGAGGTGCGGATCAACGGCATCGTCCACCTCCGCACGGTGCTCCCGGCCGACGCGGTGGTGCCGCTGGGCTGGATCGCCGTCGGCGATCCCGCGGAGATCCTGCCGCCGCAGGAGCACGAGCGCATCTGGGCAATCCAGAAGACGCTCGACTTCCCGAAATTCGTTTTCGGTGCCGAGCGCCCGGCCGGAGGCGAGAGCTTGATGCCGGCGGTCATGCCGCGCTACGCCGCGAGCCTGCGGCGCCATCGCGAGGACGAGCCGCTCTGAGCCTCGCCCGCATTCTCCTCGTCCAGCTTCGCCGCTCGCCCCCGCTGAAGGAGCCGCTCTATGGCTTGGGTTTATCTCGGAATTGCCGGAGTGCTCGAGGTGGTCTGGGCCTTCGCGATGAAGCAGTCCGAGGGCTTCGCCCGGCTCGGCTGGGGTGCCATCACGATCGTCGCGGCGGTGCTGAGCTTCTGGTTCCTGGCGCTGGCGATGCGGTCATTGCCGCTCGGCACGGCCTATACTGTCTGGACCGGCATCGGCGCGGTCGGCGCCTTCGCGGTCGGGGTGCTCGTGCTCGGGGAGTCCTCCTCGTCCCTGCGCCTCCTTGCGGCCGCGCTGATCGTATCGGGACTCCTCCTCATGAAGCTCACCGCGACGGAGTGATCCGCGATCGGCATCACGCGGTCATCGCGCTCGGCGTCTCGCGCGCGAGCAGCGTGCGGAGGGCTACCAGGAGCTTCTTGAAATCGAGCGGCTTCTCGATCGCCATGTTGGCGCCGAGCTTCACGGCCGCGGTGAGGTAGTGCGAAGGCGCGATGTGGCCGCCGGCGGAGATCGCGAGGATGCTCGCGAAGGGGCGCTCGCGCCGCATGGCGATGATGGTCTCGATCCCGTCTTGCACGGGCATGAGCACGTCGACGATCGTGATGTCCGGGGCCTGCGCGCGAAAGACCGTCATGCCGCGCCGCCCGTCCAGCGCCGTCAGCACCTCGAAGCGCTGCAGGCCCAAGACCGTCTGCATGAGCTTCAGGAAATTGGGATCGTCGTCGATGACCAGGGCGCGCGGCAAACGCTCGCTTCGGCTAGGTAACCCCGGCCCACTGGCGGACATCGGCAAAACGACCCCGAACAACCCCTTCCTTGCCACTCCATCGGAAAGGCCGCGGGGGCGGTAGTGTCACTTTTCGGGCAAATCGTCGCATCCCGGCCTTGCGGGCGATGCCTACGGCATTAGTTGGAGTCCCAGGAGAGTGTGCCGGGGAGGCGGCGATGCGGCTCTGGAAGGTTCTGCTGACGGCGGCCTGGCTCTGCGCCTGCACCGCGACGCCGGAAGGCTACATCGATCACGGCAAGCTCTCGCAGCTCACCCCTGGGACGACGACCTACGACCAAGTCGTGGCGAGCTGGGGCCCGCCCGCAAGCACCTCGACGCTGCCCGACGGGGGACGAGTCGCGGTCTACCCCTACGTCTGGCTCGTGACCGGCCCCGTGACGAGCGTCGGCGGAGTGGGGCCGGTCGGCAGCACGGATACGAGGACCGGCGACCTCTCGCTGACCTTCGACCGGGCGGGCGTGCTGCAATCCTACCGGGAGCCGCGATAGGACCCGTTCCGCTCGATTGACTCCGGCCCCGGCCGGCGCGAGCCTCCTTGGCCGCGACCGAATCCCGGGGGAATCGCCCATGAACGACGACCTGCCTGCCTTGCAGCCGCTCGATGCCGGCGTAGTGCCGCGCTTTGCGGAGATTGCGACCTTCATGCGGACGCCGCGCGTCAAGAGCCCCGAGGGCGTGGACATCGGCCTGGTGGGAGTGCCCTTCGATCTCGGCACCAATTTCCGCACCGGCGCGCGCCAGGGTCCGGCGCAGATCCGGGAGATGTCGCGCATCATCCGCCGCGTCAACGCCTCGAGCCGGATCGCGCCTTTCCGGCTCTGCAACGTCGCCGACATGGGCGACACGCCGATCGACCCCTTCGACCTCATGAAGAGCGTCGACATGATCGCGGGCTTCATCCGCGATCTCGCGGCGCGCGGCGTAGCGCCGATCGCCGCCGGCGGCGACCACACGATCACCCTCCCGATCCTCCGCGGTCTCTTCCGCGGCGAGCCCTTCGGCGTCGTGCATTTCGACGCCCATGCGGACACGCTCGACACGCTTCTCGGCAGCAAGATCAACCACGCGACGCCCTTCCGCCGCCTCGTCGAGGAGGGCATCATCGACCCCAAGCGCACGATCCAGATCGGGCTGCGCGGCACGCGCTTCGGCGACGACGACATCCAGTACGGCTACGACGTCGGCATGCGCATCGTCACCATGGACGATTTCGAGGAGATGGGCCGCAAGGAGGTGATCGCGGAGGCGCGGCGCGTCTGCGGCAAGGGGCCGACCTACATCACCTTCGACATCGACGGCCTCGACCCCGTCTACTGCATCGGCACCGGCGTCCCCGAGCCCGGCGGCCTCAGCATGCGCGATGCCCAGGTCATCATCCGCGGCCTGCAGGGCCTGCATCTCGTCGGCGGCGACGTCTGCGAGGTCCTGCCCATGGCCGATCCCTCCGGCCACACCGCGCTCAACGCCGCCAACCTCATGTTCGAGATGCTCTGCGTGCTGGCGGATTCGATCGCGAGCCGGCGCGGCCGGCGGTGAGCCCTCCGCCGCCCGGCTTCGACGACGCTCTCGCCCGGAGCGGAAATGAAAAATCCGCAATGAACCGCCAGCTCCTCGGCATGCTCAGCGTCGCCGCCGGCGTGTCGATATTCACGGTGCAGGACGTGATCGTGAAGGAGTTCAGCGGGCTCTATCCCGTCCACCAGATCGTCGTCGTCAGGAGCCTGGTCGCGCTGCCGCTGCTCCTTGTCGCGACGGTCGCCATGCAGGGCGGAAGCCTGAGGATCCATCGCATCGGACTACATGTCCTGCGCGGGATCTTCCTCTATATCTCCTACACCACCTACTACCTCGCGATGGCGCAGCTGCCCTTGGCGACGACGGTCGCGCTCTACTTCACCGTGCCTTTCTTCGTCGCCGCCTTGGGCATTCCGATCCTCGGCGAGCGCGTAGGAGCCCGAAGCTGGATCGCGATCGGCGTGGGGTTCCTCGGCGTCCTCGTCATCGTCCAGCCCGGCGCGGGCTTCATCGAGCCCGCGTCGTTCCTCCCGATGGTTTCGGCGCTCGCCTATTCGATCTCGGCGCTGCTGGCGCGACGGCTCGGAACGACCGAGGGCGGTGCCGCGATGGCGCTCATGGTGACGGCGGTCTACGTGGTGGCCGGCGCGCTCACCGCGCTGGCGCTCATGGGCGCTTCCCCGGCGGAGGACGCCCATCGCAGCGTGCGCTTCCTCCTGAACCCCTGGATCTGGCCGAGCCTCCTCGACCTCTCCCTCCTGAGCCTCTGCGGCGTCATCTCCGCCGGAGGATTCTTCCTGCTCAGCCAGGGCTACCGCCTCGCCGAAGCGAACCGCGCCGCCCCCTTCGAATACGCCTCGCTCCCCTGGAGCATTCTCTGGGGCTACCTGTTCTTCGCGAACCTGCCGGACGCAGCGATGCTCGCCGGCGCCGCCGTGATCATGGGCGCGGGCGCCTATACCTTGCGCGGGGCGCGGGAGGAAAGCGCGGTGAGATAGCGAAGTTTGCGAACGACAGGCGTCCCGAAGACGAAGAATGGCCGCCCTCAAGGCGGCCATGGTCGTATTCGCACTCTTGCGGAATTTGGTGGGTGCACCAGGACTCGAACCTGGGACCCGCTGATTAAGAGT
>DATKNV010000107.1:0-6072 GCA_035541215.1 Allostellaceae bacterium | reverse complement strand
TGATCGGATTGCGTGGCTCGGCCCTATACGGCCTCGGTCATCTGCCTCGCCGGCCGGTCATGGGAAAGCGCCGCGCGCTTTCCCATGTACAGGCGCTCTGGGATCATTGAACCCTCTGATCTGACTGCCGCGCACATCGCGGTTACGATTTTTTAACCGTGTTCCTCTAGCAATCGGCCGTTACGGGACAGGCAAGGTGTGCCCAATTCATTGAGTCGCCTTCAGCAGTTGCAGTCGGAGCGAGGCAACCATGCACCACAAGAAGTCGGTTGTGGGGCAGCCGCCGGGAGCCTCGGTCGCGAGGGAGCAAGGATCGTCACGCGCTGAGCGCTAGCCCCGAACCGGAGATGCCGGCATGAGCGATGAGATCAAATCAGTCCTAGTGAAGGAGCCAGGTGGCCGAGAGCGCCGACGGGACCCGCGCAAGAAATCTTTGCTGGCTGCCGCCGCGACGACGGACGGGGGCTCCTTCGATTGTTACGTGCGCGATCTCTCTTCCAGCGGCGCGAGGGTCGAATCAGCAGGGAAGGTTTCGCTGGACCAGCCCATTGTCCTGAGCGCCGAGGCAATCGGTACCAAATCCGGGCGCGTCGTGTGGCTAGGCGAAGGGAGCTTCGCCGTTCGATTTGATACGCTACAGGGCGAGGGGGCGGCAAATCAGAAAGCGCTGTCGGCGGGCACTTCCGTCAATCGCTCAGCGGATATGCAGAGGGGATCGATAGCCCTGGTCGAGTTCAAGCGGTTTGACGGCGCTACGGTTCTCGTCAATCCAATTCAGGTGCTGTACGTGATTGCCCAGAGTGACGGCAAGCATTGCGAGATTCACTTCGGAAACGACGCTCACGTCGTCGTTCAAGGCGATTCCAAGCGCGTACGGAGCCAGCTTGCCGAATAACGATTTGATGGGAGCGGCACTGCCTAATCGATCCGCAGCAATCTCTCGCGGTGGAATTCGGCGGTAATCGGCCAGTTATTGGGCGCTGGCCAGATCGGAATCCAGAAAGCGCCTAACCTTGTCTGCGACCCTTAGGTTCAAGGCGCGGTCATCCCACCATGCAGCCATCAGGAGATTTGCGCTCCGTATCGTTCCGGTCGTGCGCTTCGCCTGCTCGCGATACCTTTCGGCCGTGGCGTGCGCGTCGGTCGCGGTGAGGGTCATGCTGCACCTCTGCGGTGGCTCGGAAAGTGAAGGCCCCGCCCGTGGGCAAGACAGGCGAGGCCTTCGTGGCCAGGGAGTAACTCCTGTGCTGCTGCCTTTCGGACCCCCCAAACAGGGCGTCGAACGGTTTCTACGCTGATATGGTTAACGCATCGTTAACGCCGCGCGCGAGCTTTCGCTAGGCGGCACACGGCCACTGCTGTAGTGCGGCAGTTGGCCCCGCATAAGGCAAAGATCCTCGCGGCGCTATCCCGGCCATCAGGGGTCGGCGAGCCAGCGGCGCCCGAGGTCCGGCTTTATCCCCATGCGTGGACGGAGGGTGTGGCGAGGCTCATCGCTGACATGAGCCTCTAGAACCCCTCCGGATTTGGATAGAGTCCTCCGATCTCTGGGAGGGGGACGACGCGGCCACCGAGGTTCAGCGAGGAACAGACCATCGCGGTCCGGCGCTCGCAGCGGGCCGCTCCGCGCTGTCGGGTGGCGCTAATACCGTCTCAAAACCTGTCGCTGTTTTTGTCCCGCGTGTAGGCCGCCCGCTGCCAGCCAAACCAGGACTCCGATGACGGCCGAGGGAACCAGCAAAAGAAGCTCGAATGCGACGGTGATGCTCACGATTGCCCCCGAGAAGGAACTGCGACTGCGGATGACGGATCGAGAAAATCCGACGCGCACAGTTCGCCCGTTCTGGGGATGCGCGTCAACCGAGATCGCAGCGAAGGCGCGGCGTTTTTTAGACGTCGGCTGCACAGTTTCAGTGCTCGGAAGGAATCCGGCGACCGTCCGCAGTCGAGAATCCGATCGCTTCATAATTCAACTTTTGTGATCCGGACGACACAGAGCGCCGCAAATCCGGCGCGCGCCGTGGGCCGCGCGCGAAATCCGCTTGCCCGCGCTAGCGCCTTCGATCATAACCCCGCTCCCTTCGCTCGGCCTCGTGCTCGGGCTCGGTGAGTCCCGGCTGGCGCGGCGCGCTCTGCGTGTCTCGTGTTCCGTCGAACGAAGGCGCGGCCGTAGCTCAGCGGAAGAGCGCCGTGACAACACGGAGGTCGCCGGTTCGAGTCCGGCCGGCAGCACAACGAGGATAGCTCAGAGGGTAGAGCAGATGCTTTGTGAGCATCAGGTCACGGGTTCGACTCCCGTTCCAGCGTTCCGGATCAGCCTGAAAAGCTGAACTGCCTCAAGGGGACCGGACGCGCGCTTCAGTCGCGGTCGGTTCGCTAGGCCCTCGGGCCTTTCGCTCAGACTGGACACCGTGAGACCGGCTCCGCGCCGGGGCGGATACCGCCCGCGCGGGGCGCTGGGAAAGGCGCTCTGCCCGCTCATGCCTCGGCGTGGGTGGAACGATCGCTCGACCCCGCGCACCCATGCGGACTCAAGCCCCGGCCCGCCGAATCCCGCGGGAAGACGCGTCCGGAACCCGCTTCCTCGCCTTTGAACCGAGCCCGCGGCTCAGCCGCGGGTCAGAAGAGTGGAGACGTGCCATGACTGCCTATGTGCTGATGCGAAGCGTGACGGTGAAGGACGGCGAGCGTGCGCTCCTGCTGCGCAACGGCCGCTGCGAGCGCGTCCTCGGGCCCGGCCGGCACCGCCTGTTCGATCCGCGGCGCAGGCTCGCGGTCGAGAGCTTCGCGGTCGTCGCCGCGGAGTTCCCGGCGGAGCGCTACGCCGTCCTCAAGGCGGAGCGGCCGGATCTCGCGGCGGAGCTCTTCGAGGCGGTGGAGACGCACGCGAACGAGGTGGCGATCGTGAGCCTCGACGGCCGCCCGCTGCATCTCCTGGGCCCGTGGCAGCGCCGCGTGTTCTGGAAGGTCGCGACGAAGGTCGAGGTCGAGCGCATCGACATCGCGAGCGATCTCAAGGTGAGCGAGCGTCATCTCACGCTGATCGACCGCACGCGGAACAGCTACACCAGCGAGACCGTGGTCGAGAACCACGAGGCGGGTCTCCTCTTCGTCGAGGGCCGCTTGGTGGAGCGCCTGGCGCCGGGCCGCCACGCCTTCTGGATCGTCGGCCGCAAGGTCGAGGTGAAGCGGCTCGACCTTCGTCCGCAGGCGGTCGAGATCACTGCGCAGGAGATGCTGACGAAGGACCGCATTGCGCTCCGCGTGACGCTCACGGCCTTCCGCCGGATCGTCGATCCCGAGAAGGCCGTGGGCGCGGTCGCGGACGTCGACGCCTGGCTCTACCGCCTCGTCCAGTTCGCGATCCGCGAGGCGGTGGCGTCGCGGACGCTCGACGAGGTGCTCGGCGCCAAGGGCGCGCTCGACGAGGAGCTCGGTGCCTACGTGCGCCGCCACCTCGGCGAGACCGGCATCGAGGTCGCGGAGCTCGGCGTGAAGGACGTGATCCTCCCGGGCGAGATCCGCGAGCTCGTGAACAAGGTGGTGGAGGCGGAGCGGACGGCGAAGGCCAACCTGATCCGCCGCCAGGAGGAGACGGCGGCCACGCGCTCGCTCCTCAACACCGCGAAGCTGATGGAGGAGAACCCGCTCCTCCTGCGCCTCAAGGAGCTCGAGAGCCTGGAGCGCCTGGTGGAGAAGGTCGGTCGCATCGATCTCCACGCGGGCGAGGGCCAGGGCCTCGACGCGCTCCTCAGCAAGCTCGTGCGTCTGAAGACGCAGGAGGCGAGCTGAGAATGAGAGAAGGGCCGCACCGGCTACGGTGCGGCCCTTTTTTCGTGGCGACGAGTCCGCGCGGTCAGCGCTGGCAGCCGTAGGTCTGCTGCGCTCCGATCATGGCGGCAGCGCCCTCCGTGCTCATCGGGGCGGTAACCCAGCGGCTGCCGGCGAAGGTGCCGGCGAGGCCGCTCGCCACCGTTCCTGCGGCCCTTGCCTCGGGCGTGGGGGTGCAAGGCTTCGCCGCGGGCTTCGGTTGGGCGGGCTGCTCGTGGCCTGAGGAGCCGCGCACGACCTGGGGCATGGGCGGGTTGCCGGACGTGTCCTCCGCGAGCACGGGCAGTCCCGGGAGGACGCAGAGGAGCGCAAGCGCGGCGCAGATCGATCGAAGGCGAGGCATCGTCATGGTTAATTTCCCGAAGCTTCCCAACGAAGCCGATAGGCTCAGTATGTAGCTTGCTTTGGCCCGCCCGCAACTCCGCCCGCGGATCAGCCGCCGACCTTCTCGGTCGTGCTCGCGGAGGTGTAGACGGGCCGCTGCCCGATGCTGACCCAGATCGTCAGCCGCTGCTCGCTCTGGCGCGAGACCCAGCGATAGGGGAGGCGAGTCCAGTCGACGACGTCCGGCACACGGTTGTCGAGCACGAGATCGCCGGCGCTGGTGCGCGCGATCAGCACGAGATGCCCCTCGCCGGTCTCGGTGACGGCGGAAGCGAGAAGGAGAGCGGTCGCCGGCCAGCCCCGGGCCAGAAGCTCGCGGCGCTTCTCGAGCGCGTAGGTGTTGCAGTCGCCGTAGCCCGAGCTCGCATATTCCCAGGCATGGCGCGGGTTCTCGCGCGGGCGCACCCGCGAGTTGACGAGCGACTGAACCTCCTGGAGCTCGGTCCGGCGGTCGGGCGAGAGCTGGACCGCCGCGGGCTGCTGCGCCACGCGCTGGCACTCCGCGCGATTCCTCACGCAGAAGCCGAGAACGCCCGCGGGCGGCACCACGAGCGGCCCCGTCGGCATGGCCGCGGGCGCTGCGGCGACCTCGTTGGGCCCGGCCTCCGCGCCGAGACCGCCGATGCTCGCGAAGGCGGCGATCAGGAAAGAGAGTGCGAGGGCTCGACGCAATGCCAAGGACCACCTCATTCGGTAGCCCCGCTATCTCCATGAGACCGGAGGCTTTGCGTCCCCGGGTCGCCCCGGGTTTGCCGTTTCGTGATGCGCGCCCTCTGGGCTGCATCGGTGCGTCATCCCCTGCGCGGGAACGATCGCCGCTAGCAAAATCGATTCATGCTACCTAACGTCGGATTAAGGCGCGCCGCTTATCGCCGCAGATTTTGCTACAAACTCTGCCAAATCTGCCGCTAGCTCCGCGCCCGCGGAGTTGCGGCGAGACGGGATCGGGGATGGGAGAGGAGCACGCGGAAAAGCGCGCCGGGCTTGGATCGATCGCGGCCTTGCTGTTCCTGGCGATCGTCTGGGGCGGGTCGATTCCCCTGACGAAACTGGGGCTGCGCGACCTACCGCCGTTAACCTTAACGGCGCTGCGCTACCTCGCGGCGGCGCCGTGCTTCCTCGCTTTCGCGCTCGCGCGGCCGCGGCCGCCGCTCAAGGCGCTCCTCGGGATGATCGGATTGGGCATCGTTGGCGTGGGGATCGGCCAGACCTTCCAGGTGCTCGGCGTCGAGCGCACCTCCGCCTCGGTGGCCACGGTGATCAGCGCGGTCATTCCGGTCCTGGTGGTGCTGCTCGCCGCACTTCGCCTGGGGCAGAAGCTGCGCTGGCGCCACGGCCTCGGCCTGGCGGCGGCCTTTCTCGGCATCGGTCTCGTCGCCATCGGCGATCCCCGCGATTTCCTGGCGGAGCTCGCCCGCGGCAGCCTCCTCGGCGACGCGCTGATGCTGGCCTCGGCGCTCGCGATCGCCGGCTACTACGTGCTGAGCATCGAGCTCGTGAGCCGCTACTCCGCGACGACGGTCGCGTCCTGGACCTCGCTCGCGGGTGCCGCGGCATTGACGCCCATCATGCTCTGGGAGCTGCGCACGCGGCCGGCGGAGCTCCG
Source organism: Allostellaceae bacterium (assembly GCA_035541215.1). Classification (GTDB taxonomy): domain Bacteria; phylum Pseudomonadota; class Alphaproteobacteria; order ATCC43930; family CGMCC-115725; genus DASZHJ01. The sequence continues at coordinate 251 of DATKNV010000107.1, read as the reverse complement.
GATGGAGGGGATCGGCGTCGTGCTCTATCTGGCGCTGCTGGTGACCGTGCTGGGCATGTGGATCTGGCTGCGCGCGCTCACGCGGGTGCCCGCGCGCATCGCGGCGTCGGTCCAATACCTGCAGCCGCTGGTGGGAGTGGCCGCCTCGGCGGCACTCTTCGCGGAGCCGCTGGGCTTCTGGTTCGCGCTCGGCACCGCCCTCGTCCTCGCGGGGATTGCCGTAGGTACGATTCCGGCGGGACGCAAGTCAC
>DATKNV010000106.1:0-7772 GCA_035541215.1 Allostellaceae bacterium | reverse complement strand
CGGCGCCCGCGAATGCCATCGCGGCCAGCCCGGCCATGCTGCAGAGTAATCCCGTTGCTTTCATATGGTCCTCAAGGGTTGCCAAGCCCGCGGGCCGCGGGCGGTCTGCGGCCGCACCGTAAGCGAGTTATGTGTCATATTTTTTACAACCTGGCCGATTCAGGCCGATTCCCGTTGAAATGTTTTAGGCGCTAACGATGCCGGTCTAGCCATGGTTGCAGCGTGCCGCGCCTAGCGAATTTGTGGCGCTTTTCCAGGGAATTTCCCGCGCGCGACAACCGTTCCAGCCAAGGACCATGGTTTCGCCTCGCGCGCAGCGCCGAGGCCGGGTGGAGCGTTACGGGTGCGGCGGAAGGCAACGATGGCAGTGACGACGATCGCGTCGGCTGGCAGGGCGGCATGACGATGGAACTCGCCCAACCGCGCGGTGCCGGCGTCTCCCGCCGTCTGACCTTCGCGCGCGCCATCACCGATTGGCAGGCCACCCGCGTTTTCGTCCGGCTCTACTGGCGCGCCTTGCTGCGCCAGCTCGACCGCCGCCACCTGCGCAACAACGAGATCGCCCTCACCGTTCTCAGCGCTTTGCTCGGCACGGCGATCGGGATCGGCGTTTCGCTCATGCGCGAGGCGATGCAATTCCTCCACGTGCTGAATTTCGGTCTGCCGCCGGACCGGCTCTTGAGCGAAGGGATCGATCTCGACTGGCGCCGCGTGCTGCTCGTGCCGGTGATCGGCGGACTCGTCGTCGGCGCCACCACGTATGCGATCCGGCGCGTGCGGCCGCGCGAGACCGTCGACGCGATCGAGGCGAACGCGCTTTACGGCGGCAAGATGTCGCTGATCGACAGCGCCAATCTCGCGCTCCTCACCTTGATGTCGGGCGGCTTCGGCGCCTCGGTCGGGTTGGAGGCGGCTTATACCCAGCTCGGCTCGAGCTTTGCCTCGAATGTCGGCGAGATCTTCCGCGCCCGGCGCGACGATCTGCGCATCCTGGTCGGCTGCGGCGCGGCCGCGGCCATCGCCTCCGCCTTCAACGCGCCGCTCGCGGGCGCTTTCTACGCCTTCGAGCTCGTGATCGGCAGCTACACCTCGGCCGTGCTCGCGCCGATCGCGATCGCGGCCCTGTCGGCGACGCTGGTTGTGCGCGAGGTGTTCCATGCGGAATCGATCTTCGCGCTGGACCGCGCCGTCCACATCGCCGGGCTCGACTACGTACTCTTCGCGGTGCTCGGCCTCGCCGCCGCGGGGATTGCGGTCGCCACCATGACCGGGGTCACCTGGGTCGAGCGGATTTTCCGGCGCCTCAAGGTCAAGGCCTGGGCGCGGCCGGTGGTCGGCGGGCTCATCGTCGGTCTCATCGCGGTGATCTTCCCCCAGGCACTCGGCAGCGGCCACGGCGCGATCCAGCTCACGCTCGATCAGGGAATTCCCGCGGGCGTGCTGCTGGGGCTCATCGCGGCGAAGGGGCTCGCCTCGGCGGTCTCCGTCGGCTCCGGCTTCCGCGGCGGCCTCTTCAGCTCCTCGCTCTTGCTCGGCAGCGTCTACGGCGGTGCCGCGGTGGTGCTGCTGCAGATCGCGATTTCCGCACTCGGCTATCCCGGCGTGCGGCTCGATGCGGCCGGCTACATGCTCGTCGGCACCGCCTCGGTCGCGGCGGCGGTGGTCGGGGCGCCGATCACCATGATCTTCCTGGTCCTCGAGCTCACCGGCAGCCTCCCGGCGGCGCTCGGCGTGATGGTCGGCGTGATCATCGCCTCGGTCACGGTGCGGCTCACCTTCGGCTATTCCTTCGCGACTTGGCGCTTCCACGTGCGCGGCGTCTCGATCCGCGGCGGCTACGACGTCGGCTGGATGCGCGACCTCGACGCCGAGAGCCTGATGCGCCGCGACGCGCACACGGCGCCGCTCGGGATGAGCATCGCCGACTTCCGCACGAAGTTCCCGCTCGGCGGTCCGAAGCGCGCTTTCGTGGTCGACGCCGAGGGGCGCTATCGCGGCATCGTCCTCGCCGCGGACGCGCACAATCCCGACATCGCAGACAAGCTCGAGGAGCGGAAGATCGACGACCTCCGCTTCGCCGAGGAGAATTTCCTGCTGCCCTATCAGAGCATCCGGGTGGCGCTGGACCGCTTCTCCAATACCGAGACCGAGACGCTGGCGGTGCTCTCCGACGCGGTGGAGCGCCGCGTGCTGGGCTTCCTCACGGAGGCCTATGTGCTCCGCCGCTACAACCAGGAGCTCGAGCGTACCCAGGCCGAGGAGCACGGAGAGCGCACTCTCTTCGGGCCGGGCTGAGGGAGAGCCGCGCATGCGCCACCGTTCGATCTCGCCGCACTACGCCCCGGACGTCCTCGCGCAGGCGCGCCGCCGGCGCCTGAAGCGCGTGCTCATCGCGGTCCTGCTCGGTGCCATCGTCGCGGCCTACACTTACGGCGCGCTCGATCAGCGCGTCATCGCCGAGGACCGGAACGATCTGCTGCCGCAATGGGCGGAGGCGCTGGTGCTGGGAACGGCGTTTGCGATCGCCTCGCTGCCGGTGGGCTGGTCCGTGCTCGGGCGGATCTTGATCCCGATCCCGACGCTCTTCCTCTATCTCTCGGTCTTCACGGGCAAGGAGCCGCCGCTGCCGTTCACCGCCGGGTTCGTCCTCGCGCTCGTCTATGCGGCGGCGCTCACCGCGCTCTCGGCCTATCTCGGCGACCGGCCGGAGCGACGGCTCTTCGGCTCGCGGCAGTGAGCCGCCCTCAATCCCGGCCGTAGCGCTCTGCGAGCAGCGCTCCGATGCGCTCGTGCTGCATCTCCGTGCTGCCGTCGACGTAATTGGCGATGCGCGCGAGCGCGATGTGGCGGCCGATCGGATGCGCCTCGCGCAGCCCCTCGGCCCCCATCGCCTGCATGCAATCGCCGAGCCGCCCCAGGATCATGCGCGAGGCGAAGGCCTTCGCCTGCGCCGCCGGGAGCACGGCATCGCGGCCGGCCTCGATCGCCTCGGCGGCGGCATAGGCGAGGAGACGCGCCGCCTCGAGATCGGTCGCGACTTCCGCGAGCTTCCAGCGCAAGCCCTGATGCTCGAGCAGCGGCTTGTCGAAGGCGCGGCGTTCGCCGCCGTAGCGGAGCGCGATCCCGAGCGCGCCGCGGAGCATGCCGCAGCACATGGCTGCGACGTAGGTGCGTGCGCCGTTGATGCTCGTCAGCGCGGTCTTGAAGCCCTCGCCGGGCGGATAGAGCATGTCCGCGTCGGGGACGAAGTAGTCGCGGAGCGCGAAGCCGCCGGTGCCGATGGCGTGGCCGCCCATCAGCGCGTAGGAGGGCCTGCGCTCGAAGCCCGGGCGCGTCGCGTCCACGAGATATCCTGCGATGCCGCGCCAGCGATGCGCGGGGTCGGTCTGCGCGAAGACGATGGACAGGTCCGCGAGCGCGGCGTTGGTGATCCAGGCCTTCTCGCCGTTCAGCAGCCAGCCTCCCCCGACCTTGCGCGCGGAGGTCGCAATCGCCGCGAAGTCGCTGCCCGCACCGGGCTCCGTCAGCGCTGTGCAGCCGAAACGCTCGCCCCGCAGCAGCGCCGCGAGATAGCGCTCGCGCATCGACGGCGTGCCGCTGCGGGCGAGACGCGCGGCCATGTTCTGCGTATTGATGAGACTGAAGGCGAAGGCCATGTCCGCCTCGGAGAGCGCCTCGGCGATCCGCACCTTCACCGAGAACCGCGCGCCCAACCCCCCGAGCTCCTTCGGCACCTCGATTCCCGTGAGCCCCAGCGCGGCGGCCTCGCGCAGCGTCTCGACGGGCATGCGGCGCTCGCGCTCCCAGCGCGCGGCGTTCGGCGCAACCTCGCGGTCGCGAAACTCCGCGACCCTCGCAATGAGCGCCGTCTCGGCTGCGTCGAATTCCGGAAGCATGCGGTCCTCCTCCCCGGGACGAGCCTAGCATGGCATTTCCGGCGGCAGGCCCTATAACTGCAGCATGCAAGGTGAGGCCGAGATCGTGCGTCTGTTGCGGCCGGGCGACGAGGCGGCGCTCGACGCGTTTCTGCGCGCGCACGCGGCCTCCTCCGTGTTCCTGCGCTCGAATCTGCGCGCGGGCGGCATCGAGGATCGCGGCGAGGTCCACCAGGCCCGCTATGCCGGACTCTTGCGCGGAGCCGATCTCGTGGCCGTCGCCGCGCACTGTCAGAACGGGAGCCTGCTGCTGCAAGCTCCCTTCGCGGCCGAGCGCGTGGCCGCCGCAGCCGTAGGGGCAAGCGGCAGGCGCGTCCGCTGGCTTCTCGGCCCCGCCGCGCATGTAGAGGCGGTCCGGAGGTCGCCGCTCCTCGCGGCCCGCATTCCCGTGAAGGCCTCGCGCGAGGAGCTGATGCGTCTCGACCTCGAGCATCTCACAGTGCCGCCCCCGCTCGGCGCCGGCGAGGTGCGGTGCAGGCGCGGCGCGGCCGGCGATTACGACCGTCTCACGCAATGGCGCGTCGCCTACGAGGTAGAGGCCTTCGGCCGCGCTGCCACGGCGGCGCTCGAGCGCGAGTCGCGCTCCGAGATGGTGCGCCGCTGCGAATCCCGAGCGCTCTTCGTGCTGGAGTCCGCGCGGGAGCCGGTCGCCATGTGCGCTTTCAACGCGCGGCTGCCCGATACGGTGCAACTCGGTAGCGTGTTCACGCCCAGGCCGTTGCGGGCGCGAGGCTTCGGACGCGCGGTAGCCGCGGGGGCGCTCCTCGCGGCGCGGGAGGAGGGCGCGACGTCCGCCATCCTCTTCACGGGCGTCGAGAACGCGCCGGCGTTGCGCGCCTATCGCAGCCTCGGCTTCGAGCGCGTGGGCGACTACGCGCTGGTACTGTACGAGGGTTGAGGCGCCCTTCAGGCGCCCATCCGCTCCGCGAGCTGCACGAAATCCTCCGCGATCACGTCGAATTCATGCTCGGCCTCGAAGTCGTGCTTCTGGTGCGGGCCGTACTCGGTGGGGCGCGCGACGAAGCCCGTGCGCAATCCCTCGCGCGCGGCGGCGACGAGATCGTTGTTGTGCGCGGCGACGAGCATGACCTCGCCGGGCGTAACGCGCAGCAATTCCGGCACGCTCCGGTAAGTCTCGGGATCGGGCTTGTAGCGGCGCACGAGCTCCGCCGAGAAGATCATGTCCCAGGGCAGGTCCGCGTGCTTCGCCATGTTGAGGAGGAGCGCCACGTTGCCGTTGGAGAGCGTGCCGATGATGAAGCGCCGCTTGAGCCGCGTCAGCCCCGCGAGGGAATCGGGCCAGGGCGAGAGCCGGTGCCAGGCGCGGTTCAGGTGCTCCTTCTCCGCTTCGGAGAGGCCGGCGACGCCGTGCTTCGCGAGAAGCGCGTCCAGGGTAGTGCGGTGGAGCTCGTCGATCGTCTTCCACGGCAGCTCGCCCTTGCGCACGCGGTCCATGCTGGGCATGTAGCCCGCGCGCCAGCCGTCGGCGATCGCGACCCAGTCGGCCGCGATGCCCTTGCTGCGGCCGAATTGCTCGAGCTCGCGGATGACGCTGCTGCGCCAGTCCACGACCGTCCCGAAGACGTCGAAGACCAGGGCCTTCACGCTGCCGATGTCCTTGCTGCTCATCTCTTTCCTCCATGCATGCGCCGTCTTGGGCTCCGCCGGGCGCGCGGATTTCTGAGCGACGGCCGCAATCCCGCAAGCAGAGTCTCGAAGCTTCGCGCAAGCTCCGTCTCGATCTCCGGCTTGTTCTCGAGGCGGCTCAGCACCAGGCCCGCGGCCTCCAGCGTCGAGAGGCTGTCGCGGCGCGGCTCGCGGCGGAGCGCGCCGTAGCGCGACGGCGTGCGCGGGTTGAGCACGATGCGCTGACACTTGAGCACCCAGGGGTTGCGCCACCACAGCGCCTTCGCCTGGCTCCAGGTGCCGTCGAGCAGCACCACGCCCTCGATCGGGGCGAGCGCCGCCTCCTGATCCGAGACCGGCTCGCCCTTCCGGTCGAGGGCGATGATCTCGCGCTCGGGTGCGAGTTCCGCCGGCTTGGCGGAGCCGAGATAGAGCACGGCCCAGCGCTTGGGATCGGCGGGACGGCCCAACGCCGCCGCAAGGCTCGGCCAGGAAAGGCCGATCTTGAAGACGGAATTCGCGAAATGCGACGCGGCGAGGCGCGCGGTGCCGAGCGCGCGGTCCTGCTCCTGCGGATGCTGCAGGATCAGCAGGGTCACGCGATTGGCGATGGGCGTCGGTTCGGTCACCGGCAGCCTATACGCCGCGGCGGCGCTTTCTTCAATCGTCTCGGGTAACGGCGCACCCCCTGCGTGTGCACCACTTTTGCCCCGGTGGTGCCGGCGAAGCGATCTGGTAGGCTGCCCTCTCGCTACCCCTTCGGCAGACCGGGGAGCCAGAGCATGGCAAACCTGCTCGCGACGCTGAAACCGCAACCGGGAGCGCCGGCGGCGCCGGCCTCGCCTACACCGATCCCGCGCGAGCGTCCGCGCGAGGACCTGCCGCCCACGGGCGAGCGCACGCAGGCCGCAAGCCGCACCCTCGTGGTGGGCCGCGAGATCGTGCTCTCCGGCGAGATCAGCGCCTGCGACCGCCTGGTGGTAGAGGGGACGGTCAAGGCGAACATCCGGGATTGCCGCGAGATCGCGATCGCAGAGGGCGGGCTCTTCACGGGCTCGGCCTCCGTCGAGACCGCGGAGATCAGCGGCCGCTTCGAGGGCGAGCTCAGCGTGAGCGGCCGGCTCATGCTCCGCGCGAGCGGCAAGGTCTCGGCGTCGGTGCGCTACCGCGAGATCGAGATCGAGCGCGGCGGCGAGATCTCCGGCACCTTCCACAGCTTCACGGAGACGCCCGCCGCGAGCTAAATAGGGCATGACCTTCCGCGAGCGCCCGTCGCCCAATCGCAACTTACGTCCTCCCGGCGCCGCCGTCGACATGCTGGTCTTGCACTACACGGGCATGCCCACCGCCGCCGAGGCGATCGACCGCCTCTGCGATCCCGCTGCGAAAGTGGGCGCGCATTACGTGATCGAGGAGGACGGCACGGTCTGGCGCCTCGTCGAGGAGAGCGAGCGTGCCTGGCACGCGGGCATCTCGTTCTGGCAAGGAACCACCGACGTGAACGCCGCCTCGATCGGCATCGAGCTCGTCAATCCCGGCCATGAATGGGGCTACCGCGGCTTTCCGGAACGGCAGATGGCGGCGCTGGAGGAGCTCGCACGTGGCATCCTCGCGCGGCATCCGATCCCCGCCGACCGCGTGGTCGGCCATTCCGACGTGGCGCCGGAGCGGAAGCAGGATCCCGGTGAGCTCTTTAACTGGGAGCGCCTCGCCCGCGCGGGGATCGGCTTCTGGCCGGACGAGGAGGCGCCGCCCCCACGGGACGCCGGGGCGGCACAGGAGATGCTCGCCGGGATCGGCTATCGCATGCCGCTCTCGGGAGCGCTCGACGAGCAGACGCGGCTCGTGCTGACCGCCTTCCAGCGCCGATTCCGTCCGCGCGGGGTGGACGGCGCGCTCGATGCGGAGACCGGCGCCCGCATCGCCGCGGCGTCCCGCGCGGTGGCGAGATTTCGCGCCGGCCGCGGTTGACTTGTTGCGGTTTCAGGCCCATTTCTAGCGCGCCAGACGGCCGGATGGCCGCTCCCGGTTTCGGCCGGGGGAGGAAAGTCCGGGCTCCACGGAAGTGCGGTGCCGGGTAACGCCCGGCGGGGGCGACCCCAGGGAAAGTGCCACAGAAAGCAAACCGCCGAGCCCATCGCGATCTCCGGATCGCGCGGGGCGGCAAGGGTGAAAGGGTGCGGTAAGAGCGCACCGCGCCGCCGGTAACGG
>DATKNV010000105.1:0-7059 GCA_035541215.1 Allostellaceae bacterium | reverse complement strand
ATGCTGCTCGCGCTCGCGGTCGGGCTCGCGATCTCCGTGCTGCAGGCGCTGACGCAGATCCAGGAGATGACGCTGACCTTCGTGCCGAAGATCCTCGTCATCATGCTCTCGCTCCTCATCCTGCTGCCGGTGATGCTCGCGACCCTCACGAGCTTCACGCAATCGCTCTTCCAGCGCATGGCCGCGGGCTGAGCGCGCGCGATGCTCGACCAGCTCCTGCCGGCCAATCTCTTCGCGGGTCTCCTGGTCTTCGCGCGGCTGGGCTCGGCGCTGATGCTGCTGCCGGGCTTCGGCGAGGTCTATGTGGCGCCGAGGCTCCGCCTCGTCCTCGCCCTCGGCCTCACGCTCCTTGCGGCCCCCGCGCTCGCCCCGACGCTGCCGCCGCTCCCGGGCGAGCCGCTCGGGCTCCTCCTCCTCCTCGGCGGCGAGATCGCCGTCGGCATATTCCTCGGCACCGTCGCGCGCATCCTCTTGGCGGCGCTGCAGGTCGCGGGAAGCGTGGTCTCGATCCAGCTCGGCCTCTCCGCCGCCCTCATCTTCAACCCGATGGCGCAGCAGCAGGAGGCGCTCACCAGCGCCTTCTACAGCGTCGCGGGCGTGCTCGTGATCTTCCTCGCGGACCTGCACCATCCGATGCTCCGCGGCCTCGTCGCGAGCTACGGCGTCTTTCATCCCGGCGCGCTCATCCAATGGGGCGACGCCTCGGACGCGATCGCGCGCGCGGTGACGGAGTGCTTCCGCATCGGCGTCGAGATCGCGGCGCCCTTCCTGGTGATCGGCACGATCTTCTACGTCGCGGTCGGCCTCGTCTCGCGGCTCGCGCCGCAGCTCCAGATCCTCTTCGTGGTGCAGCCGCTGCAGATCGTGGCGGGCCTCGCGGCCTTCGCGCTCCTGCTCACGAGCGGGCTCCAGTGGTTCGTCGAGCGCTTCGCCGTGGACCTCGTCCGGCTCACGGGAGGCTGAGCCCATGGCCGACGACATCGACGACAGCCAAAAAACCGAGGAGCCCTCGCAACGGCGGCTCGGCAAGGCCCGCGAGAAGGGCCAGGTCGTCCAGTCCCGCGAGATCAACAACTGGTTCATGATCGGGACCTCGCTGGGGCTCCTCGTCTTCGTCGCTCCCGCGACCGCGCGGACGATCGGCGCGGCATTGCTGCCCTATCTCGAATCGCCGGAGCGGATCGCAGCGGGGGACGCGCTCTGGTCGGCGCTGGGCATCACGCTCGAGACCGTCGGCGGCGCGCTCCTGCTCCCCTTGGGGCTGCTCCTCGCGGCGGCGGTCGCGGGGGCGCTGGTGCAGACGGGCATCGTCTTCGCGAGCGAGAAGATCGTGCCGAAGCTCGAGAACCTCTCTCCCGCGCGCGGCTTCTCGCGGCTCTTCTCGATGCGCTCGCTCGCGGAATTCGCGAAGACGCTCGCGAAGCTCGCTGTCGTCGTCGCCGTCGCGGCCGCGCTGATGCGGCCAGAGCTCGGGCGGATCGCGACGCTCTCGGGCGCCGAGGCGGGCCTCGCCTTGAGCGAGATCGCGCGCCTCGCGGGCAGGCTCGGCTTCGGCGTCTTCATCGCGCTCACCTTCATCGCGATCCTCGACTACGGTTATCAGCGCTTCAGCTTCATGCGCTCGATGCGGATGTCGAAGCAGGAGGTGAAGGAGGAGCACAAGCAGTCCGAGGGCGATCCCATGATCCGCGCGCGGCTCCGCCAGATCCGGATGGACCGCGCGAGGAAGCGCATGATGGCGGCGGTGCCGACGGCCTCCGTCGTGGTCACGAACCCCACGCACTACGCGGTCGCGCTCAAATACGAGATGGGGATGGAGGGGGCGCCCAAGGTGGTGGCGAAGGGCGCCGACCTCATCGCCCAGCGCATCCGCGAGGTCGCGCAGGAGAACAAGGTGCCGATCGTCGAGAACCCGCCGCTCGCACGCGCCCTCTACGGCGGCGTCGAGCTCGACCGGGAGATCCCGCCCGAGCATTACAGGGCCGTCGCGGAGATCATCGGCTACGTGCTCCGCCTCCAGGGCAAGCTCAGGCCGCGGGCGGGGAGGGCGTGACGTGCATGGTCCGAATCGTTCCGAGCTTTCACGAACGCGCTGCCGGGGATTCGAACCACCAAGACACCAAGTTCCTTCTCGCGGCGAAGCCGCAACCATCTACATCTGCGTCCCCCGCGCATCCTCTGCGTCCTCTGCGCGAAAGAATCGCGCGGGGGTCGCAGAGGATGCGCAGAGGACGCTGGGGATTGATTGCGGCTTCGCCGCGAGAAAGGACTCGGTGCCTTGGTGTCTTGGTGGTGAAAGCGGCGGCTATGCATGCGCGCGGCATCGAAATTCAAGGCGGGCACGCCGGGACCTGAAGCTGTGGTAAACTATGCAGCCACGGAATCGAGGGGGAACGGAGGAGACGGGAGCGGCATGGCGCTCGTGAGCCCGGCGATGGCGGGCGGCAGCAAGCCCGCGGCGGCCGCGGATGTGATGGTGCCGCGCTGGATGTACCGCCTCAGCGTGCTCGCGGCGACGCTCGCGATCGCGGCGCTGATCGTGGCGGCGTTCACGCTCGCGGGCCTCGCGGGGCGCTTCGTCGCGTGGTCGGCGGCGGGGTTCCTGGCGGCGCTGGCGCTGCTCTTCGGAGTGGCGGCGGTGGTGGCGAAGCGCGTGCACGGCGCGCTCGCGGGGCGGGTCGACCTTCTGGGGCACGCGCTCGAGGCCTCCGCCAACGCGCATCTGGTCCTGGCGCCCGACGGCAGCGTCGCCTACGCCAACGCGGCGTTCCGCGGCCTCTTCCCCGACGGCGAGGCCGATCCCCTGGAGGCGATCGCCCGAAGGGTCGCGCGCGAGGACCGCTCCGCCGAGGAGTTCCGGCGGCTCCGCGACGAGGCCTTCGGCCACGGCCGCGCGCATGGCAGGATCGCGCTTCGCGACGCCTCGGGCGAGGCCGCCTGGTTCAACCTCGCCATCAACTCGCTGCCGAGCCGCGCGGGCTACACGCTCTGGAGCTTCGAGGACGTGACCGCGCGGCACGAGATGGAGCAGGTGATCCGCGACGAGCAGATGAAGCTCGCGGACTTTCTCGACAACGCGCCCATCGGCTTCTACTCCGTCGACGCCGAGGGCAAATTCCTGTTCGTGAACCAGGCGCTCGCGGACTGGCTCGGTGCCTCGCCGGGCGAGCTCGTCGAGAGCGGCGCGCATCTCCGGGACTTCCTCGTGGGCGCGAGCCCGCCGGGGAGCCCGCCGCACGCCCCCTTCGCCGCGAGCGGCACGCTGCCGGAGCGGGGCGAGGTGGCGCTCCGGGGCCGGCAGGGCCGCATCGTCCTCGCCTCGATCACGCAGACGGCGGTGCAGACCGAGAGCGGGCTCCGCACGCGCTCGGTCGTGCGCGACTTGACGCCCGAGCGCGAATGGGAGGAGGCGCTCCGGCAATCGCGGCTCCGCTTCCAGCGCTTCTTCGCGGATGCGCCCACGGGCGTGGCGCTCCTCGACCGCCAGGGCTCCTTCAGCGAGGCCAATCGCGCGCTCGGCACGCTCTTCGGCGTGGCGCCCGAGGAGCTCCTGGGCAAACGCCTCGTCGATTTCCTCCCGGAGAACGAGGCGCGGACCGTCGCGCGCCAGCTCGCCGCCGCCTCGGAGAGCACGGGGCGCGTGGCGGCGCCCATCGAGGTGCGCCTCAAGGGCGCGCGCGAGCGCTCCGCGAGCGTTTTCGTGAGCCGGCTCGACGCGCCCGAGGAGGCGAAGGGCGGGCTCATCCTGCACTTCATCGACACGACCGAGCAGAAGAACCTCGAGACGCAATTCGCGCAGTCGCAGAAGATGCAGGCCGTGGGCCAGCTCGCGGGCGGCGTCGCGCACGACTTCAACAACCTGTTGACCGCGATGATCGGGTTCTGCGACCTGCTGCTGCTGCGCTTCAGGCCCGGCGATCCCTCCTTCGCGGACATCATGCAGATCAAGCAGAACGCGAACCGCGCGGCTAACCTCGTGCGCCAGCTCCTGGCCTTCTCGCGCCAGCAGACGCTGCAGCCGCGCGTCCTCAGCATCACCGATGTGATCGCGGAGCTCTCGCATCTGCTGCGCCGCCTCATCGGCGAGAACATCGAGCTCAAGGTCGTGCACGGACGCGAGCTCGGCCTCGTCAAGGTGGATCAGGGCCAGCTCGAGCAGGTCATCATCAATCTCGCGGTCAATGCGCGCGACGCGATGACCACGGGCGGCACGCTCTCGATCCGCACCAGCAACACGACGCTCCGCGCGCCGGTGCGCCGCGGCCACGAGGTGATGCCGCGCGGCGACTACGTGCTGATCGAGGTCGCGGATACCGGGATCGGCATTCCCAAGGAGAATCTCGAGCGCATCTTCGAGCCCTTCTTCTCGACGAAGGAAGTGGGCTCCGGGACCGGCCTCGGGCTCTCGACCGTCTACGGCATCGTGCGGCAGACCGGTGGCTTCGTCTTCGTCGAGAGCGAGCCGGGGCAGGGGTCGACCTTCTCGATCTATCTCCCGCGTCTCGAGGGAGTAGACGTCGCTGCCGCGCAGCGTGCCGAGCCCGGCGAGGCCGCGCAAGGCAAGGACCTGACGGGCGCCGGCACGGTGCTGCTCGTCGAGGACGAGGACCCCGTGCGGCTCTTCAGTGCGCGAGCGCTCCGCAACAAGGGATACAAGGTGATCGAGGCGCGAAGCGGCGAGGCCGCGCTCGAGGTCATCGCCTCAGGCGGCGACCGCATCGATCTCCTCATCACGGACGTGGTGATGCCGAAGATGGACGGGCCTACCTTGATCCGCAGCGTGCGCGAGACGCATCCGGACATGAAGGTGATCTTCATCTCCGGCTACACCGAAGACAGCTTCCGCCAGCGCCTCGGCTCCGACAGCGAGATCCACTTCCTGCCGAAGCCGTTCAGCCTCAAGCAGCTCGCGGGCAAGGTGAAAGAGGTGATGACGGAAGGGGTGAGCTAGGCCGGAAATTCCGGGGACACGATGTATTGTGTCCCCTTATTTCCCCTTATTTCTGTCCCCTTATTTCACGTGTCCTAATGTAGGAGAGATGCGACCACTCCGAAACCGTAGCCGTCGAGATCCTCGCACCGCTCATGGACCGAGATGTAGCTGCGGTCCAGTGCGAACACGATCGTAGTCTGCCAACCCGACAGGCAGAAGTCCTGGTCGTAACCGTCGACGGGGAAGTCGTCGGAGGGCATCGAACTCGTCTGCGCCTGCGCCGAGCCTGATGCCACCGCGCAGAGACCGGCAACCATGACGGCCGCGATGGCGGCTGCCGCAATCCTTCTCATACGACCCTCCGGAATTGAAACGCCAACGCCCGCATCGGTCGCGCGCCCTATCGTCAAAAGCGGTAGTAGGAGGTCTGAATGTCCCCGACGTCGCCGCAAGTGTCTTCAACGAAGATCCATCGCTGCACCCAATCGATCATGACTTCGGTGCGCCATCCGCCGTAGCAGAATTGGTTGATCGACGTGTCGTTCGCGTCGGCGCGTGCCGGCGCCGCGCTCGCGATTCCGGCCGCAACGATTCCCGCGAAGCCTGCGATCGCCCATTTCCTCATCTCGATCTCCGATATGCACGCATGCCCGATTGCTTGATCCGCAGAGTTAGACGCCGCGCGGAAGGACCGGTTCAATCTCCGTCCCGAATTAATTACGGGACATAATTACGGGGACACAATACTCATCTCCGCTCCGCCTCGCGCTGCCGCTGCGGCTTGGGGCCGGGCTTTCCGCGCGCGAGGGGGCGAGCGAGGCGCGCGGACAGATGCGCCACGAAGTCGGCTTCGCCGAGCGGCCGGCCGGTGCGCTCGCTGGCGCGAATTGCGTCATGCTCCGCCGCGCTCAGCGATCCCTCGAGGAATGCCGACCAGGCCGGGACGATCTCCAGCATGGGGCGCACGCACACGAGTCCGTCGTCGCGACCCCGAAGATGCGCCCGCGCGCTCGACCAAGGCCAGTCGCGCGCGCCCTCGACGAGGCGCGCCCGCACCGGGTTCTGCTCGATGTAGCGGACGGCAGCGATGAGGTGCGCGTCGTCCATCGGAAACGATGCGAACCGTCCCTGCCAGAGAAAGCCGCGCCAGCCTTCGCGCTCATTGATGTGCCGGGTGTATCGCCGGTGCGTTTCGCCGAGCGCCGCGCGCAACCCGTCGGCATCGGCTGGTACCAGTACGAGATGGACGTGATTTGGCATGAGGCAGTAGGCCCAGACTTCCACCCTCGCATTCCTGCAGTTCTCGGCCAGCAAGGCGCGATAGAGCGCATAATCGGCCTCGGAGAAGAACACCTGCTGTCGGCGGTTTCCCCGTTGTGTCACGTGATGCGGCACTCCCGCCGCCACTACCCGAGCCAAGCGGGCCATTGGATTGATTGGGTGAGATGTGCGGCAGTCAATTAAGTATTGTGTCCCCGGAATTGCCCGGAATTGGATCGCTCTGAAATTTGACGGGGAACGTGCCGCCGAGTTCACGCAGGGATGAAATTTATTCACTGGCAAGACGCGCGAACCCCGGGAACAAAACAAAAACATTGCGCGACGGAACAAAAAGGGTACACTCACCTCGCGCTCACGGGGATGCGGTCGGTGCCCAGCCCCGCATTGCTTCGTCCTTGAACCCTGTGGAATAAGAGGAGTAGGTCATGTCCCAGCCAACATTGCGCGTCGTTGAAAAGGAAAATATGGACAAGCAGAAGGCCTTGGATGCCGCTCTGGGACAGATCGAGCGGTCATTCGGCAAGGGCTCGATCATGCGTCTGGGCGCCCGCGAGGCGAGCGCGGGCGAGGCCGAGGTGGTCTCGACGGGATCGCTGGGCCTCGACATCGCCCTCGGCATCGGCGGCCTCCCGCGCGGCCGGGTCGTCGAGATCTATGGTCCGGAGAGCTCCGGCAAGACCACGCTTGCCCTCCACGTGATCGCGGAGGCGCAGAAGGGCGGCGGCACCTGCGCCTTCATCGACGCCGAGCACGCGCTCGACCCCGGCTATGCGAGGAAGCTCGGCGTCAACGTCGACGAACTCCTGATTTCACAGCCCGATGCCGGCGAGCAGGCACTCGAGATC
>DATKNV010000104.1:0-5796 GCA_035541215.1 Allostellaceae bacterium | reverse complement strand
TACGGCAATCGGTTTACGACGCTCAAGGATCGCCGCAAGGAGATCGGCCCTGGCCTGCTCAATGCCATGCTAGCGCAGCTGGGACTGACCAAGGCGGATTTGGAGGAGTGAGGATGGCGTTCGGTTATCGATACACGCTGGAGCGGCAGGAGAATGGCTGGTGGCTCGTCCGCTTCCCGGGCGTTCCGGAAGCACTGACCGAAGGCGAGACGCAAGAGGAGGCACGCGCCAACGCGGTCGATTGCGTCATCGCAGCGCTCGAAGGTTACATGAAGGCGGGCAAGCCGCTGCCGCGTGGGGGCGCGAGCCACACTGGGCGCGATCGCGCCGTGCTGCCGTCTCTCGTCACCGCCAAGCTCGCAGTTTATGAAACCATGCGCGAGCGCGGCTGGTCGAAGCTCAAGCTCGCGAAGCAACTTGGCATGCCCGAGAACTCGGTGCGCCGGCTCCTCGACCTGCGCCATAGCTCGCACATGTGGATCATCGACGAAGCGCTGGCGAAGATGAACGCGGAACTGTCGATTGAACTCCCGAAGGTGCGGGCGCGCGGGAAGGCGGCGTAGGCTTCAGTGAGTGCGATGGCCTCGATGGACATGAACAACTTCCAACGCATAGGGTCGATCAGTAACGCGCACGTGGGCTCCGAGTTCGAGGGGCTCGTTCAAAGGTTCTTCGCGAACCAAGGTGTGGTCCTGTCCTCGGGTTTCGCAGTCCCCATCGGCGTCGGCAATCTGAAGAAGTCGCGGAAGTTCGATTTCGGAAGCGAGCAGCCGCCAATCATTGTTGAGTGCAAATCCCACAATTGGACCAGCGGCGGAAACGTTCCTAGCGCGAAGATGACCGTGTGGAACGAAGCAATGTTCTATTTCCAGATCGCGCCCGATCGCTACCGAAAGGTGCTGTTCTCGCTTAGGAGCATACGGCGCAGCGAGAGCCTGGCAGCGTATTATGTGCGGTGCTTTGCGCACCTGATCCCGGCCGCTGTGGAAATCTGGGAGTATGACGTTGCCACGCACGCGGCAGAGCGCTTGAAGTGACTACCCATGATCATAGAGCCGGCGATCCGCTACTACCGCGAGACCGACACAATGGCGATTGAGGTTCGTCCTTGGCCTGAGGGCCAGGAAGGCGACCCCAATGAAATCGGTGGCCAGGATGCGGGCGAGGATCTGGTCATCCACTACGCCGCGGACGGCGAGCCCTGGCTTTGGGAGATCGAGCACGCCTCCGCGCATCCCGAGCACATCGCCGCCGCCCTCGATCAGCTTCGCCGGCGGAGCGCGATCGCGGGATAATTCCAACGCTCGCAGCGTCCGCGCAGGCGCGCTCCGCTCGCGTGTGCGTGAGCTCACTCACAACGTCCAACGGCACAGTTGCGAAGCAAGCGTCGATGGAAAGCGATATTTCAGACCATGGCACCAAGTGAATTCCGCGATTTCAAGGCCTTGCGCACTTACTGGCTCTGCCGCCAATCGGGTGGCGTCATGAAAAACGATGTGCAGACAAGAGTATAGGCGTCGATTGGCGCCGTTCCTTTTATCTTGCCCTCCGCCTTTCATTCGATCCTGCTACGACCATCTGCGATCTCCAACGCGAGGAAATTATCCTCAGAGGGCGCCCCATCGCAGCCGGTCCCGAGTTCGACGGACGAAGGATCGCGTGCGGAATTCCCGTGGGGCGGTGGCCAAATCCGGCTGTTTAACCCCGCCAAAATTGCCGAGAAGCGAGCGCGAATTTCGCGGCCAGGGCGATGGAACAGCATGGTGGTCGATCGGAATTTGGCATGAAACCCGTGGCGAATCAGGACGCGGGGTATGCGGCAGTCTCGCGCCTCGAGGCTCGCCCAGGCCGCTGCATCCCCTGCGACGGCCATCAATTTCGGCGGGTCCAACGCGCCTCAAAACGCATGATTTCGTGGGAGGCTCACCCCTAACGCGGTATTGGTTTTTGCGCAAAAATAACGCCGCAAACGCGGTTCTATCAGAGAAGTTTGGCCCGCTCGACGCTCAACCCCCAAGGCATCCTAGGTAGGTCGTTCTGAGAGCGGCGCGAGGTCGCCGAGGATCGTCGGAATGAACTCCGCGACCGTCGGATGGATGTGCATGGCGCGCTGCAGCACCGTGTAGGGCGCCTTCGCGTACATCGCGTCGAGCACGCAATGGATGGCTTCGTCGCCGGCCGTTCCCAAAAACGAGGCGCCGAGGATCTCCTTCGTATCGGCATCGACCAGCACCTTCATGAAGCCCTCGGTCTCGCCTTTCTCGAAGGCACGGGAGACGTCCTCCATGGCGATCTTGCCCATGAGCGCGCGTCGCCCGCTTCGTCGGACTTCCGCCTCCGTCATCCCCGCCCGACCTAGGGGCGGATCGGTGTAAAGAGCGTAGGCGGGTATCCGATCGCTTACCCGCCGCCGATCTCCGTCGAGCAAGTTGGCCGCCACGGTCTCGAAATCGTTCCAAGACGTATGCGTGAAAGCGCCCCGGCCGTTGCAATCGCCAAGCGCCCATATGCCGGGAATATTGGTTCGGAGTTCGTCGTCCACCTCGATGAAACCGCGCGGATCCTGCTTGACGCCGGCGTGCTCGAGGCCGAGATCGTCGGTGTTGGGCCGGCGCCCCGTCGCGATCAAAAGGTGTGAGCCGCTGACCTCCGGAGCACCCTCGGCACAATCGAGCCGTATCGTGATGTCGTCTCCGCTCTTTCTGACGCTGAGGCATGTCGCGTTCAGGCGTAGCATGATGCCTTCCCGTTTCAAGAAGCCAGCGACCGCCTCCGATACATCCTCATCCTCGCGCGGTATCAGGCGTGGACCGATCTCGACGACGGTGACCTCGCTCCCGAAGCGGCGGTACATCTGGCCGAACTCCAGACCGATGTAGCTTCCGCCGAGCACCAGGAGGTGCCGAGGCAGGAAATCCACGTCCATCATCCCGCTGTTGGTGAGGTAGTCGATTCCATCCAGGCCTGGAATCTCCGGTACCGCAGCGCGGCCGCCGACGTTGATGAAGATCCGCCCGGCGCTCAGCACCTCCGTGCCGACCTGCACTCTGCGGTGGGAAACGAAGCGCGCATGGCCTTCATAAACGCGGCAATTCGCTAGCTTCTTGAGGGATCGCTCGACCCCGCGGTTCGAGAGGCCGACGACGTGATCCTTCCGTGCCTTGACGCGCTTCATATCGACGCGCACGCCGCCGTCGATCGCGACGCCATAGTCCGACGCGCGACGGGCGACGTGCGCGGCATAGGCGCTGGCGACGAGCGTCTTGGTGGGCGAGCATCCGGTATTGATGCAGGTGCCGCCGAACCGGTTGCGCTCGACGATCGCCACCATCATTCCCGCCGCGGCCAAGCGCCTCGCCAGCGCGGGCCCGGCCTGCCCCGTACCGATGATCACCGCATCGAACTCGGGCACTCCACCCTCCAACTCTTGCCGAATACTTCCTTCGCCGCCGCGAGCCCATTGAGCGCCGCGGGAAAGCCGGCGAAGACCGCCATTTGCATGATAATCTCGGCGATCTCTGCTTGCGTCGCGCCGACGTTGAGCGCGCCTTCTATGTGTATTTTGAGCTGGGGCTGCGCGGTCCCCATGGCGGTGAGCGCGGCAACGGTCGCGATCTCCCGCGTGCGCAAGTCAAGACCGGGGCGCGAGAAGATGTCGCCGAAGGGGAACTCGATCAGATAGGTCGCGAATTCCGGGGCTATGTCGCGCAGTCCCGCGACGATGCGCTCGCCTTGCTCGCCATCGATCTCCGCGAGCTCGCGCAGGCCGCGCTCATATCGGGTCTCCATGGCTCAGCCCTCTGTCTTGACGGCAGGCATCTCCAGCCGGATCGCGAGGAGGGCCGCCGCCGCGAGCACGATGCCGATCCCGACCACGCAAGCCGGCCAGCCTAGGCGGTCGAACACCTGGCCGAGGATGGCGCTGCCCAAGAGGCCGCCGAGGAAATAGCTCGCGAGGTAGATGCCGCTCGCGGACGCGCGGTCGCCGCGCGCGGCGCGGCCGACGAAGCCGGTCGCGGTCGCCTGGGCAAAGAACGTGCCGACACCCACGAGAGCGAGTCCGACCATGACCGCCGTCAGGCTCGGCAGAAGCAGCAGAGGGAGGCCGAGCGCAGCGACCGCGAGGGCGCCCCAAAAGGTCGGCCGCACCCCGAGCTTACGCGCGACGCCGCCCGCGAGGGGTGTCGTCGCGATCGAGGGCAGAAACACGAAATAAACGAAACCCAGCGCCATCGGGCCGATCGCGAAGGGCTCGCGGACCAGCACGAAATTGACGAAGGTGAAGGTGCCGATGAAGGCGAAGAGGATGCAGAAGCCAATGCAGAAGCTCGTCCGGAGCGCGCCGTTGCGAAGATGCTCGGCCCAGCTCGCAAAGGGCGAGCGGGGGGCGGGACCGGCGGCCCGCATCGGCTGCGTGCGGGCGAGACATACATAGACGAGGAGCGCGCCTGCTAGGTTGAGAAGCGCAAAGACGTAGAAATTGGCTGCAAGGCCCAGGTGGTCCGCGAGCGCCGCCGACATGAGCCGGCCGAAGAGGTTGCTCGCGACGTTGCCGGTAATATAAGCGGCCGCGGCCGCGGCGGCGTCCTCGGCGCTGCATTGCTCCGCCAGGTAGGCCAGCGTCAAGGTGAAGCCCGCAGCCATGAACACGCCCTGGACCACACGGAGCACCGTGAA
The DNA here is from genome assembly GCA_035541215.1 of Allostellaceae bacterium. Taxonomy (GTDB): domain Bacteria; phylum Pseudomonadota; class Alphaproteobacteria; order ATCC43930; family CGMCC-115725; genus DASZHJ01. The sequence goes on along the minus strand of DATKNV010000104.1, from coordinate 1,119 downwards.
GGTCGTGAGGTCCGGCATGAACCCCAGGAGGAAGGTCGGTATCGACAGCAGCAGTAGGCTCGCGAGGATGCCGCGGCGGCGATCGATCCGGCGGGCGATGAGCGCGACCGCGAGACCCGAGACCGCCATGCCCATGGTGCTGGCGTTGACGGCGAAGCTCATGGCTGCGGGGCTCACGCTGTAGGCCTTCGCCAGCGACGGAAGAATCGCCTGCGTCGCGAAGAGATCGACGACGGTGAGGAAAGCGATCAGCGCGAAAACGAAAGAGCGTAGCAGCGCCGCTCCCGAGAGGCGCGCACGCGTGGCCGGCATGGCGGCTGCGGCATCGGTGTGCATCATCGTCGCGACGAGCTCCTCGCTCGAGAGAGGGGGGTGTGACGCCCGCAGGGGGAGGGATCGGGCGTCACACCCTGAAGGCCGCTCGCTTGGGGAAGGGCGGCGGCTGGCGGCTACATGTTGTGGTCGCTCTGGTCGTGGAGCAGGTCTGCCGAGAGCAGAATCACGGTCTCGCCGCCGGTGTTCTTCCACCAGTGCGCGGTGGCGTGCGTCTCGCGCGCGACGTCGCCGGCCTTGTGCACGATCGGTACGGCGCAATTGCTCGCGTACTCCGTGATCTCACCCTGAACGATGTAGATGATCGCGGGCCGGTCGCCATGGCTGTGCCAGGGCACGACGCCGCCGGGTTCGATCACGAGCTTGCGCAGGCGGAACTGGCGGCCTTGGATCTTCGCAGGCTCTTTCGCGAGGTCGATCGACGAGAGCACCGTGTCGGTGACGCCGCTCGCGGGCGTCGCGTTCGGCTTCGTGACGTTGACGCCCATCTTGTCGGCGGGGCATTCGCCGGCGCTTGCGGCTCCAGAAGCGAAGCTGAGGCCTCCGAGCAAGACGGCCGCCATCGAGAGGCTCCGCCAGAGCGCGGGGACGCGGGTGGTGTTGCTGATCATCGGTGATGTCTCCTTGCCTTTGCTGTGGCGGCGGCCGGAATGGCCCGTGCCGCTGTCGAGGAGCATCACGAAGCCGGTGGCAACACTGAAATGCCGAATGCTTACGGTTTCGATGATCGGCGTTTATGGAGATGCGGCGGGGGCATCGAAATCATAGGAACTCGGCATTATCCCC
>DATKNV010000103.1:0-17413 GCA_035541215.1 Allostellaceae bacterium | reverse complement strand
CGGCGCCCGCGAGCACCAGCGCCGCCAGCGCAAGCCAGCGCCGGACGCCGGTGCCGTGCGCGGATTCCGTCTCGATCTGCTCCATCGGCGTTCCCGTGCCTCGGCTGGTCATGGTGCCCGCTGGCACCGATCCTAAGGGAGAGGTCGGCCCATCCCCGATTCACCTTGCCGTGACGCCCGCGCGAGCCCCCTGGCGTTGACTTCGCCCCCCTGCTCCCGTATACAGCGGCCTCGTTTTCCTGAGAAGCCGTAGCCGGAGCAAGGGCCCGTGAAGCGCACCTATCAGCCGAGCAAGCTCATCCGCAAGCGCCGCCACGGCTTTCGCTCGCGCATGGCGACCGTGGGCGGGCGCAAAGTCGTGGCGCGCCGGCGTTCCCGGGGTCGCAAGCGCCTCTCGGCCTGAGGGACGGGGCTCCCGCCCCGCCGCGATCATGCCAGCTCTCGAGCGCCTGCGGCGGCGGTCGGATTTCCTCCGCGTCGCCGCCGGGCGCCGCAAATGGGCGGCGCCGGGCCTGATCCTGCAGACGGCCGCTTTCGTCCCTGAAACGCCGCAAGCGCCTCCTGAGGGGATCCGGGTCGGGTTCACGGCGACACGCAAGATCGGCAATGCCGTCACCCGCAACCGCGCCCGGAGGCGCCTCAAGGCGGCGGCCGCAGCAGTGATGCCGCTCCACGCGCGCCCCGGCTTCGACTACGTACTGATCGCGCGGGCGGAGACGCCGAAGCGGGTCTATGCCGCCCTTTTGGGCGACCTCGAGACGGCGCTGCGCCGGCTCGGCGCCTGGCGCGAGGAAGGGCGAGAGCAAGGAGAGAGGAACCCGTGCTGAAGCTTCTGCTCCGAGGCGCGATCCGCTTCTACAAGCTCTTCGTCTCGCCGCTGCTGCCGCCGGCCTGCCGCTATCTCCCGACCTGCTCGGACTACGCCGCCGAGGCGATCGAGAAGCACGGAGCCCTCCGCGGCACGTGGCTCGCCGCGCGGCGTCTTGCACGCTGCCATCCCTGGGGCGGCAGCGGCTACGACCCCGTTCCCGAGCCCGAGGCCCATGGCCACGGCGCTCACTGCCGCCACACTCACTGATCCGCTTCGCCGCCCGAGAGCCCCTCATGGAAGAGCAGCAAAAGAACCTGTTCCTCATGGTCGCCCTGCTGATGGCGATCCTGATCGGGTGGCAATTCTTCGTGGCACCCTATTTCGCGCCGCCGAAGCCGCCGCAGACCGAGCAGCAGGCGGGGACGCAGCCGGGACAGGCGCCGACGGCGCCCGCGACCGCGCCACCCGCGCCGGTCACGGCGCCCGCACCGGCGCTCAAAACGCGAGCCGAGGCCCTCAAGGAGAGTCCCCGCATCCGCATCGAGACGCCGCGGCTCCATGGCTCGATCGCGCTCGTCGGCGCACGCCTCGACGACCTCACCCTCGCCACATATCACGAGACCGTCGATCCCAAGAGCCCGGAGATCGAGCTGCTATCGCCCTCGGGCACCGAGCACGCCTATATCGTCGAGGTCGGGTGGGTCGCGGCGGGCGAGAAGCCGCCTGCGGTTCCCGCCGCCGAGACGCGCTGGACCGCCGCCGACGACGCTCCGCTCACGCCGGCCCACGCGGTCGAGCTCACCTGGAACAACGGCGCCGGCCTCGTCTTCACGCGGCGCATCTCCGTCGACGACGAGTACATGTTCACGGTGGCGCAGACCGTCACCAACAAGGGCAGCGAGCCCGTGACCCTGCTGCCCTTCGGCAACGTCGCGCGCTCGGGCGAGCCGCCGGTCTCGCCGAGCTATCTGCTGCACGAGGGGCCGATCGGCGTCTTCGACGGCACGCTCAAGGACACGACCAAATACACGGAGCTCAAGCCGAGCGAGCCCGAGAAATTCGCGAGCACCGGCGGCTGGCTCGGCTTCACCGACAAATATTGGCTGACCGCGCTCATCCCCGGGGCGGACGAGAAGATCAGCGCGAGCTTCCGTTTCACCGGCGACGCTGCGGTCAAGCGCTATCAGGCGGATTTCACCGGCGCCCCGCAGACCCTGGCGCCCGGCGCCAGCACCGGCACCACCGTCCGCGTCTTCGCGGGCGCCAAGGAAGTGAAGCTCCTCGACCGCTACGAGAGCGATCTCGGCATCACCCGTTTCGACCGCGCGATCGATTTCGGCTGGTTCTACTGGATCACCAAGCCGATCTTCCTCACCCTCGACTATTTCTACGGCAAGATCGGGAATTTCGGCCTCTCGATCATGCTGCTGACGCTGCTGATCAAGATCGTGTTCTTCCCGCTCGCCAACCGCTCCTACCGCGCGATGGGCAAGATGAAGCTCCTGCAGCCGGAGATTCAAAAGCTCCGCGAGAAGTACGGCGAGGACAAGGCGAAGCTCAATCAGGAGGTGATGGCGCTCTACAAGCGCGTCGGCGCCAATCCGCTCGCGGGCTGCCTGCCGATCTTCATCCAGATCCCCGTGTTCTTCTCGCTCTACAAGGTGCTCTACGTCACGATCGAGATGCGGCACGCGCCGTTCTACGGCTGGATCCACGATCTCTCCGCGACCGATCCCACGACGCTCCTGAACCTCTTCGGCCTCATCTCCTGGGACCCGACGCCGTTCTTCGCGCTCCCGCTGATCGGCAGCGTGGTCCATCTGCTCTCGCTCGGCGCCTGGCCGCTCATCATGGGCGTCACCATGTTCCTGCAGCAGAAGCTCAACCCCGCGCCCGCGGACCCGACCCAGGCGAAGATGATGATGGCGCTCCCGATCGTCTTCACCTTCATGCTCTCGGGCTTTCCGGCGGGGCTGGTGATCTACTGGTCCTGGAACAACACCCTCTCGATCCTGCAGCAATGGGTGATCATGCACCGCGCGGGCGCGGCCTAGCGGAGAAGACGATCGTCGTCTATCCGCCGGACCAGGCTCCGGAGCCCGCCGAGGAAGAGGCGGGGCGCCTCCTCTTCGCGAAGTCCTGCGATTTCGTCGCGGGCGCCTCGACGCCGGAGGCGATGCCGCCGCCGAGCCTCCCCGAGGTCGCCTTCGCCGGCCGCTCGAACGTCGGGAAATCGAGCCTCTTGAACGCGCTCACGGGTCGCAACGCGCTCGCGCGCGTCTCGAACACGCCGGGCCGCACGCGCCAGCTCAATTTCTTCGATCTCGGCCATCGCCTGATGCTCGTGGACCTGCCGGGCTATGGCTATGCCGAGGCGCCGAAGCACGAGGTGCAGCGCTGGACCGAGCTCACGCGGCTCTACCTCAAGGGGCGCTCGAGCCTCCGCCGGGCCCTCCTCCTCATCGACGCGCGCCACGGCATCAAGCCCGCGGACGAGCCGCTGATGGCGATGCTCGACGAGGCCGCGGTCTCCTTCCAGATCGTCCTCACCAAGGCCGACAAGCTCGCGGCGAAAGCGCTCTCGGAGACCCTCGCAGGAATTGCGGCGGCGCTCGCCCGCCACACCGCCGCGCACCCCGTGATCCACGTGACGAGCGCCGCGGAAGGGACGGGCATCGCAGCGCTCCGCGCCGCCCTCGCCGCGCTGGCGGCGCCGGCGCCTCATTGCTAAAGTCGCGGGCCATGAGCGTCGATCCGCAGACCCGCGCCAACATCCTCTCCGAGGCTCTCCCCTATTTCCGCCGCTATGCCGGCAAGACCGTCGTGGTGAAATACGGCGGCCATGCCATGGGCGACGTCGAGGGCGCCCAGCGCTTCGCGCACGACGTCGTGCTGCTGAAACAGGTCGGCATCAACCCCATCGTCGTCCACGGCGGCGGCCCGCAGATCGGGCAGATGCTGGAGCGACTCAAGATCAAGAGCAGCTTCATCGACGGGCTGCGCGTCACCGACCGCGAGACCGTCGAGATCGTGGAGATGGTGCTCTCGGGCTCGATCAACAAGCAGATCGTGACCGCGATCAACGGCGCCGGCGGCTATGCGATCGGGCTTTCAGGGAAGGACGCGGGGCTCATCAAGGCGACCCGGCTCCGCCGCACCAAGGTCGATCCGGACTCGCACATCGAGCGCGTGCTCGACCTGGGCTTCGTGGGCGAGCCCGCAGCGATCAACGCGACGGTGCTGGAGACGCTCCGGAACTCCGCGATCATCCCGGTGATCGCGCCCATCGGCGTCGGCGAGGACGGCGAGACCTTCAACATCAACGCGGACACCGCGGCGGGAGCGGTCGCGGGCGCGGTCAAGGCCGCGCGCTTCCTCCTGCTCACGGACGTCGCAGGCGTCCTCGACAAGTCGAAGAAGCTCATGCCGGAGCTCAGCGCCGAGCAAGCGCGCGCGCTCATCGCGGACGGCACCATCGCCGGCGGCATGATCCCGAAGGTCGAGACCTGTCTCCAGGCGATCGACGGCGGCGTCGATGCCGCCGTCATCCTCGACGGCCGCGTCCCCCACGCGATCCTGCTGGAGCTCTTCGCCGAGGGCGGCGCGGGGACGCTGATTCGAAGGACGGCCTAGTCACTTCTCCTCTCCCCTCCGGGGGGGGAGGTTGGGTGAGGGGCGCTACGGCCGGAAGGCCGGAGAAGTCTTGCTAGACGAGGGACCGCCGCGCCCCCTCACCCCAACCCTCTCCACGGAGGGGAGAGGGAGGGAAATCTGCTCCACTGACATCTCACCCTCGACACCCTATCTTTGCGCCATGACCCACCCCGTCATCACCGGCCTCGATCACGTCGTGCTCCGCGTCCGCGATCTCGAGCGGGCGAAGGAGTTCTACTGCACCGTGCTGGGCTGCACGGTCGAGGTCTACCGGCCGAAGCTCGGGCTGATGCAGCTTCGCGCGGGGGATGCGCTGATCGATCTCGTCCCCGTCGACGGCACGCTAGGCCGCGCGGGCGGGGCGGCGCCGGCGAAGGAAGGGCGGAACATGGATCACTTCTGCCTCCGCGTCGCTCCCTTCGACGCCGCGGCGATATCGGCGCATCTGCGCGCGCATGGGATCGAGGCGGGCGAGGTCAGGGACCGCTACGGCGCGGAAGGGTCGGGTCCGTCCCTTTACCTCTACGACCCCGACGGCAACATGGTCGAGCTCAAGGGACCCGCGACCTCCAAGGAGAAGCCGACGGAATGAAGCGGGGACGGCCGCTCCGGGAAATCGAGACCTGGGTCTTCGATCTCGACAACACGCTCTATCCGCATTCCTGCAACCTCTTCGCGGAGGTTGAGGCGCGGATGGCCGCCTTCATCTGCGCGGAGGCCGGGGTCGACACCGAGGCCGCGCACTCGTTGCGCCGTCACTATTACCAGACCCACGGCAGCACGCTCCGGGGCCTGATGACCGAGCGTGGGGTCGATCCCCGCCGCTTCCTCGACTACGTTCACGAGATCGACATGACGCGGGTCGCGGCGGCGCCCGCGCTCAGGGCGGCGCTCGCGGGGCTGCCGGGGCGGAAGCTCGTCTTCACCAATGCCGATCACCGCTATGCAAAGCGCGTCCTCGACCGGCTCGGGATCGCCGATCAGTTCGAGGGGCTCTTCGACATCCACGCCGCCGACTATCTGCCGAAGCCCGACCGCGCGACCTATTCGCGCTTCCTCGCGCAATTCGCGGTCGAGCCCACCGCCGCGATCATGGTCGAGGACATCGCGCGGAACCTGGTCCCCGCCCACGAGCTCGGCATGACCACCGCCTGGATTCCCGGCGGGCCCGAATGGACGCGAGCCGAGCCCGATGCGCCGCACGTCCACCACGTCGTGACCGACCTCGCGAGCTGGCTCGCCGCCGTCCCCAAAGCCGCCTCCGCGGGTTGACAGGGTAGGCCCCCTGCCGCATGGTTCGCGGGCTTTTTCAACGACCTCGCCGATATTCCCCATGAGTGCTGCCGATCTCGCCCGGACCATCGATGCCGCCTGGGAGGCGCGCGACACCATCACGCCCGCGACCGGCGGACCCGTGCGGCAGGCGATCGAGTCCGCGCTGGAGTCGCTCGACGAGGGCAAGCTCCGCGTCGCCGAGAAGATCGAGGGCCGCTGGTCCGTCAATCAGTGGCTCAAGAAGGCGGTGCTGCTCTCCTTCCGCTTGCGCGACATGGCGGAGATTCCCGGCGGCCCCGTCGACGGCAATTACGGCCCCGCGATCTGGTGGGACAAGGTGCCCTCGAAATTCGCGGGCTGGAACGCCGAGAAGTTCCGCGCCGCCGGCTTCCGCGCGGTCCCCAACTGCGTCGTCCGGCGCTCCGCCTATATCGCGCCCAACGTCGTGCTGATGCCGAGCTTCGTCAACGTCGGCGCCTATGTCGACAGCGGCACCATGGTCGACACCTGGGCGACGGTCGGCTCCTGCGCGCAGATCGGCAAGAACTGTCACCTCTCCGGCGGCATCGGCATCGGCGGCGTGCTGGAGCCGGTGCAGGCCAATCCCGTCATCATCGAGGACAACTGCTTCATCGGCGCGCGGAGCGAGGTGGTCGAGGGCGTCGTGGTCGAGACGGGCTCGGTGCTGGCGATGGGCGTCTTCATCAGCGCCACCACGCGCATCGTCGACCGCACCACCGGCGAGGTGCACACGGGCCGCGTCCCCGCCTATTCCGTAGTGGTGCCCGGGAGCCTGCCCGGCAAGCCGCTCCCGGATGGAAGCCCCGGCCCCAGCCTCTACTGCGCGGTCATCGTCAAGCGCGTCGACGAGAAGACCCGCGCCAAGACCTCCATCAACGAGCTGCTCCGGGAATGACCGCCGAGGGCAAGATCGACCCGGTCGACCCGGTGGCGCTGGCGGCGGAGCTGATCCGCTGCCCCAGCGTCACCCCCGCGGATGCCGGTGCGATCGAGGTGCTGACGCGCGCGCTGGAGCGGCTCGGCTTCACCTGCACCAAGCTCGAATTCGCGGAGCCCGGGACCGAGCCCGTGCTCAACCTCTACGCGCGGCTCGGCAATGCGGGCCGAAATTTCTGCTACGCCGGCCACACCGACGTGGTCCCGGTGGGGCGGAGGGAGTCCTGGACCGTCGATCCCTTCGGCGGCGAGATCATCGACGGCACGCTCTATGGCCGCGGCGCCAGCGACATGAAGGGCGGCATTGCCGCCTTCGTCTCGGGGGTGGCGCGCTTCCTCGCAGCGCGCGGCGGCTCCCTCGCGGGCTCGATCAGCCTCCTCATCACCGGCGACGAGGAGGGCGTCTCCATCAACGGGACCAAGAAGGTGCTGGAGTGGCTCGCCGCCAAGGGCGAGAAGCTCGATGTCTGCATCGTCGGCGAGCCCACCAGCGCCAAGCGCCTCGGCGACATGGTGAAGGTCGGCCGCCGCGGCAGCATGACCGGGACGCTCGTGGTGAAGGGCGTGCAGGGCCACACCGCCTATCCGCAGCTCGCGGACAATCCGATCCATCGCATGGTCCGCATGCTGCACGCGCTGACGCGGGAGCCGCTCGACAACGGCAGCGAGCACTTCCAGCCCTCGACGCTGCAGATCACCACGACCGATGTCGGCAATCCCGCCTCGAACGTGATCCCCGGCGAGGCGCGCGCGGTCTTCAACATCCGCTTCAACGACCGCTGGACCTCCGCGACCCTCGATGGCTGGGCGCGCGAGCGGATCGGCGAGGCCGGCGGCGAGTACGATCTCCGCTGGAGCGTCAGCGGCGAGTCCTTCCTGACGCCGCCGGCCGCAGTGAGCGAGCTCCTCTCGCGCGCGATCAAGCAGGTGACGGGGCTCACGCCGGAGCTCAGCACCACCGGCGGCACCTCGGATGCGCGCTTCATCGTGCGGCACTGTCCGGTGGCGGAATTCGGCCTCGTGGGCCAGACCATGCACAAGGTGGACGAGCGCGTGCCCGTCGCCGATCTCGGCACGCTCGCGGAGATCTATCGCGCGGCGCTCGACCTCTATTTCCCCGCGGCCTGAGCGCTCGATGCCGAGCCTCGCCGAGATCCGCCGCGCGCTCCATGGCGCCTGGCGGCTCATCTTCATCGACCCGCGGGCCCTCCTGGACTTCGATGGCAGCCCCCGGGGCGCCTTGCATTCCTTCTGGGCGGCGGCGATCGTCCTGCCGCTCAACGTGGTATCGATCCTCATCCCCGTGCGAGCGATCGGCGAGGCGGCGGAGCCCGCATCCAACATCGCGCTCGATACCCTGGGGACGATCGTGGGCTGGCTCTTGCTGCTGGCGCTCGTCTATGCGCTGGTGCGCTGGTACGGCAAGGCCGACCGCTACTGGCTCTTCGTGTGCACCTACAACTGGACGCAGATCCCGCAAGTCGTGGCCGCGGTGCTGATCGCGCTCCTCGTCGCCGGCGCCTCGAACCTCGTCAACGTGGAATCCATCGCATCGACGCCCACGGGTCCGGCACTCCTTGCGGGGATCTCGATCCTGCTCGCGCGGCTGCTGCGCATCGCGATCTTCGCCTACGAATGGTATGTCGCCTGGGTGAGCCTCGAAGCCGGCATTCTCGTTCCCATCATCGTGGTGCTGCTCGATTTCGCCCTGGGACTGTCCATTCTGCGATTGACGGCCGGGCTCGCTTGAACGCCGAAGTAGAGGTCGAGCGGCCGCGCATCTCGGAAGCGCTCGACGCGTTGCGGGCGGGCCATTCCGGACCGCGCGTCAGTCTCGGGGATCTCCTGGAGGCGCTCGGCGATCGCGGCTTCGGGCTCATCGTGCTTTCGCTCGCCTTGCCCAACGGGATTCCCGGCCCGACCGTGCCGGGGTTTTCCGCGATCTTCGGAATTGCACTCGTCCTCATGGGCTCCCAGCTCCTGCGCGGCTGGCGCGAGCCCCGGATACCGCGGTGGCTTCGGCGGCGGTCGGTGACGCTCTCGGGCTTCTCGCGCTTCCTCGACCGCGCGCTCCCGCGCATCCGCCGCGTCGAGCGCTGGCTCCGTCCGCGCGAGTCCTGGCTCACGGGCGTGGGCGGCGGAAGACTGGCGGGATTGGCGCTGATCCTCACGGGGATCGTGCTGTCGCTCCCGGTGCCGCTCGGCAATCTCCCGATCGCGTGGTCGCTGGTGGTGTTGGCGCTGGGCCTTCTCGAGGAGGACAGCCGCGCCCTGCTGCTCGGCCTCGTCCTGGGCACGCTCAGCCTCGCCTGGAACGCGCTCGTCATCGTCGGCGGCGCCGCGATCTTCGCGAGCCTCGCCGTCTATTTCAGGTAGACGACCTCGACGAGGTAGAGGCCCTGCGGCGGCGCGGTCGGGCCGCCGGCGCGGCGGTCCCGCGCCTCGAGCGCGCGGAGAACGTGCGCGGGCGACCATTTGCCGAGACCCACGAGCTTCAAGGTCCCGACCATGTTGCGGACCTGGTGATGGAGGAAGGAGCGCGCCCGCGCCTCCACCACGACCTCCTCGCCGTGCCGCGCGACGTCGAGGACGTCGAGCGTCTTCACCGGCGACTTCGCCTGGCAGAGCGCGTCGCGGAAAGTCGAGAAGTCGTGCTTCCCCAGGAGATGCTGCGCGCCCTCCCGCATTGCCTCGACGTCGAGCGGCGGGCCCACGTGCCAGACCCGGTCGCGCTCCAGCACCGCGGGCGCACGGCGGTTGAGGATGCGGTAGCGGTAATGCCGCGCGCGCGCGGAGGTGCGGGCGTTGAAGTGCTCGCTCACGGGCTCGACCGCGAGCACGCCAACGGCGTGCGGCCGCACATGGTGATTGAGCGCGCCGCGGATCACCTCGGGATCGGCGGCTTTCGGCAGGTCGACGTGCGCCGCCTGGCCCAGCGCGTGGACGCCGGCATCGGTGCGGCCCGCGCCGTGCACCGTCGCGTGCTTCCCGCAGAAGCGCTCGACCGCGGTCTCCAGGATCTCCTGCACCGAGAGCCCATTGGCCTGGCGCTGCCAGCCCACGAGCGCGGTGCCGTCGTATTCGAGGAGGAGCTTGTAGCGCGGCATCAGAGCTGCGTCCCCGCGAGGATCGCGTAGCCCCGCAGAAACGCCTCCGCATCCATGGGCGCCCGCCCCGCCCGCTGCAGCCGCGTGAGCCGTAGCGCGCCGCGTCCGCAGGCGACCGTGAGCGCAGCGTCGAGCACGGCGCCCGGCGCGCCGGCGCGAGCGGCGACTACCTCCGCCGCCAGGACCTTGATGCGCTCCTTCTCGTGCTCGAACCAGACGCCGGGCGCGGGGTTGAGCGCGCGCACCATGCGCTCGAGCTCATCCGCGGACTTGCGCCAGTCGAGCCGCCCCTCGTCGCGTCCGAGCTTCCTCGCGTAGGTGACGCCCTCCGCGGGCTGCGGCACCGCGCGGAGCGCGCCCTGCTCCAGACCCGACATCGCCTCCACGATGAGCCGCGCGCCGAGAGTGGCGAGGCGGTCGTGCAGCTCCTGCGCGGTCGTCCGCGGCCCGATCGGCACGGCCTGCTCGAGGAGCATCGGACCGGTGTCGAGGCCCGCTTCCATCTGCATGATGGTAACGCCGGTCTCGCTGTCGCCCGCGAGGATCGCGCGCTGGATCGGCGCCGCCCCCCGCCAGCGCGGCAGCAGCGAGGCGTGGACGTTGATGCAGCCGAGCCGCGGCGCCGCGAGCACGGCAGGCGGCAAGATGAGGCCGTAGGCCGCGACCACCGCGGCATCGAGGCCGAGCGCGCGAAAGCCTGCCGCCTCCGTCGCGTCGAGCCTCGCGGGCGTGCGCACGGGAATTCCCGCGGCGGCTGCCGCCCGCGCCACGGGCGAGGGCTGCGGCTGCTGGCCGCGTCCGGCGGGGCGCGGCGGCTGGGTGTAGACGCAGACGATCTCGTGCCGGGCGGCGCGGAGCGCCTCGAGGATCGGCACCGCGAAGTCCGGCGTCCCCATGAAGGCGAGGCGGAGGGTCATGGGGCCGCCCCCCAAGCGCTCAGGCCGGCACCGCCGCCTGGCGCTTCGCCTTGGCGAGCTTGCGCAGGATGATGCTGCGCTTCACCGAGGAGATGTGATCGACGAAGAGCACGCCTTCGAGGTGATCCATCTCGTGCTGGATCACCGTCGCGAGCAGCCCCTTGGCCTCGAGCTCCCGGATCTCGTTCTGGTAATCGAGATAGCGGAGCCTGATCGCCGCGGGCCGCATCACGTCGGCGTAATGCTCCGGAAGCGAGAGGCAGCCCTCGTTGTAGGTCGCGAGCTCCTCCGAGCGCCAGAGGATCTCGGGATTGGCGATCTTGAGCGGCGCCGGCTTCTCGCCCTCGCCCGCGACGTCCACGACGAGGACGCGCTTCAGCACGCCCACCTGCGGCGCCGCGAGTCCGATGCCCGGCGCGAGGTACATCGTCTCCAGCATGTTGTCCATGAGCCGGCGGATTTCGCCGTCGACCTTCGCGACGGGCTTCGCCTTGAGCTTCAGGCGCGGATCGGGTGCGGTGATGATCGGCAGGACCGCCATGCGGAAATCCTTGGGGAATGGGCATTTAGGTAGGCCCGGCCGCCCGCGCCGTCAACCCCGGCGCGACTCGGGCGCCTCTCCTCGAACTCCGGCGACTCCCGCGGGATTTCCTTCCGTTCCCGTTTCGTCCTGGTAGGATGGCGGACGATGTTTGCGACCTACGAGATCACCGTCAACGCCTACATCGCCGGCGGTCTCCTCCTGCTGATCGCGGTCCTCGCGGCGACGCTGACGGCGCTGTGGGTGCGCCGGCGCGAGGAGCAGGCGGAGGCTCGGCTCGCCGCGACCGAGACGCTGCTCGCGGACGCCGAGCGCGCGCGTACGGAGGCGATCGAGGCGCGGATCGCGGCCGAGCGCAACGCCGCTTCGGCGCGCGCCGAGGCGGCTGCCGCACGCGAGCGCGTCGCGGATTTCGAGCGGCTCAGGACACAGATGCTCGACGCCGCCAAGGCCGCCGTGACGAGCACGGCGACGCAAGTCTCCTCGAAGCTCCTCGACGACCACAAGCGCGAGACCACCGAGGCGCGGAAGGAGACCGAGGAGCGCGTCCGCAAGGTCAACGAGGCGCTGGTGCGGCAGATGGAGGACGTCGCGCGCTTCATCGCCGCTCTCGACGACCGGGTCGGCAAGACCGGCGGCGACGTCGAGACGCTGATGCGCGCGATCTCGAGCCCCGGCGGCGCGGGGCAGCTCGCGGAGATCGGCCTCGCCAACACGCTCCAGGCCTTCGGCCTCGAGGCCGGCCGCGACTTCGTGCTGCAGCAGACCGCGACCGACAAGGAGAGCGGGCGGAAGCTCCGGCCCGATGCCGTCGTCTTCCTGCCGACCGACACGGTGCTCGTCATCGACTGCAAGGCCTCGAAGTTCATCATGGAGATCGCGGAGCGCGAGGGCACGCCGCAGGAGGCGATCGCCTACGACAAGCTCGCGCGCAGCATGAATCAGCACCTGAAGAGCCTTTCCGAGAAGGACTACCGGAACGCGATCCAGAACGCCTGCAAGCAAGCCGGCAAGATCGGGGCCGACAGCCACGTCATCAGCATGATGTATCTGCCGAACGACGCAGCGCTCGAGAAGCTGCGCAAGGCCGATCCCGATTTCTTCCTGAAGGCCCGCGACGCGCGGATCATTCCCGCGGGACCCGCCGGGCTCTACTCCGCGCTGCTGATCGCGGGCGCGGAGATCCGACGCTTGCGCCAAATGGAGGGGCAGAAGGAGATCGTGGAGAAGATACGCGCTCTTCTCGACGGGCTCGGGATCGTGCTGGGCTACGCGCTCCGCGCGGGGACGGGCCTCAAGGCCGCCGTCGACAACTTCTCGAAGCTCACGGCCTCGATCAACAGCCGCCTGCTGCCGCGCGCCCGGAGCCTCGGGAAGCTCGGCATCGAGAGCTCGCGCCCCCTCCCACCGGACCTCCCGGACTTCGCCTCTCAGCCCGGCGACGAGGCGACGGTGATCGAGGGCGAGGGAGCGGAGGTCGAGCCGGATCAGAGATTGTTGGCGAAGTAAAAAAGAGGAAGGGCTTTCGCGCAGAGGGCTCGGAGGATGCGCGGAAGACGCGGAGGATTCCTATTAGGTCATGGACTCATAATGCCTGAGCCAAAGGCGGACGGCAGCGAGCTTGAGCATGGCGAGGTAGTTGGAGGCGTGCTTCTCGTAACGCTTGGCGATGCGGCGGCAATGCTTGATCCTGTTGAAGAACCGCTCGATGCGATTTCGTTCGCGGTAGAGCGCGGCGCTGAAGCAGGCGCACCAGCGGCGAGTGATCTTGGACGGAATATTCGGCGCGGCGCCAGCCGCCTCGATGCTGCGGCGGAGCCAATCGGCATCGTAGGCTTTGTCTGCCAGCAGGATGGTTCCCTCCCGTAGACGGCCAAGCAGCTTGGCGGCGGTGGGGCAATCCGCGGCTTGGCCGGGCGTGAGGACCAGTTCCAGCGGCAGGCCGCGCGCATCGGTGAGCGCGTGGATCTTGGTCGTCAGCCCTCCTCGGCTGCGGCCCATACACCTGTCTCCACCCTTTCTCTTGTGTTCGCCGCATGTTGATGCAGCCGCACGGACGAACTGTCGATCATCTGCACATCGCCATCATGGACCGCGGCGACCGCCTGCATCAGCCGATCCCAAACCCCGCCTTGCGCAAGCGAACGAAGCGATTGTAGCGGGTCGTGTAAGAGCCGTAGGTTTCCGGCAGATCGCGCCACGGTGCACCAGATCGCAATACCCAAAAGATGCCGTTCAGGACACGCCGGTCGTCCACACGGGGAACGCCGCGCGGCTTATTTGGAAGCATCGGCTTGATGACCTCCCACTCAACATCGCTCAGTTCGTAGCGCATGATTCGTGGCTCCTGTTTGGGGCCTTGAATCACGCCTGACGTGGCGCGATCAACCGCGAACTCGTATTTCCGAAGCGACCGGAAAAGCGGACATCAGGCGGGCCCGGCGGAACCGACGCGATTGACCCCGAGGCGACGTGCTGCGGATTTTGATACATCGTTTGATCTCTGCCGCCAGGTCCTTATGATCCAGCCAGAGGCCGGTCCCGATGACCAACATGCCCGAGACCCGCTACGCCAAGAGCGGCGATACCTACATAGCCTATCAGGTCATGGGCGAGGGCCCGTTCGACCTAGTCTTCGTACCTGGCTTCATCTCGCATGTTGAAATGCAGATGGAGATGCCGCTTACAGCAAGTTTCTTTGCGCGACTTGCATCTTTTTGTCGATTGATCCGGTTCGATAAAAGGGGAACCGGCCTATCGGACCGGCTCAGCGCGATCCCAACCCTAGAGGAGCGGATGGACGACGTCCGAGCCGTCATGGACGCCGCCGGCTCAACGCGAGCAGCACTCTTTGGCCTCTCTGAGGGTGGGCCGATGTGCATTGTGTTCGCTGCCACCTATCCGCAACGCACCTCAGCGCTGATCTTGTATGGGTCATCCGCTCGCGAGGCCTGGGCGCCCGACAATCCGTGGGGCACGACTGACGAGGAGATCGCGGCAATCTTGAAGTCGAGAGAAGAGAATTGGGGACAAGGCAAATCAGTTGATAGGTTCAGCCCAAGCCTGGCCGGCGACGAAGAGCTGCGCAAACTTGTTGGGCGAGTGGAACGAGCAAGCGCTAGCCCGGGAGCCGCTAACACTCTCCTACTTATGAGCCACGGCATCGATGTACGACACGTGCTTCCGACAATCGGCGTCCCCACATTGGTCTTGCATCGCACAGGCGATATTCCGGTTAACGTCGAGAACGGTCGATACCTAGCCCGTCACATCAAAGGGGCGAAGTATGTGGAGTTACCGGGAATAGACCATAATCCATGGGTCGGGGACGTAAACTCAATCGTCGGTGAGATCGAAGCGTTTCTGACCGGCGAGCGCCGAGAAATTGAACCCAATATTGACCGCGTGCTCGCAACTGTACTTTTCACGGATATCGTTGGCGCGACCACGCGAGTAGTCGAACTTGGCGACGGCGCATGGAAGGACCTTCTTACTCAGCATCACTTGCTCGTTCGTGAGCAAATTCGTCGGCACCGCGGTCGGGAGATCAACACGACGGGCGACGGCTTTCTGGCGGCTTTTGATGGCCCGGCGCGTGCCGTTCGCTGCGGCCGAGCGATTGCGGACGCGGTCAAAGAGCTAGGCATTCACATTCGCGTTGGCGTTCACACCGGGGAGTGTGAGGTGATGGGTGAAGACCTTGGTGGCATTGCGGTTCATGTCGGGGCCAGAATTGGGGCTTTGGCAGCGGCCGACGAGGTATTGGTCTCAAGCACGGTTAGAGACTTGGTGGCAGGATCAGGCCTGAGATTTGAGAGCCGCGGGACCCACACCCTGAAAGGCGTTCCCGGCGAGTGGGGCCTATTTTCTGCGGTCTAGGCTAGCCGTCGAGGTGATCGAATAGGGTGCGATAGTCTAACAGGGGGGCCAATGAGACGACGCGATTTCATCACGCTAGCTGGTGGCGCCGTGCTTTGGTCTGCGGGCGCTCGCGCGCAGCAAGCGCCTCGAATCGGCTATCTCAGCGCCGGGACGGCGAACACGGGTTACACGCGGCTAACATTGGCCGGGCTTGAACATGGCCTGACCGAAAATGGCATGACAGCCGGTCGCGACTATATGCTGGAAACGCGTTTTGCCGAGGGCGCCTACGACCGATTTCCTGAGCTTGCGCGTGGGCTGCAGCAGGCGAAGGTCAGCATAATTCTCCCCAGTACCATCGCCGCTGTGCGCGCGGCACAGCAACTCGGTTCTCCGATCCCCGTCGTGATGCCCGGGATCAACGATCCAGTTGGGACCGGGCTGATCGCAAGCCTAGCGCGTCCCGGTGGGCATACCACAGGAATCGCCACGCTCATCGAGGATACGACGCCCAAGCTGCTGGAATTCATCGGCGTCCTCGTCCCGCGCGCCAACATGATGGCAGTACTCTATAATCCCGCCAATCCGTCGAACTTACCGCTCTTGCGGCGCCTCCGCAGTGAAACCAGCGCCCGCGGAATATCTTTGTCCGAGTTTGCTCTCAAGACTCCCGCCGATTTGGAGAGCATATTTGCGTCGCTCACGGCGCATCGCCCCGACGCGCTCCAGATCATCCCTGACGCTTTCGTTGCGGATCAATCCGACCGAATTGCGATGTTCGCGCTGTCGCAAAGTTTGCCGACCTTTGGGCCTGCTACCGACTTCGCCCAGCTAGATTTCCTATTATCTTATGGCCCTTCGTTCCGCGAGCTTCATCGGCGCGCGGCCTATTACGTAAAGCGGATTTTCGACGGCACGAATCTCGGCGATTTGCCAGTCGAACAGGCAACTCGGATAGGGCTAGTGATCAACCTCAAGACCGCCAATGCGCTCGGGCTGACCATGCCAGCGAGCCTGCTGGCGCAAGCAGAGGAGGTGGTCGAATGAAGCGGCGTGACGTTCTCTCGGGCCTCTTGGTTGCTTCTGTACTCCCGCATGCCGCGCGCGGACAGCAACCAGGCAAGGTTCCGACTATTGGCGTGCTTTGGCATGCCGGGAGCCCTGAGGAGGAAGAACCCTTCTTTAGCGCGCTCCGCCACGGCTTCAAGGACCTCGGCTACATCGAGGGTCAAAATATCAGGCTAGAGCATCGCTTTCCTAATGAGGTTCCTGAGCGATTCAAGAGCATGCTTGCTGATCTCGTCGCGTTGCATGTTGATGTGATCGTCAGCGTTACGCCTGCATCGTACTACGCAAAGGACGCAACCGGAACGATCCCCCACGTATTTGTCTTTGTTCCCGACCCTGTTGGCCTGAAGTTTGTGGAGAGCCTCTCGCATCCGGGCGGGAATGCTACCGGCCTCTCGCTGTTTATGGTGGGTCTAACAGGAAAGCGCGTGCAGCTTCTGCATGACGTACTGCCGGGCTTCTCATCTTTTGGGTTTCTCGTTAACCCGAACCCCTCTGTCAGCGGACTCATCGCGGAAACCCAAGCGGCGGCAAAGGCGGAGGGGTTGACGCTTCAGACATTTGAAGCGCGCTCCCTCGATGATCTTGAGGGCGCATTCGATTCAATGACGCGCGCAGGTATCCAGGCGCTAGTCGTTGCCGCGCAGGGACTTTTCTATCAAGGTCAAAAGCTCATTGGAAAACTAGCGCTTGCTCACCGGCTGCCAATTTCCGTTGGGTCGAGGGAGTTTATGGAAGGCGACGGCGCTTTCATGGCTTACGGCCCCAGCCTTGCCGCAATCATGCGACGAGCGCCGGTCTACGTTGATAAGATCCTCAGCGGCGCGAAACCGTCTGAAATCCCTGTGGAGCAGCCAACCAAATTTGAACTTCTATTCAACCTGAAGGTCGCCAAATCGCTCGGGATAAACGTGCCGCCAACGATGCTTGCCGCGGCCAACGAAGTGATCGAATGACCGCTTCTGGCACTTTTGCGACGTTGGGCCATGTCCCGAGTTGAGTCCGTGATGCGCCTGATAACGGACGTAGGCACCCACCGAATTAATGAGTACACGCCCTAATCCCATACCCTGCGTCCTCTGCGCATCCTCCGCGCCCTTGTGTGGACGGCCCCCGCCTGGCAAGAGATTTATTGCGTGAGAAGCAGGGTCGGGCTTGCGGTCTTGTGTCCGGCCTTTGGTGCGGCCTATTGGGACCGCTGGCCCTGATGGAATCCGCCGGC
>DATKNV010000102.1:0-20360 GCA_035541215.1 Allostellaceae bacterium | reverse complement strand
GGCTCCACGCTCAGCGGCAGCGGGACGATGTCGCCGGCCCGCATGGGCTCGCGCGCGGGCGCGGGGTGGCTCGGGCGGGCGAGCTCGCAGGCGAGGTAGTCGTTCTGGCTCATCCCAGGCGCGGTGAGACAGGGGTCGTTCTGACGGTTGTCTATCTGCGCGCGGGCACGCTCGCTCAGCACGGGCATGCCGCCGACGGATTTGTCCTTCGCCTGGTCGACGAGGCATTGCGTGTAGGCTTGCGAGCTGCCGCCGCGCTCGAGGATCGCGCGGCACTGCGCGGGATCGATCGCGGTGCGCTGAGGCGTGCAGGCCGCGAGCGCGGAGATCGCAACGGAGAATACGAGAACGCACGAGAGCCGCTCCGCTCTCGACTCACGCGTTCGCCTCCACGATCTCATGAAGAATTCCCGATTCCCCAAATGTGCTGGGGCGGACTGTAGCACAATTCGCGCGCGGGAATGCAAAAGCATGCGCGTCGGAAGTTAACGTGAGGATTCAGTCCTGCGGATAAATGAATCCGTTGGTGGGATAAGGGCGGCCGTAGACTTCGAACTTCTCGTTCCAGACGCAGACGGCCGACCAGTCATGCCGGCTAGAGCAATCCATCGCGAGCACCCCTCGCTGAACGCGCCCCTTCTCGCCGCGGCCCGAGCCCCAATTGGCGTGGTCGATGAGCAGGGTCCTGTCGTCGAGCACGCGCGACACTAATGCGACGTGGCCGGAATGCATCTTGTTGGTGCGCTTGAAGACCAGCACGGAGCCCTCGCGCGGAGTCTTACCGCGCCCGTAGATTCCAGCGGCGTGGTCCCACCAGAGCCAGGCGTTGCCGGAGATGTTGAACTCCGAAGACGCCTTTACGTATTGGACGCAATTGATCGCGAAGGCATTCGGCACCGCCGCGAGAGCGACGAGGATGCAGAGCGCGATCGCCATCGTGCGTTTCCCCATGAGCCTCCCCCAAGAGCGCTGCATCCCGCGATGAAGCCTCATTAACCAATGATTAGCCGCTTGGCAACGGTCAAAGTCGGGTCGGCTTGACTCCGCGGGCACCGGAGTCCTAGAGGCATTGCCGGGAGTGGCGGAGTCGATGAGGCCTCGATGCGCTCGAACAGCCTGGAAGTGAGACCGATCGCGGGTGCGCTCGGCGCGGAGATTGCCGGCGTGGATCTGAGCGAGCCGCTCGACGACGCAACGGTCGCAGCGCTGCGCCACGCGCTCCTCGATCATCTCGTGATCTTCTTCCGGGCGCAGCCGCTCTCGCTCGACAAATTCATGGCGCTCGCGCGCCGTTTCGGTACGCCCGTCGAATATCCCTTCGTCCGCGGTCTACCGGGATATCCGGAGATCATCGAGGTCGCGAAGCTCGAGCACGAGCGCGTCAACTTCGGCGGCGTCTGGCATTCCGATACGACCTACCTCGAAGCGCCCCCGATGGGGAGCATGCTGCTCGCGCGGGAGGTGCCGCCTTTCGGCGGCGACACGCTCTTCGCGAATCAGTACTTTGCCTACGAGGCGCTCTCGCCGGAGATGCAGCGGATGCTCGCGGGCTTGAAGGGCGTGAGCTGCTCCGCCAAGGCCGACGTGACGCGCACGCGCGAGGACCGGCTCCGCGACGCGCCCGGCGGCAAGGCCTCCTCCGTGCTCACCGCGGAGCACCCGGTGGTGCGCACTCATCCCGAGACCGGACGCAAGGCGCTCTACGTCAACGTCGCGCACACCATCCGCTTCGCGGGGATGACCGAGGAGGAGAGCGCGCCGCTGCTGGATTTCCTCTTCCGGCACCAGGTCCGGCCGGAATTCACCTGCCGCTTCCGCTGGGAGGCGGGGTCGCTGGCCTTCTGGGACAACCGCTCGGCCCAGCACAACCCCATCAACGACTATCACGGCTACCGGCGGATCATGCACCGCATCACCCTCGCGGGCGACCGGCCGCGCTAGGGCGGGCCCGCCGCAACGCGAAGGCTCGATGCGAAATTAATAAAATGCCGCGCGATTGCTCGGCGACAGATGTAGCGCTCCGCACTCTCGCCGGGCATACTTCGGCGACACTATGAGGTGAGGCTCTCATGTTGCGCCTCTTGCGCTTTGCCCGGAAGTCCCGCGATGCGCGGAAGGGTGCTACGGCGATCGAATACGGTCTCCTGGCAGCACTTCTCGCACTCGCGACGCTGGGAACGATTCAGACGCTGGGAACCACGCTGAACACGAGCGCGGGCAATATCGCCGCCAGCGTTCAGAACGCCGGCTGACCAGCGACCCGTCTGCTAGTCCGCAGCGGCGCTCGATTGCGCCGGCTGCTGGCGCGCGATTTTGGCGCCGGGCCAGACCGCCGCGCGCGTGCGCTGGTATTGCGGCGGATAGGATGCCGTCGCTCCCAGCGCCTCCGCCGCGTGCCACACCCAACGGGGGTCGTCGAGAAAGCCGCGGGCTAGCGCCACCATGTCTGCCTGCCCCGAGGCGACGATGCGCTCGGCCTGACGCGGCTCCGCGATCAAGCCGACCGCCCGGGTGGCGATCCCTGCCTCGCGCCGGACGCGCTCCGCGAAGGGAACCTGGTAGCCGGGTCCCAGCGGGATCGACGCCTTGAGCGAGATGCCGCCGCTGGAGACGCAGACGTAGTCGACGCCGCGCTCCTTCAGGGTTTTTGCGAAGGCGACCGCATCCTCGACCGTCAATCCGCCGGCCATCCAATCGCTGCCGGTGATGCGCACGCCGAGCGGCTTCTCCGCGGGCCAGGCCGCGCGCATCGCCTCCACTACCTCGAGCGGAAAGCGCCGGCACTTCTCGACGCTGCCGCCATAGGCGTCGCTCCGCGTGTTCGAAAGCGGCGACATGAACGCGTGCAGGAGATAGCCGTGCGCGCAATGCGCCTCGACGAGATCGAGTCCGATCCGCGCCGCCCGCCGCGTCGCCTCGGCGAAGGCGTCGCGAATGCGCGCGAGATCCGCGAGCGTTGCCTCCCGCGGCGTCGCCCAGCCTTCGGCCATCGGAATCGGCGAAGGCGCCACCGTCTCCCAAGCGTCCGCCTCCGGCTTGAGCGAGTTCCCGCCTTCCCACGGGCGCTGCGCCGAGCCCTTGCGTCCGGCATGCGCGAGCTGAATGCCCAGCGGCGCGTTGCCCCAGCGCCGGCACGCCGCCACCACCTCCGCGAGCGCGAGCTCGTTGTTGTCGGAGTAGAGACCGAGGCAGCCATGCGTGATGCGGCCGATGCGCTCGACCGCCGTCGCCTCGATCATCAGGAGGCCCGGCCCCGAGACCGCGAGATTGCCGAGATGCAGCATGTGCCAGGAATTGGCGCAGCCGTCATCGGCGGAATACTGGCACATCGGAGAGACGACGATGCGATTGGGCAGCGTCAATCCGCGCAACGCGATCGGCGTGAAAAGCTGGCTCGTCATGGCTCTTTCGATTACCCCCGGAGGAACGACGCGCGCCACTCTAAGCGCGCGCATCGTGCCAAAGCAATTGCGCGCGGCGAATGGATGACCGGCGCTTTCATCCGAGATTGGGATTCCTGCCAGGACCCCGCCTGCGGCTTTGGAGGGAAGACACGCAGGCGGGGGAAGACCCAGGAGGTCTCCGCCCGCCAAGGGGGTTCAGCGGACGGGGCGGACGAGCCGCCTGCCGCATTAGGTCCGATCGTACCAATACCCTCAAATTAAATGATTTTAATCTCGCTCGCGCGCTCGCTCCGGCGCTCGCGCGGGGATTTTGCGGCGCGTTAAGGCGTCGCTATACTGACCGGAAACAACGGGGGAACCGACGATGGCATCGCTGATGGATCGGCGCGCGGCCGCAACAGCGGCCGCGGTGGCGGAGGCAAAAGGCATCCTCGCCCGCGGCGGAGTGACGCGGGAAGCGCTCGAGCGCGTCAAGAGCGTCGTGATCGGCCTTGCGGCACAGACCGATTTGTTCCCGGCCGAGCACTTCCCGATTCCCTCCGGCAGGAGCGCGGCGCTCTACCGGCTCTCGGAAGATGCCGACCGCCGGTTCGCGCTCTACGCCTCCGCCAACACTCCGGGCAAGGCGCAACCGCCGCACAACCACACCACGTGGGCCGTGATCGGCGGCGTCTTCGGCGACGAGCACAACGTCTTCTTCGAGCGCGTCGACGATCGCGCGACGCCCGGCAGCGGACGGCTGCGCAAGACGGGCGAGCTCACGGTGCGCCGCGGCAATGCCTGCGCGCTCATGCCCGACGACTTCCACACCATCGAGGTGGCGGGCGGAAGGCCCGCGCTGCATCTCCATTTCTACGGCATGAGCCTCGAGAACCTGCCCGCGCGCATCGGCTTCGAGAGCACGGAGGGCGGGGCCTATCGCGTCTACGGCGCGAAGCCGGAGATCGTGGCGCCGCGCGTGCCCGCGCGCGAGCTCAAGGCGATGCTGCGCGACGGCGGCGAGCTCGCGCTCCTCGATGTGCGCGAGGAGGGCGTCTTCGCACGCAGCCATCTCCTCTTCGCGGTTCCGCTGCCGCTGAGCCGTCTCGAGCTCGGCCTCGCGGCGCTGCTGCCGCGCCGCGCCGCACGCGTCGTGCTGATCGACGACGGCGACGGTCTCGCCGATCGCGCGGCGGCGCTGATGATGCGGGTCGGATACCGGAACCTCGCGGTGCTCGCAGGCGGCGTGCCCGCGTGGAAGGAAGCGGGCTTCGAGCTCTTCTCCGGCGTCAACGTGCCGAGCAAAGCCTTCGGCGAGTTCATCGAGCACGCCGCCGGCACGCCCAATCTGAGCGCCGCCGAGCTCAAGGCGAAGCTCGATGCCCGCGAGAATCTCGTCATCCTCGACAGCCGCCCGATGGACGAGTACCGCAACATGAGCATTCCCGGCGGCATCGATTGCCCCGGCGCCGAGCTCGTGCGCTCCGTCCACGACGTCGCCCCCTCGCCGGAGACGCTCGTCGTCGTGAATTGCGCGGGACGCACGCGCAGCATCATCGGCGCGCAGTCCCTCATCAACGCGGCAATCCCGAACAAGGTCGTGGCGCTTCGGAACGGCACCATGGGCTGGCACCTCGCGGGCCTCGAGGTCGAGCGGGGCGCGACGCGCCGGCCGCCCTCCCCCACGCCCGAGGGGCTCGCGAAGGCGCGCGCCGCCGCCGAGCGCGTCGCCGCGCGCGCGGGCGTCCGCGTCATCGATCGCACCGCGCTCGCGCGTTTCGAGGCCGAGCGCGACCGCCGGAGCCTCTATCTCCTGGACGTGCGGAGCCCCGAGGAGTTTGTCGCCGCTCACCCCAAGGGCGCGCGCTCCGCGCCCGGCGGCCAGCTCGTGCAGGCGACCGACGTTTACGTAGGCATCCGGAATGCGCGGCTGGTGCTGCTCGACGACGACGGCGTGCGCTCGCTGATGACGGCGTCGTGGCTCGTGCAGATGGGCTGGGACGAGGTCTACGTGCTGCCGGACGCGCTTGCGTCGATGGAGCTCGAGCGGGGACCGGCGCCGCGGGAGGTGCTGAGCCCCGCTCCCGCCTCCGCGCGCACGATCGAGGCCAAGGAGCTGCAGTCGCTCCTCGCGGGCGGCGAGACGCTGGTGCTCGATTTCGCGACCAGTCTGCAATACCGGGATGCCCACATCATGGGCGCCTGGTGGGCGATCCGCTCCCGCCTCGCGGCGAGCCTGCCGAGGCTGCCCGCGCACCGGGAGATCGTGACGACCTCGCCGGACGGCGCGCTCGCGGCGCTCGCGGCGCAGGACCTCGCGGAATTGACGAAGGCGCCCGTGCGCGCGCTCGCGGGCGGCACCGCGGCTTGGCGCGCGGCCGGGCTGCCGTTGGTGCCGGGGACCGAGCGCATGGCCGATACGACGGAGGATGTCTGGTATCGGCCCTACGACCGCGCCCAGGGTGCCGAGGCCGCGATGAAGGAGTATCTGAGCTGGGAGGTCGATCTCGTGCGTCAGATCGAGCGCGACGGCGACGCGCGCTTCCGGCTGCTGGTGTGATACCGGGGATTCAGTCCGCGCGCGTGTAGATGTCCGCGTGATCGAAGGGCCCGGCGGCGAGACCGCGCAGGAATGCCGCGATCGCCTCGCGGCTCCCCTTGATGGCTCCACCCCCGCCGGTCTTGCTGCCGCTCTGCTCGCCTTCCTTCGGCAGGGTAACGCCGGTCTTCTCGGCCTGCGCGCTTAGAAGCTTGTCGCTGACGGAAAGCTGCTGCAGCTCGCGGATCGCGTCGCCGCCGCGCAAGATCCGGAAGATGAGCTGCAGGTGGACGTTGGGCTCCCACTCTTTCCGGTGCAGCTGCACCAGGAAGACGTCTCCCCCCGCCGCCACGACGCGAAGCGTGCCCTCCCCCGCCGGTGAAGGCGCGCTCTCGACGTAATGGTAGTCCTTGCTGCCCTCGACGCGCGAGACGATGTAGACGGTGTCGCCGTTGACGTAGTGGCCTTCGAGACCGGGGATCGTGATTGCGCTCCCGGCGTCAAATATCTCCTGATCGGTCTCGTAGCAGCCGGCGATCCCCAGCAGAAGCGCCAGGAGAACGACGAGACGCGAGGCGAGGCGCATGGCGATCAGCGTCCCTTGAACGCAGGCTTGCGCTTTTCGTTGAAGGCGCGGCGGCCCTCGATGTAGTCCTCGCTGGCGAAGCAGGCCGCGACCATGCGCTCGGAGCGCGCGAGGTCGCGCTCGGCGGGATCCCTGAGGAGCTCGATCACGGTCTGCTTGACCGCCGCGATCGTCATCGGCGCATTGGCGGCGATGGTCTTGGCGTAATCGTCGACCGTCGCCTCGAGCTCCGCCTCCGGCACCACCTGGTTCACGAGCCCCATGATGAGGGCCTGCTGGGCCGTGAACTGCTTTGCCGTGAAGAAGATCTCCTTCGCGCGCGAGGGGCCGACGAGATCCATGAGCTTGCGGATGCCCTTGTGGCCGTAGCCGAGGCCGAGCTTCGCCGCGGGGATGCCGAAGCGGGAGCTCTCGGAGCAGATGCGGATGTCGCAGCCGATCGCGACGCCGACCCCGCCGCCGATGCAATAGCCCTGGATCATCGCGATCACGGGCATCGGCAGGTTCTGCAGCTTGGCGTTCACGCGCTCGGTCGTGGCGTTGTAGTGCTTCACCGCCTCCTCGCTCGCGCGCTCGCTCTCGAATTTCGAGATGTCCGCGCCGGAGACGAAGGCCTTGCCGCCGGCGCCGGAGAGGACGACCACGCGGATCGCGGGGTCGTTGGTGAAATCGTCGAGGATGGCCTCCGCCGCCTGCCACATCTCCAGCGAGACCGCGTTGAGGCGCGCGGGATTGTTGAAGGTCATGCGGCCGACGGGGCCGTCCTTGCTCATGAGCATCTTGTCCGTGGTCATCGCGAGCTCCGTTGCTGATCCTTGCCGGCGCGCGTCAGAGGACGCCGCGCTCCCGAAATCCCTTGATCTCCGTAGCAGCGTAGCCGAGCTCGCCGAGGATCTCGTCGGTGTGCTGGCCCACGTCCGGCGGCTCCGCCACGAGATGGCTCGGCGTGCGGCTCAGCTTCATCGGCTGCCCCTGGAGATGGATGGGGCCGCGGAGCTTCGTCTCGATCCGCTCGACGATCCCCAAATGCTTCACCTGCGGGTCCTCGAACACCTCGTTCATGGCGTAGATGGGGCCGCAGGGCACGCCGATCCGATTGAAGCGCTCGACCCATTCGGCGCTGCTGCGCTTGCGCGTTATCTCCGCGATCTCCGCGTTGAGCCGGTCGCGGTTCTTGGAGCGGAGCTGCGCGCTCGCGTAGTCGGGATCCGAGAGGAATTGCGGCGCCTCGACGCCCTCGCAGAAGCGCTGCCAGATATGCCCGCCCGAGGCCGCGATGTTGATGTGGCCGTCGGTCGTGGGAAAAACGCCCGTGGGGATGCTCGTGGGGTGGTTGTTGCCGGCTTGCTTCGGCACCTCGCGGTCGACGAGCCAGCGCGCGGCCTGGAAGTCCAGCATGAAGGTCTGCGCCGACAGCAGCGAGCTCTGCACCCATTGCCCCTCGCCGGAGACCTCGCGCTCCAGGAGCGCCACCAGGATTCCCATGGCGCAGAAGATGCCCGCCGTGAGGTCCGCGATCGGGATGCCCACGCGAACGGGCCCCTGCCCCGGCAGTCCCGTGATCGACATCAAGCCGCCCATCCCCTGCGCCACCTGGTCGAAGCCGGGACGGTCGGCATAGGGCCCGTCCTGGCCGAAGCCGGAGATCGAGCCGTAGACGAGCCGCTTGTTCACCTTGCGCAGCGTCTCGTAGTCGATGCCCAGGCGAAATTTCACGTCGGGCCGGTAGTTCTCGACCAGCACGTCCGCGCGCTCGACGAGGCGCTTCAGGATCGCGACGGCCTCGGGCTTCTTGAGGTCGAGCGTCATGCTGCGCTTGTTGCGGTGGAGATTGAGGAAGTCCGAGCCGTCGCGCGGGCCGCCCATGCTCTCGCCGCCGGTGTCGGGCATCTCGACCTTGATGACGTTGGCGCCCCAATCCGCGAGCTGGCGCACGCAAGTGGGGCCGGCCCGCACGCGCGTGAGATCGATGACGGTGAAGCGCTCGAGCGCGTCGGATGCTGGCTTGAACGGCATCATCCCTCCTCTGAGGCAGCGGCGCGTGCTTGCAGACCCGCCCGCGGCAATCGATAGGCGATCCCGATCACCACGAAGGTGATCAGCAGCATGAGCAGCCCCACCACCGCGATCGCGCCGGGGTCGCCGCTCTCGTTGAGATCGTAGATCAGCACCGACAGCACCTTGGTGTCGACCGTGAAGAGCAGTATGGCAGCAGAAAGCTCGCGGATCGAGGCCACGAAGACGAGGCACCAGGTGCTGACGACCGCGGTCCAGAGCAGCGGCGCGGTGATGTCCCGCAGCGTCCGCAATCGTCCCGCCCCGAGAATGCGGCCGGCCTCCTCGAGGTCCGCGTGCACGGAGCGGAAGGCCGCCTGAAATTGCTGATAGCCGATCGGCAGCTCGATCGTGAGAAAGGCGAGGAAGAGAATGGCGAGCGTCCCGTAGAGCGCGAATGGCGGATGGGTATAGGCGAAGAAGAAGCCGACGCCAAGCACGATGCTGGGGATGGCGATGGGCGCCGTCGCGAGGTAGCCGAGCCAGCGCCAGAGCGGCAGCGCCCGGCGCGCGACGACATAGGCGATGACGAGGGTGAGGAGCGTCCCCGCGGTCGCGGTCGTCACCCCCAGGATCAGCGAGTTTGAGAGCGCCTGCTTGGTTCCCGAGAGCTCCGCGAAGACGAAGGTGAAATGCTGGATCGTGAGATTGGCCGGCGAGAGCGTGACCGAGAGTGTGCGCGAGAAGGCGCTCAGCACCAGCGCCGCATAGGGCATGAGCACGGAAACCGTCACGATCGCCAAGGCGAAGAGCAGAGCCGGGAGCCGCCACCGTCCCAGGCGAACGATGTCGGGCCTCCCCGCTTTCCCGCCGACGACGGCATAGCTCCGGCGCCCCAGCAGTCTCTGCTGCACCTGAAGGAGCACGATAGTGACCGCAAGGAGCGGCACCGCGGCTGCGGCGGCAAGGCCGGGCTGCGGCGGGAATTGGAAGAGCGTCCAGATCTTGGTGGTGATGGTCTGCAGGCCCGCGGGGATCGCGATGATCGCGGGCGCGCCGAAATTGTTCATGGCCTCGAGGAAGGCCACCAGCGTTCCCGCGAGGAGCGCCGGGAGCCCGAGCGGCACCGTCACCCTGAGCGCGGTACGCCAGCGCCGCGCGCCCAGTATCGCAGACGCCTCCTCGAGCTCGCGCGGGATGCGCTCGAGGCCGTTGACGACGAGAATGAACACGTAGGGAAAGGTGTAGGTCGCGATCACGAAGACGAGGCCGCTGATGGAGTAGATGTTGAAGGCGTGCTCCGAGCGTGGGAGGTCCAGCATCTGCCGATAGGCCTGGTTGAGGAGGCCACTATTGGGAGCGGCGAGGATCTCCCAGGCGATCGCGCCGAGAAAGGGCGGCGTCACGAAGGACGTCAGCACCAGGAGGCGGATGGCGCGTTTCCAAGGGAGGTCGCTCCGCGCGATGAGCCAGGCGAGCGGTGCCGCCACGACGGCGCAGGCGAGCGCCACTGCGAAGGCGACACCGAGGCTCAGCAGCAGCGGCTCCAGCAGCTCCGGGTCCTCAATCAGCGCCGCGAAATTGGCGCCGGTGAAGCCGCCGCCGCCGGTCCCGGCGACGCTCACCCGGAACAGCCAGGCAAGCGGCAGCCCGATCAGCCCCGCGAGCAGGATCGCCGCGCCCGCGAGAATGGGGATCGCGAGCTCGAGACGCCGGAGCCCCATGGCGATCCTCGTCCGCCCCAGTCTCAGCCGCCGAAGAGCTGGCGGTACTTCTTCTTGATCTCCTCGGACTTGGCCTCCATCGCCTTCGGGTCCTCGGGCCAGAGCTTGAGGCTCGCGAGCGGCACGTGATCGGGACGGTCCTTGACCTCCTTGTCGAGCGAGCGCGTGCCGCCCTTCTCGACCATGACCTGCTGGATCGGCGCGGAGAAGACGAAGGCGTAGAAGAGCCGCGCCGCGTTGGGATGCGGCGCGTCCTTCATGATCGCCGCGGGCGAGGTGATCATCGGCACGCCCTCGGCGGGATAGACGATCTTCAAGGGGTTGCCCTGATCCATGAGCGCGTAGATGAAGTACTCGGAGCCGTCGACCATGACGTCGCGCTCGCCGGTCGCGACCTTGCGCGGCGGCTCGGTCGCGGATTGCGTCTGCAGCACGTCCTGCTTCGCGAGCTTCTCGAAGAAGTCCCAGCCTCCGAGCGCCTGGAGCGTCTCATAGGTGCTGGTCATGATGGTGCCGCTGTAATTGGGGCTCGCCTTCACGAGCCGGCCCTTCCATTTGGGGTCGAGGAGATCGGCGAAGCTCTTGGGCGCCTCGCCTTCCTTGACGAGCTTGGTGTTGTAGGCGAAGGGGCTGAGCGTCACGCGCCAGGCACCGTAGGTTCCATCGGGATCGAATGCGTTGGCGGGATACTCGGTCGCCATCTCCGCGGAGAGGAAGGGCGCGAGCATGCCGTGCTCCTTCCAGTAGAGGAAATGCGAGGCATCGGAGCTGTTGACGACGTCGACGGTGTGGATGCTGGCGGCGTATTCCTGCCCGATCCTCTGGAAGACGCGCTCCGAGCCCGTGCGCTCGACCTGGACCGAGATGCCCGGATACTTCTCCTGGAAGAGCTTGGCGAGGTCCTCGCCGAGCTTGAGCTCGACGGAGGTGTAGAAGACGACCTTGCCCTCGGCCGTCGCGGCCTTGACGAGCTCGGGCGTGATCGTCGTGGGCGCCGGCATCGCCGCGCGGGCCGGCCCCGCGGCGCCCAGCGCCAGAGCGATCGCGAGCGCGCTCCACCGGAATGCTCGACACTTCATCGCGGCCTCCTTCTTGGCTCGAATCTCTGATGCATCAAGCCGGGAGTGCCCGGCAGCTCGCCGACGGCAGCTCGACCGTCACCTCGCGGCCGGCGGCGAAGTCGAGCTCGCGCGAGGTTATCACCCGAAGCGAAGTGTCGCCGGGAAGCCGCACGAGATAATCGCGGCTCGATCCCAGATAGACCTGCCGCTCGATGGTGCCGCGGATCCGGTTCACCCCCTCGGCCGCGCGCTCGGAAAGCACGATCTCCTGCGGGCGGATCGAGACCGCGGTGTCGCCCGATGCTGCCGGCGTGCCCTGCCCGCAGCGGATGCTGATGCCGCCGCAGCGGACGACGTTGTCGCCGAGATGGGGACCCCTGAGGATGTTGGTGCCGCCGATGAAGCGCGCGACGAACTCCGTCGCGGGCCGCTCGTAGACGTCGTTGGGCGTCCCCGTCTGCTCGATCCGGCCCTCGCGCATCACGACGATGCGGTCGGCGGCGGTCATCGCCTCCTGCTGGTCGTGCGTGACGTAGATCGTGGTGTAGCGGTACTCGTCGTGGAGCCGGCGCAGCTCGAAGCGCATCTCCTCGCGGAGATTGGCGTCGAGGTTCGAGAGCGGCTCGTCGAGGAGCAGGGTCTCGGGCTTCACCACGAGGGCGCGCGCGAGCGCCACGCGCTGCTGCTGCCCGCCGGAGAGCTCCGCGGGATAGCGGTCGGCGTACCGGCTCATCTGCGCCACCGCGAGAATTTCCGCGACCCGCTTCCCGATTTCCTCGCGCGGCACCTTCCGCACGGAGAGGCCGTAGCCGACGTTCTGCGCGATCGTCATGTGCGGCCAGAGCGCGTAGCTCTGAAAGATCATGGACATGTTGCGCCGCTCCGGCGGAACGACCGCCCCCGGCGCCGAGAGCGTCTTCCCCGCGACCGCGATCTCGCCGCCATCTGGCTCGACGAAGCCAGCGATGAGCCGCAGCGTCGTGGTCTTGCCGCAGCCGGAGGGGCCGAGGAGGCAGACGAGGCTGCCGTGCTCCACCGTGAGGTCGACGCGGTCCACCACGGCCTGGCTGCCGTAGCGCTTCGTCAATCCCTTGAGCTCGACCGATGCCATTTCCCCCGCTCCGCCGCCCGTCCTCGCCCGTCCCCGCCCTGCTCCCGAGAGAAGGCTTGGAAGCCCGCGCCCTGTCAAGGCGCGGCGCTCACGGCAAATACGCGCCGCCGTTGACGTGAATGGTCTGGCCCGTGATGAAGCGGCCGGAGGGTCCCACGAGGTGCCGCACCATGGCCGCGATCTCCTCGGGTCGGCCGAGGCGTCCGACGAGCGGCGGATTGCGCCGGTGGACGGTGGGAACGCCGCCGGTCCGGACGGTATCGATGAGGCCCGGCACGACGCAATTGACGGTGATCCCCGCCGGCGCCAGCTCGTGCGCGAGCGCCTTGGTGAGGCCGACCAAGCCGGCCTTGCCCGCGACGACATGCGCGCGCTCGGCGGCACCGCTGTGGCCGGTCATGCCGCCGATATTGACGATCGCGGCGCCGTCGCTGCGCTTGAGCGCCGCAAGCGCGGCACGGGTCGTGATGAACGCCCCCTCCAGGATGAGCGCGACCACCGAGCGGAATTCCAGGAGGTCCATGGTCTCGATCGGCCGCTCCCGCCTTACCGCGGCGTTGTTGACGAGGATGTCGAGCCGGCCGAACTTGGCGAGGGTCGCGTCCACCATGTCCTTGACGGATGCCTCGTCGGTCACGTCCGCGAGCGCGACGAGGGCGCGGCCTTGCCGCTCCTCGATCTCCTGGGCGACCGCCTCGGCTTCCGTGCGGGAGACGCGCGTGTTGATCACCACCGCCGCGCCCGCCTCCGCCAGCGCCAGGACGATGGCGCGGCCGATGTTGCGCGCCGCCCCCGTGACCAGTGCCACGCGGCCCGAAAGCTCCCGCTGCTCCGTCATGTGCTCCTCCCCGTCGGCACTTCGCTCGCTCAGCGCAGTTCTCGCCCGCCGCGCGCGCGGACGCAACCGTTTCGCGCGCCGCTCCGCCATCGACAGCAGATGCCGCCTGTTGCTAGGCTTGCGCTCATCCCATCCACAACCCCAGCAAATCCGAAGGAGCAACGCCATGAGCATCCAGCGTGTCAAAGTCGGACCCCGCATGAGCCAGGCCGTGGGCTACGGCGACACCGTCTACCTCGCAGGCCAGGTCGCCGATGACGGCACCCTCGATGCCGGAGGGCAGACGAAGCAGATCCTCGCGAAGATCGACGGTCTCCTCGCGGAGGCGGGCACCGACAAGTCGAAGCTGCTCTCGGCGACCATCTGGCTTGCGGACATCAGGTCCTACGACGCCATGAACAAGATCTGGGACGCCTGGGTCTCGCCGGGCAACACGCCCGCGCGGGCCTGCGTCGAGGCGAAGCTCGCGCGCTCGGATCTGATCGTCGAAATCGGCGTGATCGCCGCTCGCTGATTCCGGCGTCCCGGAGGCGCGCTTGCGAAGAGCGCGCCTCCCGTGCTCCACTTCGGCGCTTCCGGCTCCACCAGAGGGGGAATCTTCATGGCCAGCGGCACCTTCACGCTCTACGGCATCGCCTTGTCGGGGCCCACCTACAAGGCCGCGCTCATGCTGAGCCTCTGCGGCCAGAAATTCTCCTACCGCCACATGAACCTCCGCGAGGGCGCGCACAAGAAGCCGGAATTCCTTGCGATCAACCGCTACGGCCAGGTGCCGGCGCTGGTGCACGGCGATCTCAAACTCTGCCAGTCCGGCGCGATCCTGCAATACCTCGCGGAGGCGCTCGGCAAGTTCGGAGGCAATAGCGTGCTCGAGCGCCAGCGAGCGCGGGAATGGCTGTTCTGGGACGCCGACCGGCTCTCGCCCGGCGTCTTCCGCACCCGCGCCTACAAGCGCGGCTTCATGAAGGCGGAGCAGCCCGTCATCGACACCTTCCGCCAGCTCGGCGATGCGGGTCTCGCCGTCCTCGACGAGAGCCTCGCGCGCTCGCCCTTCCTCGTGGGCGGGACGCCGACCATCGGCGACATCGCCTGCTACGGCGTGGTGGCGCTCGCCGAGGAGGGCGGCTTCGACATCAACAGCTATAAGAGCATCGCCGCCTGGGCTGGCCGCATTCAGGCGCTGCCGGGCTTCAAGGCGCCCTACGACCTGCTGCCGCTCGCGGACATCCCCTGAGCCGCCTCAAAGACCGAGGGCGCTGAGATCGAGGCGCCCCGCCGCCGCAACGGGCGGGCACCAGTAATAGCCGCCGGTAATCGGACGCGAGAACCGGAACAGGGCATCGACGATGCCGTCGTCGAGACCGGCCATCCTTCGCATCATCCGCGCGAAGGGATCGAGCGAGCTCGCATAGGCCACGAATTCGAGCCCCAGCGCGTGCGCGGTCGCCCAGGGCAGTGAGCGGCGCATCATGAAAGCCGGGGGATCGTAGCTCTCCTGCTCCGTGCGCTTGACGTGCGAGGATTCCGGCGCGTCCTCGATCTCGTCGTTGGTGTCGAGGCGGCGGCCGATGATTGCGTCGCGCTCACCCTGCGGGAACTTCTTGAAGGCGCGGAGATCGTGGACCCAGCGCTGGACCGCGACGAAGCTCGAGCCCGCGATGCCCTTCCCCGCGGCCACGAGCGCCGCGGCGATCCCCTCCTCGCCCTTGGGATTGGCGGTGCCGTCGAGATAGCCCGAGAGGTCGCGGTCGTCGGCGTATTTGAAGGTATCCATGGCATCCTCGAGCGCCATGGTCGCATCGAGCGCGGCCAGCACGCCTTGCGAGCGCTCGAAGACGATGCTGCGGCTCTCGCCGCGGAGACAGATCCACAGCGCCTGCTGCGTCGACGGCACCGGCGCCGCTGCGCCGGAGAATGCCGGGAAGGTCCTGAGCCCCGCGATCTCGCGGCCCAAGGCACGGACCAGCGGCTCGCCGAGCCCGACGACGCCCCAATCCGCGGCGAAGGCCGCACGCAACGCCTTCAGGGTCTCGGCGGCATCGGCGCCGAGCTTCTGGCGGAAGGTCATGGAGCGCCCGCAGGCGAGCGGGGGCGAGAGGATGCCCGGTTGAGATGCCGCCGCGAGCGCCGTGCTCATCGCTTTCCGGCGGCGCTTCGCGCGCGCTTGGGCTCGCCGGTCTGCCCGAGGCGCTTGGCGATGTGCGCGACCACTCGGGGACTCACGAAATGCGAGACGTCGCCGCCGAGCTGGGCGATCTCCTTGACGAAGCGCGAGGAGATGAACTGGTAGCGGTCGCTCGCCATCAGGAACACCGTCTCGATCTTGGGATTGAGGCGGTTGTTCATGCCGGCCATCTGGAACTCGTACTCGAAATCGGAGACCGCCCGGAGCCCGCGCACGATCACTGAGGCGCCCATCTCCATCGCGAAATGCATGAGGAGATTCTCGAAGGGCCTGACCTCGACGCGCTTGCGCGTCGCAGCATCGCCGAGGTGCGCGATCTCCTCCGTGACGATGGCGACGCGCTCCTCGGTCGAGAAGAGCGGGCCCTTCCCGATGTTGCGGGCGACGCCGATCACGAGCCGGTCCACGATCTTGGTGGCCCGCAGAATGATGTCGGTGTGGCCGTTGGTGATGGGATCGAAAGTGCCGGGATAGACCCCGATGCGCTCGCTGCTCATGTGCCGCCCCCAATCTCTCCGCCGTTCCCGTTCTCGCCGTTGCCGTTCTCATCGCCGGTCTCGCCGAGACGCGCCGCCGAGACCACGCGCTCCCCCTCGCCCGGCTTGAAGACCACCACGCCCTGCGTCCGCCGCCGCGCGATGCGGATGTCGTTAACGGGCAAGCGTATCACCGTGCCGGCATTGCTCACGAGCATCACCTGGTCGCGATGGTGCACGGGAAAGACCGCGACGATGGCGTCGTTGCGCCGCGAGAGGTCCATGTTCTCGATCCCCTGTCCGCCGCGCCCGGTGATGCGGTAGTCGTAGGCCGAGGTGCGCACGCCGAAGCCCTTCTCCGTGATCGAGAGCAGGAACTCCTCGCGCTTGGCGAGCGCGTCGAACTCCTCCTCGCTGATCTCCGCGACCGTCTCGGCATCTGCCTCGGGCTCGGTGACGGCGGTGGCGGCGGCGGCATCGCTCTCGGCGCCCATCTGGCGCCGCCGCTTGGCCGCAAGGCGCATGTAGGCGTCGCGCTTCTCCGGCGCCACCTCCTCGTGACGGAGGATGGTCATGGAGATGACGCTGTCGCCCTCCCCGAGCTTGATGCCGCGCACGCCCACGGAACTGCGGCCCGTGAAGATGCGGACGTCCTCGACGGGGAAGCGGATCGCCTTGCCGAGCCGGGTCGCGAGCAGCACGTCGTCCTTCTCCGTAGAGAGTGCCACGCCGATCAAGCGGTCGTCTGCGTCCTCGCCCTCGAACTTCATGGCCATCTTGCCGTTCGCCATGACGTTGCCGAAATCCGAGAGCGCGTTCCGCCTGACGTTGCCCTTGGCCGTCGCGAACATGACCGTGTAGTTGCCCCAGCTCGCCTCGTCCTCGGGAAGCGGCAGCACCGCGGAGATGCTCTCGCCCGGCGCCAGGTTCGGCAGCAGGTTGATCATCGCCTTGCCGCGCGCCTGCGGCGTGCCCTCGGGGAGGCGATAGACCTTGAGCTTGTAGACCCGGCCCGAGGCCGTAAAGAACAGCACCGAGGCGTGGGTCGAGGCCACGAAGACCTCGCTGACGAAATCCTCCTCGCGGATCGACATGCCCGCCCGGCCGCGCCCGCCGCGGCGCTGGGCACGGTAGGTCGAGAGCGGCACGCGCTTGATGTAGCCGCCGTGGCTCACGGTGACGACCATGTCCTCGCGCTGGATCAGGTCCTCGATGTCGGCCTCGAACTCGACATCCTCGATCGCGGTGCGGCGCGGCGTCGCGAACTGCTCCTTGACGGCCGCGAGCTCGCCGTTCAGCACCTCCAGGAGCTTCGCGCGCGAGCCCAATATCTCCAGGAAGCCGCCGATCTCGCCGATGAGGCCGTTGATCTCCTCCTCGATCTTCTCGCGCTCGAGGCCGGTGAGGCGTTGCAGGCGCAGGTCCAGGATCGCCTTCGCCTGCTCGTCCGAGAGGCGGTAGCTCGTGCCGTCCGCCTGGATGCCGCCGCGCCCCTTCTCCTCGATCCGCTCGATCAGCGGCTTCACGACGCCGATGGGCCAGGCGCGGCCGCGGAGCGCCTCGCGCGCGGCGGCGGGGTCCTTCGCGCGGCGGATCAGATCGATGATGGCGTCGATGTTGGCGACGGCGACCGCAAGGCCCAGCAAGACGTGCGCGCGCTCGCGAGCCTTGCGCAGCAGGAACGAGGTGCGCCGGGTGATGACCTCCTCGCGGAAGCGCAGGAAGGCCGCGATCACCTGCTTCAGGTTCATCATCTCCGGCCGCCCGCCGTCGAGGGCGAGCATGTTGACGCCGAAGCTCGTCTGGAGCGGGGTATAGCGGTAGAGCTGGTTGAGCACGATCTCGGACATGGCGTCGCGCTTGAGCTCGATCACCACGCGCACGCCCTCGCGGTCGGATTCGTCGCGGAGGTCGGCGATGCCGTCGATGAGCTTCTCGTTCACGACCTCGGCGATGCGCTCGACCATCCGCGCCTTGTTCACCTGATAAGGCACCTCCGTGACGATGATCGCCTCGCGATCCCGGCGAAGCTCTTCGATGTGCGTGCGTCCCCGCATGACGATGGAGCCGCGTCCCGTGTGATAGGCCGCGCGGATGCCGGTCCGCCCCAGGATGATCCCGCCGGTCGGGAAGTCCGGGCCGGGGACCAGCTCCATCAGCTCGTCGATGGTGATCTCGGGATTGGCGACATAGGCGCGGCAGGCGTCGATCACCTCGCCCAGATTGTGCGTGGGGATGTTGGTGGCCATGCCCACGGCGATGCCGCTCGCGCCGTTCACGAGGAGGTTCGGGAACCGCGCCGGCATAACCGTGGGCTCGAGATTCTCGCCGTCGTAGTTCGGCTGGAAGTCGACGGTCTCCTTGTCGAGATCGTCGAGGAGCGCGTCGGCGGCGCGCGAGAGCCGTGCCTCCGTGTAGCGCATGGCCGCCGGCGGGTCGCCGTCCATCGAGCCGAAATTGCCCTGCCCGTCGATGAGTGTGAGACGCATGGAGAAGTCCTGCGCCATCCGCACCATCGCCTCGTAGACGGGGTCGTTGCCGTGCGGGTGGTATTTGCCGATGACGTCGCCGACGACGCGCGCGGATTTCCGGAAACTCCGGTTCCAGTCGAAGCCGTTCTCCTTCATGGAGTGGAGGATGCGGCGGTGCACGGGCTTGAGCCCGTCGCGCACGTCCGGAAGCGCGCGCGAGACGATCACGCTCATCGCGTAGTCGAGGTAGGAGCGTTTCATCTCCTCCTCGATCGTCACGGGCGCAATGTCGAGCGGCGCTGGCGCGGGCGGTTCGGTGGCCAAAAGGGGGTCCGGAAAAGGCTTTCGGAAGGTCGCGCAAACGCGCGCGAATTCAAGCAGCCAGACTACCGAATTTTGCCCCTGCGAACAACGCTTGGCGGGGTCGAAAAAAACACTTCAAACGCGCTCGAACGAGGCTTTACATGAAGAGGCAGATATACGGTTATTCAATTGGTTACGATAGATTGCTAATTCTGTTTCGAGATATGTTTCACGCGGGCAGACAGAGCCGTCGGGGCTGCTCTTTCGTCACACCGCAAAATCCGATCCGAGCATGCCGGTTCTTGCCGAATCGAAGGGCCGGATGCCACCCTCCCCTGGCCGGAATTTGGCGGTGACGGAGGGGACATGAGCGACATCGGCGGAGAGACGTACGACGTGCTCGTCGTGGGCTGCGGCATCGCCGGACTTTCGGCCGCGGTCTCGGCACTGCAGTCGGAAGCGCGGGTGGCGATCCTCGAGCGGGCGCCACGGGAGGAGCGCGGCGGCAACACCCGCTGGACCGAGGCGCTGCTGCGCATGAAGAGCGAGAGCGAGGTCTCCGACGATTTCGAGGCACATTTCATGGCCAATGCCGGCCATCACCTCGACTCCTCCCTGGTCGACGAGGCCGCCGGCGATTACCGGGAGTGGCCGTCGATCGTGAAGACCCTCGGCTTCACCGACCCCGAGCTCGTCGCGAGCTTCGCCGCCAATGCCGGCCCCACCATCGCCTGGCTCAAGTCCTTCGGCATCCGCTTCGATTTCCTGCCGACCTATTTCATCACGAGCTGCACGCCGCGGATGGCACCTGTCGGCGGCGGGCTCGCGCTCGTGGAGGCGCTTGCGGGATATGCGGAGACGCATGGCGCGAGCGTCTTCTACGGGACCACGGCCCGCAATCTCCTCCTCGAGGAGGACGGGAGGGTCCGGGGCGTTCGCATCGTCGACCGGTCCGGGCGCGCGGGAGCGATCCGCGCAACCAATGTCGTGCTGGCCTCCGGCGGCTTCGAGGGCAATCCCGAGATGCTCGCGCGCTATCTCGGCCCCCGCGCCCGCTACATTAGGCCGGTCGCGCGCGGCGGCTATTACAACAAGGGCGAAGGCATCCGCATGGCGCTCGCCATCGGCGCCGCCGCCTGCGGCGACTACGGCAGCTTCCACGCCGAGCCGCTCGATCCGCGTTCCGGCGCGCCGGAGCCCGTGGTGATGGTGTTCAACTACGGCATCCTGGTCAATAAACTTGGCCAGCGTTTCGTCGACGAAGCGCCGGCGACGGTCGATGCCACCTACGAGGCGATCACGCGGATCATTTTCGAGCAGCCCGAGGGCATTGCCTATTGCATTCTCGATTCCCGCATCGACGACGTGCCCAACTGGCAGCGCTCTGTGCGCACCGACCAGCCGGCCGTCGCGGCCGGCGGCGTGC
This sequence comes from Allostellaceae bacterium, assembly GCA_035541215.1. GTDB lineage: Bacteria > Pseudomonadota > Alphaproteobacteria > ATCC43930 > CGMCC-115725 > DASZHJ01. The sequence continues at coordinate 262 of DATKNV010000102.1, read as the reverse complement.
CGGAACTAGCGGGCAAGCTCGGCATCGATGCGCGCGAGCTTGTCGCAACCGTCGAGGCCTATAACGCCGCCTGCCAGCCCGGCGCCTTCAGGCCGCTGGAACTCGACGGACTGGCGACGCGGGCCGGCTACGCGCCGCGCAAGACCAACTGGGCACGGCCGATCGAGAAACCGCCGTTCCTTGCCTTCCCGGTCATCTGCGGCAATTGCTTCACCTTCGGCGGGCTCAAAGTGGACACCGCCGCGCGCGTGCTCAACGCCGA
>DATKNV010000101.1:0-2971 GCA_035541215.1 Allostellaceae bacterium | reverse complement strand
CGGCAGGCCGCAACCCTCCGCTCCGCTCCGGGTCCTCCACTTCGTTCCGGCCCATCGGGTGCGGCCCGCCTCGTGCGGCGGGCCTTTCCGGTCGCAGCTCGCCGCCCACCCCGCTTCCGGGAAAGGCGCGCGAGGTTTTTTGGAGCGGAGGGCCAAGCGATGCGCGAGGACGTTCGGCAGCGGAGCGGCGGAAAGGGCGAGAGGGGGAGCCTCTATCAGGAGGTCACGGACAAAATCGTCCGCGAGCTTGAGGCGGGGCGAGTGCCGTGGGTGCAGCCCTGGGGAGAAACCGAGACCCCGCTGGGCATGCCTGTGAACGCCGCGACGGGCCGCCGCTATTCCGGGGTCAATGTCCTGATCCTCTGGAGCGCCGCCGTCGAGAAGGGCTTCGCCTCGCATCGCTGGCTCACCTTCCGCCAGGCGCTGAGCCTCGGCGGCAACGTCCGCAAGGGCGAGCGCGGCACCACGGTCTGCTATGCCGACCGCTACATCCCCAAAGGCGAGGCCGAGCGCGCGGCGAAGGAGGGGAGCGAGCCCGAGGCGGTGCCGTTCCTGAAGCGCTTCACCGTCTTCAATGCCGTGCAATGCGAGGGTCTGCCCGAGCGTCTCGCGCCCGTACCTGCGCCGGTGCCGGAGGGTCAGGCGATCCCGCAGGCGGAGGCCTTGATCGCCGCGACCCGCGCGGATTTCCGGGTCGGCGGAAACGAGGCCTTCTATGTGCCGTCTGTGGACTACATCCAGGTGCCGCCGCAAGCCTCCTTCTTCGAGCCCGTCAACTATTACCGCACCTGCTTCCACGAGCTCGGGCACTGGACCGGGCACGCCTCGCGCCTCGCGCGCGATCTCGCTTCCGGCTTCGGCTCCGGGAACTACGCGCGGGAGGAGCTGGTGGCCGAAATCGCGAGCGCCTTCCTATGCGCCTCGCTCGGGATCGTGCCGACGGTGCGGCACGCGGATTACCTCGGCTCCTGGCTCGAAGTGCTCCGCGGGGACAACCGCGCGATCTTCCGCGCGGCGAGCCAAGCCTCCAAGGCGGCGGATTACATCCTCGCCTTCGAGGCGCAGCCCGCGACCGGCGCCGGAGCCGCGGCATGAGCGCGAGCCGCCCGGAGCCCGCGCCATCGCTGCCGATCGCGAGCGAGCCCACGCTTGCGGGCGAGCAGACCCTCATTCCCGGCGTCAAGCCCGTGAGCATGCGCGAGCGGCTGGAGGCGCGCATGGCGGCGCCGCTCCTTCCGCGCAAGCCGCAGAAGCCCCTCGACATCGGCCTTTTCGATGGGCACGCGCGCAATCAGCTGAGCCTGTTCTGAACCTTCTGGAAGGAGCCCGACCCATGGACCTCATGCCCGACGATCTCCGCGCGCGTCTCCTCGCCAACGGTGCCGCCGCGACCGAGACTGACCATATCCCCCTCGCCAAATTCTTCGACCCCTCCGGCGCCGCCACCTGGCTCATCACGGAGATGATGCCGCATGAGCCCGACATCCTTTTCGGCCTCTGCGATCTCGGCATGGGGACGCCCGAGCTTGGCTATGTAAGCCTCGCGGAGCTTCAGGCCGTGCGCGGCCGTCTCGGTCTCGGCATCGAGCGGGATTTGTATTTCGGCGCGCATTACCCGCTCTCGGTCTACGCCGAGGCCGCGCGCCGAGCCGGCGCCATCACCGAGAACGAGGAAGCGCTCGCGCGAGCCGCCTCGGCACTCCGCGAGCGTTTCGGCACCGAGCTTCCGCCGCAGGGCGGATGAACCGCGCCTCCGGGCGTAATCTCCCTCCAACGAAGGACCCACGACCCATGCAACTCCTGCACATCGAGATCGAGAAGCTCTGCATCTCTCCCGTCAACATGCGGCACGCCAAGCGTCCGCCCGACATCGCCGACATCCTCCCGAGCGTCCGCGCACGCGGCGTGCTGGTGCCGCTGCTGGTGCGTCCGAACGGCAGTCCCGATACCTTCGAGATCGTGGCGGGGCGTCGCCGCTACTTCGCGGCCAAGACCGTGGCGGAAGAGCAGGGGGAGACCGCCCCCTTGCCCTGCGCCGTCATGGAGCCCGGCGACGATGCCGGGGCGCTCGAGGCATCGCTCCTCGAGAACGTCGCCCGTCTCGATCCCGACGAGATGAGCCAGTACGAGACCTTCGTGCGCTTGACCAAAGAAGGCCGCTCGGTCGCGGAGATCGCCGCGACCTTCGGCATTACCGAGCGCATGGTCCAGCAGCGGCTCGGCCTCGGCAACCTGCTGCCGAAGATCAGGGACGCCTACCGCAACGAGGAGATCGACGGCGAGACGATCCGCCACCTGACCCTCGCCTCAAAGGCGCAGCAGAAGGAGTGGCTCGCCCTCTTCGAGGACCCGAAGGCACACGCGCCGATGGGATACCAGCTGAAGCAATGGCTCTTCGGCGGGCAATCGATCCCGACGGAGGCCGCGCTCTTCCCGCTCGCGGACTATCCCGGCGAGATCGTCGCGGACCTCTTCGGGAAGGGCGGGTATTTCGCGGATGGGGATTTGTTCTGGCAGAAGCAGAATGAGGCGATATCCGCCAAGCGCGACGCGCTTCTCGCGGCAGGCTGGGCGGAGGTGGTGGTGCTGGAAACGGGACAGCCCTTCCATGGTTGGGAGCACGAGAAGACGCCGAAGAAGAAGGGCGGCAAGGTGTTCATCACCGTCTCGCACCGGGGCGAGGTCGAGATCCACGAGGGCTGGCTCTCGCGGAAGGAGGCGCGCCGCGCGCACCGCGAGGACACTGCGGAGCCGGACGCGTCGCCGCGCACCTCCGCGCGGCCCGAGGTCACGAGCGCGATGCAGACCTATCTCGATCTGCACCGCCATGCGGCCGTGCGGAACGCCCTGCTGGACCATCCCGGCGTCGCGCTCCGGCTCATGGTGGCGCATGCGATCGCGGGCTCGCGGCTCTGGCAGGTGAAGCCCGACCCCCAATTCGCGAAATCCGAGGCGACGCTCGCGAGCCTCG
>DATKNV010000100.1:0-8141 GCA_035541215.1 Allostellaceae bacterium | reverse complement strand
GTGTCGAGGCTCCGGAAGGCGATCGCCTTGAGACGCTGGCCGCCCGCGGGCTCGCCGAGGATCACGCGGACATGCGCGCTGCCGACGAGATCCGCGCGCATCACGCGGAGGCCCGGGAAGGCGAAGCGCGGCTCGGCATTGCCCGCGCCGAAAGGCGCCAGGCGCTCGAGCTGCGTCACGAATTCCGGCGTCGCCGCCGCCGGCATCAGCGCACCGTCGACGCCGAGCTCGGGGACGAGACCCTCCGGCCCCGCCTCCGCATGAACGCGCGCGGCGAGGAAATCGCGAAGAGCGCCCACTTTCTCCTCCACCACGGTGAAGCCCGCAGCCATCGCATGGCCGCCGCCGTTGACGAGCAATCCCGCCTGGCGCGCGGCGATCACGGCCGTGCCGAGCGCAAAGCCCGCGACCGAGCGTCCCGAGCCTTTGCCGACGCCGCTCTCGAGCGCCACCACGCAGGCGGGGCGGTTGTAGCGGTCCTTGAGGCGCCCCGCGACGATGCCGATGACGCCGGGATGCCAGCCCTCGCTGGCGGCAAAGGCGATGGGGAGCGCGGCGCCCTCGCGCTCGACAGCCGAGATCGCCTCCTCCAGCACCTGCGACTCGATCGCGCGCCGCTCAGTGTTCCAGCGGTCGAGCGCCTCCGCGAGCGCGCGGGCCTCGCCCGCATCCTCCGTCGAGAGGAGCCGCGTTCCCGCGTCCGCGCGCCCCACGCGTCCCCCGGCATTGACGCGCGGGCCCAGGATGAAGCCCGCGTGATAGGTGTCGATCCGCTCGCCCACGCCCGCGACCGCCGCGAGGGCGGCGAGCCCGGTATTGCCGAGGCGCTGCATCACCTTGAGTCCCTGCAGCACGAGGGCGCGATTCACACCCGTCAAGGGGACCACGTCGCAGATCGTGCCGAGCGCCACGAGATCGAGAAGCTCCGTCAGGTCGGGCTCGGGCCTGCTCGCGTACCAGCCCTGCTGCCGCAAGGCGCGGTTCAAGCCCACCGCGAGGAGGAACGCCACGCCCACCGCCGCGAGCATGCCGTGCGGGCTCCGCTCGTCGAGGCGGTTCGGGTTCACCACTGCGACCGCCTGCGGGAGGCTCGGCTCGCCGAGATGATGATCGATCACGACGACGTCGAGCCCGGCCTCCGCAGCGGCCGCGAGCGGCGCATGCGCGGTGATGCCGCAATCGACGGTGACGGCCACGGCAACGCCCTCGGATTTGAGCTTGAGGAGCGCGGGCGCGTTGGGGCCGTAGCCCTCCTTGAGCCGGTCGGGCACGTAGACGACGACGCGCGCGCCCGCCGCCTCCAGGAAGCGCCGCAGCAGCGCCGCGGAGGTCGCACCATCGACGTCGTAGTCTCCGAAGAGCGCGATGAGCTCGCCGCCCTTGATCGCGCGCACGAGACGGGCAACCGCGGCGTCCATGTCCTTGAAGCCGCTGGGGTCGGGAAGCTGCTCGCGGAGCGTCGGGTTGAGGAAGCGCTCGGCGCTCTCGGGCTCGACGCCGCGGCCCGCGAGCACCCGGCCCAATATTTCCGGCACGCCCAGGCGCTGCGCGAGTGCCAAGCCCAGGCGATCGTCGGCCGTCCGCTGCCGCCAGCGCCGGCCGCTCAGCGAGCGCTCGACGCCGAGGACCGCGGGCTCGGTCATCTCGAGACGCCGCGCGCGCTCACCGCGCGAAGGCCTCGTAATGCGTCTTGCGCTTGAAGTTGTGCTGCGCCTCGATGATGCGGACGGTGCCGGTCTTGGAGCGCATCACCATCGAGTGCGTGACCGCGCCGCCGGGGAATCTCCGCACGCCCTGGAGCATGCTGCCGTTGGTGACGCCGGTCGCCGCGAACATCACGTCGCCCTTGGCGAGGTCGAGGAGCCCGTATTTCCGGTTGAGATCGGCGATGCCGAGGCGCGTCGCACGGCCGCGCTCGTCGTCGTTGCGGAAGAGGAGCCGGCCCTGCATGTGCCCGCCGATGCAGCGCAAGGCCGCCGCCGCGAGTACGCCCTCGGGCGCGCCGCCCGAGCCCATGTACATGTCGATGCCGCTCTCGGGCCGCGAGGTCGCGATGACGCCGCTGACGTCGCCGTCGGAGATGAGCTGGATGCGCGCGCCCGCCTCGCGCACCTTCGCGATGAGCTCGGCGTGGCGCGGGCGGTCGAGGATGCAGACCACGAGATCGGAGACCTCGCCGCCCTTCGCCTTCGCGAGCGACTTCAGGTTGGCCGCGGCCGTCTCGTCGAGATCGACGATCTCGCCGAGCCCGCCGCCGATCGCGATCTTGTCCATGTAGACGTCGGGCGCGTTGAGGAAGCCGCCCTGCCCCGCCATCGCGATCACCGAGAGCGCGTTGGCGCCGCCCTTCGCCGTGATCGTCGTGCCCTCCAAGGGATCGAGGGCGATGTCGATCTTGGGTCCCTGCCCCGTGCCGACCTTCTCGCCGATGTAGAGCATCGGCGCCTCGTCGCGCTCGCCCTCTCCGATCACGACGGTGCCGTCGATCGCGAGCGCGTTCAGCGCCTGGCGCATGGCGTCGACCGCGGCCTGATCCGCCGCCTTCTCGTCGCCGCGGCCCATGAGGCGCGAGGCCGAGAGCGCCGCCGCCTCGGTGACGCGCACGGCCTCCATCGCCAAATTCCGATCGGTCCATCCGGCTTCGGTCATGCTTCCTCCCGGAGTTTGCTCTCTTCAGAGAGACTCGATTCGAATCATGCGCGGCGGCTCCAGCACCGTCGAGAGTGAATCGATGTGCCCGAGCGCGCGCCGCATCGCCGCCTCCTCGGTCTCGTGGGTGGTGAGCACCACCGGCACGGCCTCGCCCGGCGCGCGCGCCCGCTGGATCATCGCCTCCATCGAGACCTGCTCGTCCCGGAGCGCCGCCGCCACGTCCGCGATGACGCCGGGCCGGTCCACCACCATGAGGCGGATGTAATAGGCTCCGATGTGCCGCTCCATCGGCGAGGCCGGCCGCGCCTCGAGCCGCGATGCCGGGACCGCGAAGCTCGGCGACCAGCGCTTGGCCGCGATGTCCAGGAGGTCGGCCACGACCGCGGAGGCCGTGGGCTCCGCGCCGGCGCCGCGCCCCTCCAGCATGATGCGGCCGCAGAAATCGCCCTCGACCATCACCGCGTTGAAGACGCCCTCGACATGCGCGATGGGCGCGCTCTTCGGGACCATGCAGGGATGAACGCGCTGCTCGATCCCGTGCTCGGTCGGCCGCGCGAGGCCCAGGAGCTTGATGCGGAAGCCCAGCTCCTCCGCGTATTCGATGTCGAGCGCGGAGACGTGACGGATGCCCTCGACGTGGACGCCCGCGAAATCGACGGCGCTTCCGAACGCGACGGACGTCAGGATCGCGAGCTTGTGCGCGGCATCGACGCCGTCGATGTCGAAGCTCGGATCGGCTTCGGCATAGCCGAGCCTCTGCGCCTCCCCGAGCACCTCCGCGAAATCGCGCTTGGTCTCGCGCATGGAGCTGAGGATGTAGTTGGAGGTGCCGTTGAGGATGCCGTAGACGCGGTTGATGTGGTTGGCGGCGAGGCCCTCGCGCAGCGTCTTGACGATGGGGATGCCGCCGGCGACCGCGGCCTCGAAGGCGAGCGCCACGCCGCGCTCCTCCGCGAGCCGCGCGAGCTCGGTGCCGTGCTTCGCCATCAGCGCCTTGTTCGCGGTGACGACGTGCTTGCCGCGCTGGAGCGCCGCGCGCACGACCGCGAGCGCCACGCCGTCGGAGCCGCCGATCACTTCCACCACGGCCTCGACCTCGGGGTCGGCGGCGAGCGCCGCGGCGTCCTCGACCCAGCGGATGCCCGTGAGATCGACGCCCCGCTCGCGCCGCTTGTCGCGCGCGGAGACGGCCACGACCGCGATGCGACGGCCGCCGCGCCCCTCGAGAAGGTCGGCGTTGCGTTGCAGCAGACGCAGCGTTCCCGCACCAACGGTGCCGAGTCCGGCCACGGCGATCTTGAGAGGCGGTTTCACGGACGCGCTCACTGCGATGCGCCGCGCGCGTGCGGCAGGACGCTCCCTTTTTACCGCCGCGGCCCCGGAGTTTCGACTGTTTTGTGGCGGGTACACCGCGCGCGTGCCGCCTAGTATTCGAGCGAGAGCTCGACCACGCTCGAGGACTGCCCCGGCGGCGCCGGCACCGCGCCGACGACGACGTACTGTGTCGGCACTCCCGCCTGCGTCAGGGCCTGAGCCACGGCTTTTGCACGCTCGAGCGCCGCTCCGAATCCCGCCATCTGCTGGCTCACGGCGTCGCGTCCAGCGCCCGGCACCGAATAGCCCGTGACGTGGATGATGCCGCCATTCTGCTGGCGGAGTCGGGCGACGCTGACGAGCTGATCGTGATCCCCGGGCGATAGCTTGTTGCCGGCTTGCAGCGTAACCGAGCCGACGGTGACGGTGACCTCGGAGCCGCGGCCGGAAGGCGCCGAGGGCGGCGAGGCGGGCGGGCTCGCGGGCGGCGTCAAAGATGCCGTTTGCTGCGGCGCCGGCGCGGGCGAAGGCGCCGCGGGCGCCTCCGGGCGAACGCCGGGCGGCGGCGGCGGTGCCGGCCGCGGCGTCTCGCCCTGAGGCACCGAGCGAACCGTCGGCGACGTCATCGGGGATTCCTGCGGCGGCGCCTCGCTGCCTCGCACCGGCGCGCGCTGGACGCCCGAGACCTGAGGAATGAGCGTGCCCGACGGCGCCGCATTGCTTTGCGGCGGCGGAGCGGAGGCGGTCTGCGGCGGAGGAGGTGCGCTCGGCGGCGACGGTGCGCTCGGCGTCCGAGGGGGCGCGCTTTGCGGAGGAGCCGGCGCGCTGGGCGGCGGCGGTGCCGAAGCACGCTGCTGCGGCGGCGTCGCTGGAGGAGACGGAGGCGGCGCGGGCGGTGCGGCCGCCGAAGGCTGTGGCGGCGAGGGCGCCGGTGGGGGCGAAGGCGGCGCGGGCGGCGGTGTGGGCTGAGCCGTCGGGCGCTGCGGCGAGGTCGGGCTCGGCGCGGCGCTCGGCGGCGCCGGAACCAATTGGTCGCCGTTCTCGAGATATTTCGCGTTCGCCTGGTCCGCCGCGAGGCTGTTGCGGAGCTTGTCGCGCTCCTCAGCGCTCAGCGCGTTGGTCGGCGGCGCCGGGACGCTCGCGAGATTGGGGTAAGGCTCCTTCCCGCCTTGATCGAGGTTCTGCGTATTACGTTCCTCGCCGGTGGTGTCGCCGCTGGAGATGCCCGTGGCATCGCGATACCACTCGACCGGGTTGGCCCAGTTCGGCACGGAGCAACCGCCGAGCCCGAGCAGCAGGCCGAGCGCAAGCCCGGTGGCCGGTTTGAGCCGCATCCTCTCCGAACGTGCTTCGGAAACCTTGCTATACGCCATCGCCTCGCCGTCCCTGTCCTGCCCCCCGCCCTTGGTCAAGCAGGCGGAGAGAACCACATATAGAGCCTGCCAGCCAGGGCCCCGCTGGTGTATGAGATCGGTGTATTCAATCGGCCGCCAGCCGTCACGAAAATTCCTCCGAAGGCACAGGGTGACGTTTTAATGACAGATACTTCCGGGCAGAAACCCAGGGGTCAGGGACCTGAGATTCGCATTCCCGACCCCGTGGAGCTCTCGCGTCACCTCGCCGAAATCGCGGAGCGGAGCCAGCGCCTGGTGCTCGATTTCCTCCAGCGCCAGCAGCCGGACGGGCTCGGCATGGCCGATCCCCTCAACATCGGCCAGGCCTTCCTGGAGATGACCCAGCGGTTGATGACGGACCCCGCGCGCCTCGTCCAGGCGCAGCTCTCGCTCTGGCAGGACTATTTGAAGCTCTGGCAGACCACGACGCATCGCATGCTCGGCGGCGAGGCCGAGCCCGTGATCGAGCCGCCCTCGAGCGACCGCCGCTTCAAGGACAGCGCTTGGACGGAGAACGCGGTCTTCGACTACATCAAGCAGAGCTATCTCCTCACCGCGCGCTGGATGCAGTCGACCGTGAAGCAGGTCGAGGGGCTCGACGACAAGACCGCGAAGAAGGTCGATTTCTACACCCGGCAATTCGTCGACGCGATCGCGCCCTCGAATTTCGTGCTCACCAACCCCGAGGTGCTGCGCACCACGATCGAGAGCGGCGGCGAGAATCTCGTTAAGGGCCTGCACAACCTCCTCGACGATCTCGAGCGCGGCAAGGGCCGGCTCATGATCAAGATGACCGACCTCGAGAAGTTCAAGGTCGGCGTCAACATCGCCGTGACCCCCGGCAAGGTCGTCTACCAGAACGACCTCATCCAGCTCATCCAATACGAGCCTACGACGGAAAGGGTGAAGCGCCGGCCGCTCCTGATCATCCCGCCCTGGATCAACAAGTTCTACATCCTCGATCTCCGGCCCGAGAACTCCTTCATCAAATGGGCGGTCGACCAGGGCCACACGGTCTTCGTGATCTCCTGGGTCAATCCGGACACGCGGCTCGCGCAGAAGAGCTTTGCGGACTACATGATCGAGGGGCCGCTCGCCGCGCTCGAGGCGATGGAAGCCGCGACCGGCGAGCGCGAGGCGAACGTCATCGGCTATTGCCTCGGCGGCACGCTCCTGGCCTCGACGCTCGCCTACATGGCGACGAAGGGCGACGACCGCTTCGCGAGCGCCACTTATTTCGTCGCCCTCGTCGACTTCAAGGAGGCGGGCGAGCTCTCGGTCTTCATCGACGAGGAGCAGCTCCATTACCTCGAGACCCGCATGAAGCAGCAGGGCTTCCTCGAGGGCTCGGACATGGCCACCACCTTCAACATGCTGCGCGCGAACGACCTCATCTGGTCCTTCGTCGTGAACAACTATCTCCTGGGGAAGGAGCCCTTCCCCTTCGATCTCCTCTATTGGAATTCCGATTCGACGCGCATGCCCGCGGCGATGCACAGCTTCTATCTCCGCAATATGTACCAGGAAAACAAGCTCGTGGTGCCCGGCGGCATCTCGCTCGCGGGCGTCCCCATCGACCTCACGCGCGTTGCGACGCCGAGCTTTCTCCTGTCGACGCGCGAGGACCACATCGCACCCTGGAAATCCACGTACTCCGCGACGCAGATCTACAAGGGCCCGGTCAAGTTCACCCTCGCGGCCTCCGGCCACATCGCCGGCGTCGTCAACCCGCCCGGCCGCAGCAAGTACGGTCACTGGCAGAACGCGAAGAACCCGTCGACGCCGGAGGAATGGCTCGAGACCGCCAAGCAGCATGCGGATTCCTGGTGGCCCGCCTGGGAGAAGTGGATCGGCAAATACGCCGGCGGCGAGGTTCCCGCGCGCAAGCCCGGTGACGGCCGCCTCGCCCCCATCGAGAACGCGCCCGGCTCCTACGTGCTGGTGAAGGCGAGTTGATCCGCCTTGGGCGCTCGCGCATTGACGCGGTTCAACGCGCTCTCTAATGTCCGCGCTGCCATGAGCGCACTCGGCACGACCGTCTCTTTTCGCGTACGCCGCCGTTCGAGCTTCCATCCGGGGGCCGAGGGGGCATGCACGCGCTGAGTTCGTCTAGCAGGCAAACCCAACTCAAAGGCCCCGCCGGTCGCGTCGGGGCCTTTCGCATATCTGGAACCTCCTCCGACCGGCTCGGCCCGCGAGCCCGACAGGAGGAGCACCATGAGAAGTCCGCCACCCGACGGAGTCCGAGCCACCCCCTTTACCTCTGAGCCGGCGCCGGCCTCGCTCGCAATCGCCGCAGCGCCTGGGCGCGCGAGGACGCGCGGCCGAGCGGCGATTCTTGCGCTATGGCGGGCGCTTCTCGCTCTCCGCGCGTGCTTGCGCGACCGGCGGGAGCTTCGCGGCTTCGGCGAGCACATGCTCAGAGACATCGGCCTTAGCCGCGATCGTCTCTCCCGACACGGCTGGTCATATTTGGATCGGCCCTGGTAAGTTCCAGCGTGGAAAAAGCAATGGCACCGGCGATCCGTCCTTTCGATCCCGGCGACGCCGCCGGCATCGTCGCGCTGATCCTGCAGATCCAGCGCGAGGAATTCGGCTTCACGATCACCGCGGGGGATCAGCCGGATTTGCTGGACATTCCCGGCTTCTACCGCGACGGCCGCGGCGAGTTCTGGGTGGCGGCCGAGGGCGATCGCATCGTCGGCACGGTCGCGCTAAAGGACATCGGCGGCAATGCCGGCGCGCTGCGCAAGATGTTCGTCGCCGAGGATCATCGCGGCG
>DATKNV010000099.1:0-6389 GCA_035541215.1 Allostellaceae bacterium | reverse complement strand
GTTCTGCTTGAAGAGCGCGTCGTAGATCGGCAATACCGCGCCGCCGGGATAGCCGAAAACGACATCAACGCCCTGGTCCACCAGAGCCTTGATGACCATTTCCGCACCAGGCATCGCCGCTGCCGACATGACACCTCTCCTCGAGTTGCAGGGAACGAGACAGGTCGCGCGGGACGCGGCGTTAACCCCGTCCCCGATAGGGGCCGAGGTGTCGCCGCATGCCTCCCGTCCCGAGCGAAGGGGCCAAACTAGCCAGAGGAAACCGGGGCGGTCAACACAAACGGGAACGTTACACTTGACATACCTAGCGCAATAGGTATGATAGGGGCCACAGGAGAGAAGCCATGGCCCAGTCGGTACTTAACGCCCCCCATTTCCAGAACGAGGAAGCGGCTTTTGCCTACGTCGAGAGCCACCTTTGGCCGCATGGCCCGACGTGCCCCCACTGCGGGAATGCGGATACGGCGCGCATAGGGCGCCTTGAGGGCAAGACCACGCGGGCCGGGCTCCGCAAGTGCTACGAGTGCAGGAAGCCCTTCACGGTGCGTCAGGGGACGATTTTTGAGTCCTCCCACCTTCCGCTGCATCTTTGGCTTCAGGTCATCCACCTGATGAATGCCAGCAAGAAGGGGATTAGCACCCGTCAGGTTCAGCGGATGCTTCAATGCTCCATGAAAACCGCATGGCACCTGACCCATCGCATTCGGGAGATCATGAAGGATAGTGACGAGCCCATGGGCGGCTCCGGGGAGCCCGTCGAGATCGACGAAACCTTCATCGGGGGCAAGGCAAAGAACCGGCATCTTGGCGAGCGTGGCCAAGGGCGCGGTTATGACGTTGCCAAGGCTCCGGTCTTTGCGCTGGTTGAGCGAAATGGGAAGGCCCGCGCATTCCACGTCCCGAATGTCACGGGAGCCAATCTGCGCGAAGTCGTCCAGAAGCATGTGGTGCCCGATAGCACCGTCTTCTCGGATGAGAGCCACACCACTCGTCAGGCCGCGCGTGGTTATTTCCGGGACAGCGTGAACCACGGCGACGGCGAATATGTGCGCGGGATCGTCCACACCAATACCGTCGAGGGATTCTTTGCGATTTTGAAGCGCGGGATCATGGGTGTTTATCACGGGGTGAGTGAGGCCCACTTGCAGCGTTACCTGACCGAATTCGGCCATAGGTATTCGCATCGCGAGGCGCTTGGGGTTGATGACGCGGCGCGGGCTTCGATTGCCCTCAAGGGCGCGAAAGGCAGGCGGCTCACTTATGAAACAACTCGTAGCGCAAGGAGCGCGTAAGCGTCCAAAGGCCAAGCGAATGCGAGCCAGTGAGCGCAGATTTGATCCCCGCCAAATGCGACTGCCATTTATGGAGGAGTAATCCCTCATGAATAAGCGGATAACCTTGGGTCGGACCAAAACTGGATTTCGATTACATCTCCTCTCCGTCGAGAACGGGAAACGCGTACCCATCGCTTTCGAGTTGACAGATTCGGAAGCGATGACCGTTGTTCATTGGTTTTTGCGGGAGTGGAAAGCTCATAAAATCCCTCTTCCTCCCAAACTCCGACCTTTCGCAAGACCAAGGGGGGTTGAGAGGCGAAAGGAAGAGCAGCCTTGAGCCGCTTTCTCATTTAAATGGAGTCCCAATGCCCAAAAAAATGAAACCGAAGGCCGCGCGCAGCGACCGCGAGGAATACAAGCGCTTCCTTGAAGCCGCGCGCAAAGTGCAGGCGAGCGATGACCCGAAGGATTTCGACCGAGCCTTTGGGCGGCTCATGACAACTTCCCGCGAGAGCGCTTCTTCCGGGGCGCGCCGCCCCAGGCGCCGCCCCTAGCCTTGTGGGCGGCAACAAGAATGTCGTAATCCCAATAGGGGCCGTCGATCCGGGCAGCCTTTTGTAATGCCTGGAGCGATTTTCGCTCCAAATCGCCGGGTATATCGAATTTCCCCCGCTTCTTGACCCCGTCCAATATCGTCCAGTTCAGCATGCTGGACTGCCGATTTTCAGGGGGAACAGCGGGTCTTATGAATTCAAACCATTCATTCTTCCGCTCACTGCTTTTCCTAATTTCCCATGCGGCGAAATCGGCGGCCTGAATTGGAAGAACGCAACGAAATGTGATTCCTTCGGCCAACGGAGTAACGGTCAACTGTTTGGCGACGTAGGGGCCTATCTCACGATAGTAACCGTCTGACGCCGCGTATTGTCTTGCCGCTTCGATTTTCGAGGAGACCCCGGGAAAACCATCCACCACCATTTGCATTTGCGCGTGCGGAAACATTTCCCGCAACTCTAAAAAACAGCCGTAGATGCATAATGCATAGGCATCGAGCCTCGTGCCAAATTCACGATTGAATCGGCGCAAATCGGTCAATCGCACAAGGGAACCAATCCCCGTCAGGGCGCATCCTTCGATCACGGAAATTAGGGCTTTCAGGAAGTCCTCGCGTTCTCCGTCGCGGCCTTCTCGCCATTTTGCGTAGGGGCCATTTGGCGCCCCAAATTCCTTCATGTGAAAATACGGCACCTCGAAGAGGTCGAGGGCGCCTCTCCAACGCCGCTCAAACGCCTCCCAAACGCCCACCTCCGTGACATAGCCAGCCACAGAGCACGCCGAGAGGTTCGGATCGTCTTCCTTGCCGCTCTCATCAAAGAAGCTTTTAAGTACCAACATCATCCAATCTCGCGGAACGCGCCCAAATGGCGCGAAAGTATGGAGCGGGAGGAAGCTCATGCGAGCCTCCCTCCGTCACCATACCCTTTGTCACTAGGTATGGGAAGTGTAACGGTCCCACACAAACTGACGAATAAATGAAAATATTTCCGGTAACAAACTTTCCGAATATTGCGCGGCGAGACGGAGGACCCTGAAGTCGGGAGTGGCCGGCATTTGGTGCCGGAGCCAAGTCATCTGGCGCTTGGCGTATTTACGGGAGCTTTGCTGTCCCAGCGCGATCGCGGCCTCAAGGCCGATCTCGCCGCGGAGATGCCGTGCAAGCTCCGGCACCCCCACCGCCTTGAGGGCCGGAAGGTCCGGCGCGAGCCCCCGCGCGAGGAGCGCCCGCACCTCCTCGAGCGCGCCTTTCCGCACCATCGCCGCGAAGCGCAGGTCGATCGCGGGGTAGAGCACTTCGCGCGGCGGCAACAGCAACACCGCCGCAGCTGGCCGGCTCATACCCTCGGCGCCACCGCGCTGCCACTCCGCGAGCGTCCGTCCGGTTGCCGTCACGACCTCGTAGGCGCGGACGAGCCGCTGCGAGTCCGAGGGATGGAGCTTTGCCGCCGCCGCCGGATCCTTCTCCGCGAGTGCCGCGTGAAACCGCGCGCCGCCGATCTCCTTGTGAAGCTTCCGTGCTGCGGCACGCACCGCAGCGGGTATCTCCGGCACCGGCGCCAGGCCTTTCAATAGCACGCGGAAATAGAGCCCCGTCCCGCCCACGAGCACCGGCAGCCGTCCCTCCGCCTGCGCGCTCTCTATTTCGGCCACCGCCATGTCGCGCCACCGCGCCGCCGAGCAGGCCTCGCTTGCATCGAGCACGCCATAGAGCCGATGCGGCACACGCGCCATCTCCGCCGCGCCCGGCCGCGCCGAGAGGATCGCGAGATCGCGATAAACCTGCATGCTGTCGGCATTGATGACGGTGCCGCGGAGCTCCTCCGCCACCGCAAGCGCGAGCGCCGACTTCCCCGAGGCGGTCGGGCCGGCGATCAGGAGGATGGGAGCAGGCGGCATGGGAGATGTTTATCCCTCTCCCGTCGAAGACGGGAGAGGGTGGGGCCCGCGCGCAGCGCGGGAGGGTGAGGGTGCGAGCCGAGGAGGCACCCTCACCCTCCCATCGCTTCGCGATGGGCCCCAACCCTCTCCCACCTTCGGTGGGAGAGGGAGTCTCATGGCTTCCCCTCCAAGAAAATCCGCCCTACCGTTGCGGCAATCGACAGAGAGGAGAACGCCCGATGCGCGCGATGCAGATCGTCGAATGGGGGAAGCCGCTGGAAGCCCGCGAGTATCCGGACCCCGAGCCCAAGGGCGAGGAGGTGCTGCTGCGCGTCGAGGCCGCGGGCGTCTGCCACAGCGACGTCCACATCTGGGACGGATACTTCGATCTCGGCGGCGGCGACAAGGTGACGCTGGAATCGCGCGGCGTGAAGCTCCCCTTCACCATGGGGCACGAGATCGCGGGCGTGGTGGCGGCGGTCGGGCCGAGCGCGAGCGGCGTCAAGGTCGGCGACAAGCGCGTCGTCTATCCCTGGATCGGCTGCGGGCAATGCGCGGTCTGCCGGCGCGGCGAGGAGCTGCTGTGCCCGACGCCGCGCACGCTCGGCACGCGCCGCGCCGGCGGCTACGGCACGCACGTGATCGTGCCGCACGCGCGCTATCTCGTGGAGCACGCGGGCGTGCCGCAGGCGCTCGCGGCCACATATACCTGCTCCGGCATCACCGCCTTCTCCGCGCTCAAGAAGACGCGCGAGCGCCTGGGCGGCGAGGATCACCTCGTCATCATCGGCGCGGGCGGCGTCGGCGGGAGCGCGGTCCACATCGCCAAGGCGGCGGTCGCGGGCAAGGTCGTCGTCGCCGACATCGACGCGCAGAAGCGCGCGCATGCGCGCCAGATGGGCGCCGTCGCCACCATCGACAATGCCGCCCCCGACGCCGTGAAGCAGGTGATGGAGGCGACGGGCGGCGGTGCCGCCGCGGCGATCGACTTCGTGGGCTCGCCCAAGACCATGGAATTCGGCGTCAACGTGCTGCGCAAGGGCGGCAAGCTCGTGATGGTCGGGCTCTACGGCGGCGCGGCGCCGCTCTCCACCGTGCTCTTCCCCTTCAAGATGATGACGGTCGAAGGCTCCTATGTCGGGACCCTCGACGACCTCAAGGAGCTGATGGCGCTCGTGCAGGCGGGCAAAGTGCCGCCGATCCCCGTCGAGACCCGCCCGGCCGATCAGGCGAGCCAGGCCCTCAGCGACCTCAAGACCGGCGGCAAGGTCAGGGGACGCGTGGTGCTCCTGCACTAGCGTCTTCGCCGCTTCCCGCGAAGAGCAGGAGATTGCCGTCGGGGTCGGCGACGATGAAGGTGCGTGCGCCCCAGGGCTCGACGCGCAGCGGCTGATGGAAGACGACGCCGCGGAAACGGAACTCCTTGTAGAGACCGGCGATGTCGTCGACGGTGATCGCCGCCGACAGCAGATCCTCGCGCGCGCGGAGCTCGCGGTCGAAGACGGGGGCGTCGACGTGGCGCAGATTGAGCGCCGCGCCGTCGCGGATCACCTGGCCGTAGAAGGGCGGCTCGCCGTAGAGGAATTTGACGGCGAAGCCGAGCTTATCCCTGAAGAACGCGCAGGCCGCGCCGATGTCGGAGACGAAGAGCTGCGGCTCGGCGGCGATGAGGCGGGCGCGGGAGGGCTCTGCCATGCGTCCGATCATAGCCTGCGCTTGCCTTCCCGTCGCCCATCGCCGATAACCGCGGCATGGCCGAGAGCGTTCTGACCTTCGTGGCGGGACCCGGATTTGAAGGGCCTTGGGAAGGTGTGCGGAGCGTCGCGGTCGAGGCGCTCTGGCGGCTCGGCGCCGATCTCGAGTCGATGGCATGGCTCGCGCCGGAGCGCGCGGTGGATCTTCCATTCGGCAATCTCGATCCCGAGCAGGCCGAGACCGCCGTGCGCGCAGCGCTCCGGCAGCAGATGGACGGCGTCCCCCTCGACCTGGTGGCGCAGCCGCTGGGTGGGCGGCACAAGCGGCTCCTCCTCGCGGACATGGAATCGACGGTGATCGCCAACGAGATGCTCGACGAGCTCGCGGAGATTCTCGAGCTCGGCCCGCACATCGCGGAGGTGACGGCGCGTGCGATGAACGGCGAGATCGATTTCGCCGCGGCGCTCCGCGAGCGCGTGGCGCTCCTGCGCGGCAAGCCCGCGACGTCGCTCGAGGAGGCCGCGCGGCGAATCCGCGTGAACCCGGGAGCGCGGGAATTGGTCGCGACCATGCGCGGGAACGGCGCCTTCACGGCGCTGGTCTCCGGCGGCTTCCGCGTCTTCTCGGGGCGCGTGCGCGCGGAGCTCGGTTTCGATCTCGACATCGCGAACGAGCTCGCGCTCGACGGCGGCGAGATCGCCGGCAGCGTGCGCGAGCCCGTGCTCGGACGCGAGGCGAAGCTTGCGGCGCTCCGCATGCTAGCCGCCGACCGCGGGATGCCGCTCGCGGAGACGCTCGCGGTCGGCGACGGCGCCAACGATCTCCCGATGCTCGAAGCGGCGGGGCTCGGCATCGCCTTCCATGCGAAGCCCGCGGTGGTCGAGCGCGCCCGCCACCGCATCGATCACGCCGACCTGACGGCGCTGCTTTACGTGCAGGGGTATCGGGAAGAAGAGATCAGGCGGTAGCTACCCTCACCCT
>DATKNV010000098.1:0-30561 GCA_035541215.1 Allostellaceae bacterium | reverse complement strand
GCCTCGGGCCGCGTCGGTCAGCCAGGACGAATAGACGCAATCCATCTCGCCGATGATCCCCGCCTCGGCGAAGCGATTCACGATCGCGAGGTAATCGGTCATCCCCTCGGCGTGGAAATCCGCGATGCTCGGGAATTCCGCGGCGGTCTCCGCGTCGACGCGGAGGCGGAGTGTGGCGGCTCCGGTCTGCAGCATCCGGTAGAAGGGCGAGCGCCGCCACGCCTCGGCGGCCGGTCCCTCGCTGGTGCGGCCGTACTCCGCCTCCGTCGCCGCGCCGCCGTCGCGCCGCCAGCGGAAGACGCGCCCCTCGTGGATCGGGTGCAAGGTGTCGATGACGACGAGCGCCCGCGCGAGCGGCAACCCCACGGCGGCGACGCGCTCGCAGAAACCCGCGAGCATGGCGGTTTCCGGCTTCCCCGCAAGCCCCGCCGCCGTGACCCACCGCGCGATTGCCGAGCTTTGAGCCTGTTCCATTCGACTTGCCTCGAAAGCAGTGACTTATTGCGGCGCCGCCCGCTCGACAATCGCCCGCGCGTCGATTCCCCCAGGCAGCGTGCCGAAGGCGCCGCCGGCCTCGTTCTCGAGCCGGCCCGCGCAGAAGGCGTCGGCGACTGCGGGCGGCGCGTGCTGCACCAGGAGCGCCGCCTCGAGCCCCACGGCCATGCGGCCGACCATGCGGCGCGCGAGACCCTCCGGTTCTTGCTGGACGGCGCGCAGCTCGGTCTCGAGCGTCGTGAGGAAGCGGTCGAGCCGTGGATGACCGCCGCGGGCGCGGCCGGTCTCTGCGAGGAAGGCATCGACGCTGCCGGCCTCGCGCGTCATCGCGCGGCGCACGTCGAGACAGATGATGTTTGCGGAACCCTCCCAGACGGAGTTGACGGGCATCTCGCGGTAGATCCGCGGCATGATGCTCTCCTCGACGTAGCCGTTGCCGCCAAGCGCCTCCAGCGCCTCGACCGCGACGGCGGGCCCGCGCTTGCAGATCCAGTATTTCGCGACCGGCGTGATGAGGCGGCGGAGCACGGCATCCTCGCCGTCATAGGCGCGGGCGAGACGGAGCGCTAGCGCGCATGCGGCTTCCGCCTCGAGCGCCAAATCCGCGAGCACGTTCGCCATCAAGGGCTGATCCACCAGATGCTTCTGGAAGGCAGTTCGATGCCTTGCGTGATGGGCGGCCTGCGCCACCGCCTGCCGCATCAGTCCCGCCGTGCCGATCGCGCAATCTAGGCGCGTCAGGTTGCTCATCTCGATGATGATGGGGATGCCGCGGCCCTCCTCGCCCACGAGCGCGCCCCAGGCCTCCACGAACTCCACCTCGGAGGACGCGTTCGAGCGGTTGCCGAGCTTGTCCTTGAGCCGCTGCAAGCGGAGCCCATTGAGCGCGCCCTCCGGCGTCCAGCGCGGGACCAGAAAGCAGCTCGGCCCCTTCGGCGCCTGCCCCAATACAAGAAAGGCATCGCACATCGGCGCCGACATGAACCATTTGTGGCCGGTGATGCGATGAATGCCGTGGCCCTCGCCGCTGGGTACCGCACGCGTGGTGTTGGCGCGCAGATCGGAGCCGCCTTGCTTTTCGGTCATCCCCATACCCAGGAGCGCGCCGGTCTTCTCCGCCGCCGGGCGGAACGCGCGGTCGTAGCGCCGGGAGAAGATCCGCGGCAGCCATTCCGCCGCGAGCGGCGCCTCGCGACGCAGCGTCGGCACCGAGCCGTAGGTCATGGCGATGGGGCAGCAGACGCCGCTCTCGATCTGCGTCAGCATGTAGAAGCCCGCGGCGCGCGCGACATGCGCCCCCGGCCGCGGCGTCGCCCAGGGCGAGCTGTGCAGTCCCGCTGCGACCGCGAGCCCCAGCATCTCGTGATAGGCGGGATGGAACACGACCTCGTCGCGGCGGTTGCCGTAGCGGTCGAAGGCGCGGAGCTGCGGCGGGTTGGTGTTCGCGGCAAAGCCGCTCTCGATGGTCTCCGGCCGGCCGAGGGTCGCGCCCAATTCCGTAAGCTCGCGGATCGCCCAGCCGGCACCTTCCCGTGCCACGGCCTCGCCGAGCGCCCGGTCGGTCGAGAAGAGGTTGTAATCCGCGAGCGGCGGCGGCTGGTTGAAGACCTCGTGCGTCCGAGTGAGCGAGGGGGTCGATTGGGGCATGGCCGCATCTCCCTGCCGCGCGGGCGATTGTGGCGGCCCGGCGCTTCCCCTAGGATGCCGCGCCTTCGAATTCATTGCACGGTTTCTGAGAGGACGGACATGGCGGAACATCGGATCGGCTGGATCGGCGCGGGACGCATGGGCTTTGCGATCGCGGAGCGCCTGCTCAAGGCCGGGAAGAAGCTCGCGGTCTACAACCGCACGCGCGCCAAGGCCGAGCCGCTCGCCGAGCGGGGCGCCCGCGTCGTCGACGGCATCGCCGAGCTCGCGGATTGCGACATCGTCTTTGTGATCGTCGCGGAGTCGAAGGACCTCCTGGAAGTGATCTCGGGCCCCAAGGGCCTGCTCTCGCGCCCGGGCCATGCGCCGCGCATCGTCATCGACAGCTCGACCGTCTCCGAGAGCAGCTCGGCCGAGGCGCGCGCGAAGCTCGCGGAGCGCGGCGCCGCCTTCCTCTGCGCCCCCGTCAGCGGCAACCCCAAGGTCGTGCGGGCGGGGAAGCTCAGCGTCGTCGTCTCGGGGCCGCAGCAGGCGTACAATGAAGTGGCGCCCTACCTGCAGATCTTCGGCCGCGGCGTCTCATACGTCGGCGAGGGCGAGCGCGCGCGGATCGTCAAGATCTGCCACAACGTCTATCTCGGCATCGTCGCGCAAGCGCTCGCGGAAATCACGGTGCTCGCGGAGAAGAACGGCGTGCCGCGCCACGCCTTCCTCTCCTTCATCAACGACAGCGTCATGGGCTCGACCTTCTCGCGCTACAAGACGCCAGCCTACGTGAATCTCGATTTCGCCGCGACCTTCACGCCGCCGCTCCTGCGCAAGGACCTCGACCTCGGGCTCGAGGCCGCGCACGAGCTCGGCGTCCCCATGCCGATCGCGGCGGCGACGCGCGAGATCGTGCAGACCTTGATCGGGCACGGCTACACCGACTGCGACTTCGCGGCGCTCGTCGAGCTCGAGGCCAAAGGTGCGGGCCTCGAGCTCGTCCCCGAGAACGTCAAGGTGAGCGACGGGCTCGAGCCGCAGGGCTGAGCCGCCGCCCTCACTTCAGCGGCGGCAGCCCCGCGATCTTCCGCGCCTCGCCGGTCAGCTGCAGAATGTGCATCCCGGTATTGGCGCGGTCGACGATGTAGATGTAGCCGCGGTCGTCGACCTCGACGTTGTTGGTCTGGATCGCGACCTTGCAGCGGTCCTTGCCATCGACCTTGACGCAGCGCTTGTCCGTGTTCTTGGTGATCGCGGGAATGAAATAGCCGACCTCGCGTGGCCGGAGCGGATTGCGGATGTCGACCGCGCGCACGCCCGCGTTGAAATGCGAGAAGAACATGATCTTCCCGTAATAGATCGGCGTCATGCTCTCGTTCGAGGAATGCGTGCCGAAGCGGCCGCCGCGCGAGCAGAAGTCGCCGCTCGCCTCGGGGACATAGAAGTTCGAGACGATCATCGGGTGGCTCTCGACGGTGACGTCGGCGAACCACACCATCTGCCGCGCCTCGCCGCACTCGTTCAGGATCTGCTCGTCCGTAATGACCACGATGTCGCGCGTGCCGCCGATCTTGTCGTGCGCGAACTCCGGGAGCTTCATGCCGAGCACGGGAAAGGTCGTGTGCGCGCCGTAGGAGAGCGAGAGGTCGAGCCGCGCCACCTGGGGATAGAGGAGGTTCTCCGGCGTCGGCTCCGCCGGCCCCTTCAGCAGCTTCTCGCGATCGACGATCTGCAGCACGCCGCCCTGGTTCGTGCCGTAGCCGAAATAGATGCGATTGCCCTTGGGCCCCGTCGAGATCATCCCGTGCAGCGAGGTCGGCACATTGCCGGTGGCGCCGGGCTGCTGCCCCGGCAGGCCGAAGTTGCGGATGAAGACGGGATGCGCGGGATCGGAGAGGTCGTAGACCTGCGTCATGCGCGTGGTGCGCCAGCCCGGCACGCCGGAGACGAGATAGGCGATCCCCGTGTCGCATTCCCACCAGTTCTTGTGCGTGCCCTTGATCCCGTCGATGCGCGCGAGGAGCACGGGCTTCGCGGGATCGCTGGTGTCCCAGATTTCGTGGGCGGAATTCCCGAAGGTGCGGAGCATATAGACCTTCTTGGGGTCGCCCTTGGGGAGGTCTTTGCCGTCGCAGACGCGCACCATCTGCGCGCCCCCCGCCTCGTATTGCCCCTCCTCGCCGGGGATGTGTGCGAGATACTTGGGATGCCGCGGGTCCGTCACGTCGATGAGCGAAGTGCCGTTGAACTCGCGCTGTCCCGTGAGCGGGTTGAGCGGCTTCGGCTCCTCGGGCGTGCCGCCGTGATGGCCGACATAAGCGATCCAGCGGCCGCTCTGCTGGTGGATCGTCGGCTGATAGGCGCTCCGCGCCTGAAGATCGTTGTAGCCCACCTGCGACATGTTGCTGGCTTCCGGCGGCGCGCCGATCTTCTGCTCCTTGGCGGAGCCGATGCCTGCTGCGGCGAGCAGCCCGGCCAGCGCGAGAATGCCGGCTCGAACGCACGTCCAACTCATGTTTCCCCCGTCGTTATCAGAGACTCATGCAGTTCCCTTGGGATCGAGCGCGCGAAGCGCCGCCCGGAATTCGCGGAGTGCGGCGCTCTCGGGAAAAGCCGGCATTGCACCGCGCTGCAGCTCCGTCTGCGCCGCGAGACACTCGCGCTTCAGCGCCGCCGCCTCCGCAGCGACGGCAGCGCTGTCCGCCGCGCCGTAGCAGTGATGATGGATGCGCGTCCGGAGAAAGGCCCGCGGCACCACTTGATGCAGCACCACGCCGCCGGCGGCGGCGTCGACGATCAGGCTAGGCCATTGCAGGCGCCGCTCGACACCGGCCGGCGGCCGCGCAAGCGCCTCTTCCAACGCGAGCTTCCAGTTGACGTCGATGTCGGTGACGGCCTCGCCCGCGAAACCCAGGCGATCGAGCCCGAGATCGGCGAGCGGATCGGATGTCCCGCCGAGCGGAGGCGGCGAAGCTCCGAGATGGACGAAGAGCAGGCCGTGGCGCGAGGCCGCGGCGACGCGCTCGAGCCGGTGCAGAGGGTCCTGCGGATCGGGGGGCGCCACAGCCGGCGGCGCCGTTACGAAGGCGCCCGCGGTGTCGTAGGTCCAGCCGTGATAGCGGCACCGGATCTGCTCGCAATTTCCGCTGCCGGTGTCGAAGAGGGGAAGGCCCTGGTGCCGGCAGACGTTGCGGAAGGCGGCGGGCGCGCCCTCGGTTCCTGCGATCGCGAAAACGGGCCAGCCGCCGAGGGTCTGGGCCACCCAATCTCCGGGCTTTTGCAGCAGGGCCGCGCGAGAGAGCAGCAGCCAAGCCGATTGAAAGATGCTGCGACGCTCGCGCTGGAAGGCCTCGGGCCGCGTGTAGAGCGCCGCCGCCGGCGAGGCCTCGGTCATGGCCTCACTTGCCGAGGTGCTTCACGAAGGCGGCGATTCCGGCCTCGCAGACCGCGATGTCCTGCTCGCCGTTGCCGCCAGAGGCGGCGACGCTGCCGACGACCTTGCCGTCGACGACGATCGGGAAGCCGCCGACGAAGACGGTGAAGCGGCCCTCGTGCTGCGTGAAGATGCCGAAGGCCTCCTCGCCGGGAAGCGCGTTCTTGTAGCTGTGCGTGGGCTTGCGGTGGCCCGCCGCGGTAAAGGCCTTGTTCATGGCGATCTGCACGCTCGTGACTTTGCCGCCGTCGAGGCGGCGGAGCGCGATCGGATAGCCCGCGGGATCGGCGACGCAGAGCACCTCGGGCACGCCGATCTCCTCGGCCTTCTTCTGCGCGGCGTCGAGGATCAGGTTCGCCTCGGCGAGGCTCAGCGTCTGGTAGGTGATCATCGCGCGATCGGCGACGGCTACTCCGCCGCCTGCGCCTGCGGCCGCGCCAGGAACTTGTTGTAGAGGCCGTCGAGATAGAGCCGGCGCATCATCGTGGCCTCGCGGACGAGGCGGATGCAGCTCTCCTTCTGCTCGTCGGTGGTCGCGTGCTGCTCCAGGATCTCGAAGCCGCGCTCGCCGTGCTCGGTGTCGGCGACGATGTGGAGGCGGAAGAACACGACCTCCTCCTCGGTGAAGCCGTATTGCTCGATGAGCGGCGGCGTCGTGCGGGAGTAGATCTGCGGCACCTGGGATTCGAGCCCGACCAGCAGGCCCGCGAGCGCCTCGACATAGGGGCGCTGCGCCTGGCGGTAGCACCAGCTCTGGAGTCCCAGGGTCTCCGGCAGCAGCTCGCCGTTCGTCTGCGCGTCGAGGATTTCCTTGCGGCTCATCCCGCAATGCTCGCCGAAGTCCAGCAGCAGGTCGGTGTGGCGCACGGCGGGGAAGCCCTGGCCCGCGGCGAAGCCCTCCTCCTCGAAGATGTTCTCCGCGAGGAAGTGCCGGACGTCGTCCGCCGGGCAGTTGCCGAAGACGGTCGCGAGCCATTCGGAGAAATGGCTGACGTAGTGGAAATGCTGCTTCGTCCACTCGCCAAGCAGCTCGCGGCTCAGACGGCCGTTGACCCAAGCGTCGCTCCAGGGATGCACCTTGGAATGCCGCTGCTGAATGGCGGCCTCGAGGGCCTGCCGAAAAGCGCTCTTCGCCATGCTACCCCTCCGATGCTGAGATTTTGCACACTGTAGAGAATCCTCGGACCCGTCAAGGCGCCCCGTCAGCCGCGGAAAACGCGGGATTCGTTAATCCTCTCGCCGTCGTGGGCTTGGAATAAAACTAGGCAGCCGATTGCCCAGTCGCTAGGCTCCAGCCGGCCTCGCCGACCATTCCAAGGGCATCCGCGTTCCTTGCTCGATCCCCGAAAATCACCGGCCCTAGGCTGGATTCTTGGTGTTGCGATCGCCGCCGCCATCGGGCTCGGCGCGCCTCCGGCGGAGGCACGGTCCTTTCTCTCACGCTGCACCGGCGGGGCCGGGAGCGAGACGGTCGCGGTCTCCGCCGCGCGGCCGACGAGTGCGGACTGCACGGTCATCACGCTGCCGGTGGAGCCGAACGAGGTGCTCGCAGCCGTCCCGGCGCCGCGGCGCCCCGCCAATGCGCCGGAGCCCGACGCGATCGCCGTGACCGGCCGGACCGGCGAGGGCGGCTTCTCGATCCTGGAGGTCGCGATCTCCCCGGCCTCTGCGACGGCGCCGCCGCCTTATCTCGTGCCGGGCGCGGACTTGCGCACGATCTCGGCGCCGCGCCTTCTCGGCTCCTCGGAGCGAGCGAAACTCTCCGCCGACGGCGAGCAGACCGTCCTCGACTGCGCGCCCGGCGCCGAGCAAGCGGGCTTCGCTCTCGGCGCGGTCAGGGTGCCGCCCATCCCCGGCATGAGCCTGCGCCTCGTGCATTCGGCCGAGCACAATTTCCGTCTGGCGGTGATGCGGGCGGGAGGCAGCGAGGAGCCGCGCCTCCTCACGAAGCTCAAGACCGCCGAGACCACGACCGAGGCGCAGGTGCCGCTGCCCGCGGAGCTCCCCTCGGACACGCCGCTCGAATTCGAGATGCTCTGTCCCGCCGAGGGTGGCCATCTCGCGCTCGGCGCCTTCGTGCTCGAGGCGAAGACCGCCGTGCCGCCCTATCGCGCGGCCTGGGCGCGCGACGCCGCGCTCTGGATGAAGGACCCCGCGACGCTCTTCACGCGCGCGCAGCACTGGGGCATCACGAGGCTCTACGCCGACGTGCCCGTGGGCGAGCACGGGCTTGCCGATCCGCAGGCGCTCGCGGGCTTCATCGCTGCCGCGGGCGAGCGCGGCATCGCGGTCTGGGCGATGCTGATCGACGACGGCGACGGCGCCAGGCTCGCGCGCGCGGCCGCGGCGCTCTCGGACTACAACGCGGGCATGCCGCGCGAGGCGCAGATCAAAGGCGTCCTCGTGGAGCGCGCGCCCGACCGGCTCTGGATCTACGTCCCCGATCCCGGCGCGGAGGCGCAGCGGCTGCTCGATCGGCTCGAGCGCCTCAAGCCTCTCCTGGACATGCCGCTCGCGGCGGCGGTGCCGAGCTGGTTCCCGACGGACGTGAGCGTCGCCGACCGGATGGCGACGGTGCTGGACGGGCTGACGGTGATCTCGAACCGCACCGAGCCCTCCGAGATCCGCCGCAGCGTCGCGCGCTTCCTCGGCTGGGGCGCGCGGCACGGACGGCGCGTCGACGTCGCGCTCGAGGCGATGCCGATCGCCGACGCCGAGCGCCGAAGCTTCCGCCGCGACGCCGCGGGCGAGGCTTGGCTGGTGCCGCTCGGCAGCAGCGAGGCGCTCATACTCCTCAAGGAGGCACGGGAAGGACTGCCCGGCCGCGCCTTCCGCGGGGGCGAGGTCGCCCCGGTACTCGCCGCGAGCCGCAGCTTCGCGGGCGACCACGCGGCGCTCCGCGAGGGTTTGGGCTCGCTCGGACGCACGCTCGGGGCATGGCCCTCTTTCGGGGGCTTCGCCTTCCATGGGCTGTTGCGAGGCCCTCCCTGAGCGCATGCGTTCACCCGCAGAACGTGTACCGATGGGTAATATCCACTAAATGGTGCTTGACTTTGAAACCTGCGGCGGCCTCTCATGGCCACGCAATCGACGTTTTGGCCAGAGCTTGGCTGCGTCGCCCGCGTGCGGGCCTCCGCTTCAAGTCACTCCAAATCCAGGTTGTTCGGGACCGGGCGATTGTGCGTCCGGCCTCGACCTCGTTTCGCTACCCAAGGAGATCGCTAAATGGCTATCGGCACCGTAAAGTGGTTCAACCCCGTCAAGGGCTTCGGATTCATCCAGCCCGCCGACGGCGGTCGTGACGTCTTCGTGCACATCAGCGCCGTCGAGCGCGCTGGGCTCGGCACCCTCACTGAGGGTCAGCGCGTCAGCTACGAGATCACGATCGAGCGCGGCAAGCAGGCCGCGACGAACCTCAAGGCTGCCTAAGCACTGGTCTGCTGGAGGGGCGCGGGGCTCGCGAGAGTCCCGCGCCCTTTCTTTTGCGCTACCGGCGCGCGGCTCAGCCCTTCTTGCCGGCGCCCGCCTGATGCTCGGCCTCGGCCATGGCGACGAGAATCTCGGCGCCACGATTGGCCGCGGGGAGGCCGCGGAACAAAAACACCAGATTGATCACCGCCTGCAGCTCCTCGAAGGAGGCGCCGGCGCGGCGCGCCGCCGTCGCGTGGATGCGCGCGGCGTCGCTCAAATCCATCAGCAAGGCCGCGAAGAGGATGAGCTGCGCCGTCTTCACGTCGAAGCATTTCGGATACATCGCATGGGCGCGGATCTCCTCCTGCATGTCCAGGATCTTCGGGTCGATCGCGCCCGTCACCGCGAAGCGCGACTGGATCCGCGGCGGCACGTAGCCCAGGAGGTCGCGGTAGATCTTGCTGCGCTCCTCGATGCTGTGCTTGGGGTCGCGGTACTCCCCGACGACGCTGCGGATGGCCTGATGGTCGAACGGTGCGGTGCTCATGACGTGGTGCCTCTTGCGGGAATGTTGGGAGCTGCGGGTGAGCGCGCGCTAGCGAACGGGATTGCGCCCCTCGCGTCAAGGGCGCGCCGGGAGCCGCGCGCGTGAGCGAAAGCACCGGCATCCTCAGCGGCGAACGCCGCATCGAATGGGCGGAATTCGACCGCCGCATCCGCAAGGCCGCCGGCGGTCTCGCCGCGCTCGGCATCGGCGAGGGCGACACGGTGGCGGTGATGATGCGGAACGACTTGCCGTTCCTCGAAGCCTGCCACGCCGCCATGCATCGCGGCGCCTACGCGGTGCCGGTCAATTGGCACTTCCGCGCGCGCGAGCTCGCCTATGTGCTCGAGGATTGCCGGGCGCGCGTGCTGGTGATCCACGCGGACCTCGCGCGCGAGGTCGGCGATGCTCTCCCCCCGGGGATGACCGTCATCGCCGTCGCGACCCCGCCGGAGGTTCGCCGCGCCTACGGCATCGCCGCGGCAGCGGCAGCGGCAGCGATACCGGCGGGCGCGCTCGAGTGGGAGAGCTGGCTCGAGGCGCAAGTACCCGCGACCGAGCCCCCGGCGCCGCCGCGCGAGAGCATGATCTACACCTCCGGCACCACCGGCGTTCCCAAGGGCGTGCGCCGGCAGCGTCCGACGCCGGAGCAGGCCGCTGCGATCGACCGCATGCGAAGACGAGTCTACGGCATCGCGCCGGGGATGCGCGCGCTGGTGCCGGGCCCGCTCTATCACAGCGCGCCCAACGCCTACGGCCTTCGCGCCTCGCGCATGGGCGGGCTCGTCGTGCTGATGCCGCGCTTCGATGCCGAGGAGTTCCTGGCGCTGGTCGAGAGGCACCGCATCTCCCACGCCTTCATGGTGCCGACGATGTTCGTCCGGCTCCTCAACCTGCCGCCGGAGGTGCGGCGGCGCTACGACGTGTCGTCGCTCCAATTCATCGTGCACGCGGCCGCCCCCTGCCCCGTCCCCGTCAAGCGCGCGATCATCGAGTGGTGGGGGCCGGTGCTGGTGGAGTTCTACGGCGGCACCGAGAGCGGCGCGCTCACGGTGTGCGACAGCGCGGAATGGCTCGCGCACCCCGGCACCGTCGGCCGCGTCGTCGAGGGCGGGACGATGAAGGTCCTCGCCGAGGACGGCAGCGAGGTCCCCGCAGGCGAGCCCGGCGAGCTATTCATGCGCCTCTCCTACTACCCCGATTTCACCTATCAGAGCCTGCCGGAGGAGCGGCGGCGCATCGAGCGCGACGGTCTCATCACGCTCGGCGACGTCGGCTATTTCGACGCCGACGGCTACCTTTATCTCTGCGACCGCAGGCGCGACATGATCGTCTCCGGCGGCGTCAACATCTACCCCGCGGAGATCGAGTCGGCGATTCTCGCGCTGCCGGGCGTGGCGGATTGTGCGGTCTTCGGCATTCCCGATGCGGAATACGGCGAGCAGGTCATGGCTGCGATCGTTCCCGCGCCCGGCGCACGCCTCTCGCCGGAGGAGCTGCGCCATCGTCTCCACGAGCGGATCGCCGGCTACAAGGTGCCGCGGCGCATAGAGCTCCGCGAGAGCCTGCCCCGCGAGGATTCCGGCAAAATTCTGAAGCGCGCCCTCCGCGAGCCCTATTGGCGGGGTACGGGCCGGTCGATCTGATCTAGAGAACCGAAATCGAAGAAGCCTGAACCGCCGAGGCGCGGCTTCACCGCGAGAACTGACTCGGTGCCCTAGGCGCCGTACTTCCCGACGATCGCGACCGAGCACACGTTCTGGTGCGGGAAGCCGCCCAAATTGTGGGTGAGGCCGAGGCTCGGGCCGTCCTGGCGCTGGCGCTCGCCCGCGCGACCCAGGAGCTGCAGGTAGATCTCGTAGATCATGCGCAGGCCCGAGGCGCCGATGGGGTGGCCGAAGCATTTGAGGCCGCCGTCGATCTGGCAGGGGATCGGCCCGCCGGCGTCGTAGAAGCCGTCGAGGACGTCGTTGATCGCGCCGCCCACGGGCGAGACGTGGAGATCCTCCATGGTCACGAGCTCGGTGACGGAGAAGCAATCGTGCACCTCGATGAGGTCGAGCTCCTCGCGCGGCTTCTCGATCCCCGCCTCGTGATAGGCGCGCTTGGAGGCGATCCGGGTCGTGGCGAAATAGCTTCCGTCCCAGGAATTGTGCTGCGCCTCGGTGCCGTTGGAGACCGCGAGCTGCAGCGCCTTCACCGTGACGAGGTCGCGCTTGCCCAAGCTCCGCGCGATCTCCGGCGTCGTCACGATCGCGCAGGCGGAGCCGTCGCTCACGCCGCAGCAGTCGTAGAGGCCGAGCGGCTCCGCCACCATCGGCGCTCCGATCACGGTCTCCTCCGTGATCCTGTTGCGCAGATGCGCCTTGGGGTTCTTGGCGCCGTTGTCGTGGCTCTTGACTGAGATGTGCGCCATCGCGCGCTTCAGGTCCTCGGGGCTCTTGCCGTGCTTGGCGCGATAGGCCGAGGCGAGCTGGGCAAAGGAGCCGGGCGCGGAGATGTTCGCCCAATACATGGAATTGAGGACGCCGCGGTTCCGCTGCGGCAAGCCGCCATAGCCGGTGTCCTTGAGCTTCTCGCAGCCGAGCGCCAAGGCGATGTCGCAGGCGCCCGAAGCCACCGCATAGACCGCGCCGCGGAACGCCTCCGAGCCGCTCGCGCAGTAATTCTCGACGCGCGTCACGGGGATGTAGGGCAGGCGCAACGCCACCGCGAGCGGCACGCCGGACTTGCCGACGTGGACGTCCTCGATCGCGGTCGCGAGCCAGGCGGCCTCGATCCGGCTCTTCTCGATCCCGGCATCCGCGAGCGCCTCCTGGAAGGCCTCGAGCATGAGATCGTCGGCCTCGCGGTCCCAGCGCTCCCCGAACTTCGAGCAGCCCATGCCGAGGATCGCGACCTTGTCCCGGATTCCCGTCGCCATGATCAAGCCTCCTTGGCCGCCGGAGCGGCCTTCCAGAAGTAGCGCGCGAAGCCGCGCGCGGTGTCGAATTCCTTGATGCGGAACACCATGCGCATGGGCGTGCCGACATCGACCTTGGTGCCGGAGACGTCCGTGAAGTCGACCATCATCCGCCCGCCCTCGGCGAAAGTGACCATGCCGTAGAATTGCGGCGGGTCCGGCGAGTAGGTGAGCTGATCGGCCGTGTAGGACATGACGCGGCCCGCGAGGTCCGCGAAGGGCTGGTCCTCCTGGGTCCCGACCGCGTTGCAGTTGGGATTGACGCAGATGTTGGATTTCGGGAATTGCAGCGTCCCGCACTGCCGGCATTTGCCGCCGACGAGGCCCAGGAGCATGTCGCGCTTCCGGTAGAGGGTGCTGAGCGCGGTCTGCTTGTCGACCTCCGAGCGCAAGCCGCGCTCGATCGCAACGAGGTCGTTGAAGGCGAGATACCGGTTGTAGTTGGTCTCCTCCTTCCGCCGCGCGAGCGAGCCCGCGACGCCGCGGCGCGGCGCCATCGCGCGGAGGCCTTCGCCGGCCTCGAAGAGGATGGCGTCGCAGCCCTGCCCGAAGCCGGTGACGAGAATGCGCTCGCCGGGCTTCGCCGCCTCGAGCGCCGCGGCGAGCATCACGAGGGGATGGGCGACGCCGGTCTCGCCGCATTGGGCCTGGAGGTTGTCCCGCACGCTCGCCTCGGGGAATCCCGCCATCTTCGCGATCGTCTGCGCGACGCGCGGCATTGCCGCGGGCATGCCGAAATGCGCGATCCCCGCGGGATCGGCGCCGGTCTTCTGCAGCAGCGCCGCGAGCGCACGCGGCACGATCTTGAGAAAACCCTCGTCGCGGATCCAGCGCTCTTCCCAGCCGTAGTCGAAATCGCGGCCGTGGCCGCGGTAATGGTCGACGAAATCGACGGTCTCGGAATGAGCGCCGAGGAATTTCGCCGCGAGCGGCCCGCCCCCGCCCACGAGCACTGCGGCCGCGCCGTCGCCGTAGGTCATCTCCTGCGGGCTCGCGGTCTTGGTGCGGCGCTTGTCCGCAGCGATCGCGAGGATCGGTCCGCCGCCGCCCTGCGCCGCCTGGAGCGCCGCGATGAGGGCCGAGGTGCCCGCGCGCTGCGAGGCCGCGACGTCGAGGACGGAGATTCCGCCGGCGAGACCGAGCGCCTGCGCGACGATGCCGCTGTTCTGCCGGTCGTCGAAGGGATAGCTGGTCGAGGCGAGATAGAGGCCCTTGAGCGCCGCCCGGTCGACGCCCGTGAGGCAATCGCGCGCGGCCTCGACGGCCATGGTGACGGCATCCTCGTCCCAATTCGCGATCGCGCGCTCGCCCTTCGCGAGCGATCTGAGCCCCGGGCTGAACCACCCATTCGCCTCGAGCACGGCCTTCCGCGCGAGGCGCAGCCGCGGAATGTAGGCGCCGAAACCCGCGATACCGATGTCCATGCGTGACGCGTTCCCGTGCGATGCCTCGGGAGAGAATGGAACGAAACGGAGACGAAAAGCAATTCGCGAGATGACTGCGGCGGCCGCTCTGCTCGCGGTCGCGACGATCGCGGGTCTCTCCACGCCGGGCACGGCCATGAACACCGAGTTCGGGAACGTCGCGGCGTCGCTTCAGAACGCGGGCTGAGCGTCCTCGAGCGGCAGGGCGGTTGCCGAGGCGGTAGGTACATTTGCGTATTGGCCAGGGCCGCAGGGCATGGAAAGTGATGCCGGATGGCAGACTCCGTAGAATCTCTCCAACGCCGCATTGCCCTCTATCGCAAGTACCTCTCGGAGGGCGTGGATGCGGACCTCGCCCGCACTTATCTCGCGGAAATCGCGAAGGCCGAGGCTCTGCTCGCCGAGCTCGCCGCGCGGAGCAAGTCCGCGCCGAAGCCCCGCGCTCCGCAATAGACCGCCGGACCGGAACCCCCCGCCTCTGCGCTGGCGCGGCGTGGCAATCGTCGCACATGGCCAAAGCGCGCGCTCGAACCATCTTTAGGAAAGTGAGGCCGTCTCGCTGGGGGTTCGCGATGCCGCGCCGTGATACTGGTCGTGCCGGGAATGCGGCCTGCTGCCGCACCGTCCTGAGATATTTGGCGGCGCTGGCTGTTCTCGCCTCTTGGTGCGGCCCGTCGCTTGCGCAGAACGCGGCGGCGATGAGCGCGGCCGAGCTCTCGAAAGAAGCGGACAATCCCGTGAGCCGCTGGATCACGCTGCCGCTGCGCTACGAGGCGGAGTTCGATTCCGGCCCCTACCGCGCGGTCAAGGACACCTTCAAGATCTCGCAGGCGATCGTTCCGTTCGTGCTCGACGAGGACTGGGCGGTCATCACGCGCACGAACTTTCCGCTGGAGGCGCAGCCGCCAAAGAAGGGCGGCGAGCACTGGGCCTTCGGGCTCGCCAATTCCTACACGACGTTCTTCCTCTCGCCCGAGCATGGCGAGGGCTTCTTCTGGGGCGTGGGCCCGGTGCTCTACTACCCCAGCGCCACGAACCACGCGCTCGGCGTCAATCACTGGGGAACCGGACCGTCCGCCGCCGTGGTGCTCGAGTATCCGGGGGCGTGGGAGTTCGCCGCGGTCGTCAACAACATCTGGTCCCTGGGCGGCGGGCCCGGCAGCACCGACAGGACCAACAGCCTCCTCCTCAATCCGATGGCGAGCTATCACTTCGAAGAGGGCTGGTCGCTGTCGACGTCGCCGAACATTACCGCGAATTGGCTCGCGAAGCCCGGCGAGCAATGGACGGTCCCGATCGGAGGGGGAATCAGCAAGACCTTCAGGAACGGCGGCGGTGCGATCAAGCTCTCGCTCGCCGCCTATTACAACGCGATCCGCCCGCAAGCGTCGAGCGACACCTGGCTCGCGCAATTCACGCTGACCTTCGTCATTCCGAAATAGGGCTTCCCCTGCGGGAGGCTCCAGGCATCGCGGGATTTTTCGGCGCCGCCTACGGAATCTGCCCGATGGCGAGCGCAACCCTGCCGTGAAGAATAGGGATCAAGGCGCCGCCGCGGTCCGGCCGCGTGTCAGGCCGCCTGCCTGACGGCTCGAAAGGGCAAGGATGATACCGATTCCAATTCGCGTCTCCGCCGCGAAATCGACCCTAGCGGTGATCCTGCAGATCGCCGCCGTGCTGTTCGTGATCGGGATCGCCGCGCATGCCGCGCGCGCGCAGCAGGCGGGGCCTCAGCCGGCGCAAGCGGCCAGCAATGCGCAGGGGGAGGAAATCCTCCTCACGCCTTATCTTTGGACGCCCTGGATGACGACGAGCATCCACCCCTACCGCCCCGACCTGCACGGCCAGACCGACACGATCGATACCTATCAGCTCCTCAGCCATCTCACATGGGTTCCCTTCATGGGTACGGCGGAGTACCGCAACGGTCCCTTCGGCGTCTTCGTCGACTTCCTGCACGCGCCGCTCAAGGCGGGGGTGAACACGAGAGACCTCGCCTTCGGCGGAGCTACCTCCGGTTTCACGATGAATGAAGGCACGGCGCTCGTTCTATTGCGGCCGCTTGCCGATCCCATGCAGCAGCTCGACCTCGGCGTCGGCGCGCGTGCCTGGGGCTTCAACGGCGACGTCGTCTTGAATCAGGAGAGGCTGCCGTCCTTCACTGCCACCAAGGGCGATTCCTGGGTCGATCCGATCCTCGCACTCCGCTACCGCCACGCGCTCGGCGACGGCTTCAGCGCGACTTTCTACGGCGACGTCGGCGGCTTCGGCGCCGGCGCGAAGATCGATTGGCAAGCGGTCGCCACCCTCGACTACGCGTCCACGCCGAAGACCGACATTCATCTGGGCTTCCGCGCGCTCAACTTCGATTACTCCGCGGAGAAAGCGAAATTCAACGTGCACATGTACGGCCCGCTCCTCGCCGCGACCTTTCATCTGGGGCCGTACTGATGGGGTTCAGCGACGTGGGGCAAGAGCGAGAAGAGGTGAGGCAATGATCGCGAAGAGAGGCTTGCTGGCTGCGACCGCGATCGCGGCCTTCGCCGCGGGCTCCGCGCTCGCGCAATACCCGATCCTGGACCGGATCGCCGAGAAGGTCGTGCAGAAATACCAGACCGCGACCTGCGAGCAGCTCTGGCAGGAGCGGGCGGAGAACGCGAACAAGCCAAAATCGGAAGAGGAAATGCGCCTCGTCAGGTTCCTGCGCGAGGACCCGCAGGCGCGCGCGGAGTTCTTCCG
The DNA here is from genome assembly GCA_035541215.1 of Allostellaceae bacterium. Classification (GTDB taxonomy): domain Bacteria; phylum Pseudomonadota; class Alphaproteobacteria; order ATCC43930; family CGMCC-115725; genus DASZHJ01. The sequence goes on along the minus strand of DATKNV010000098.1, from coordinate 13,921 downwards.
CAGGATTTCCGATCCGATCGTCACCAAGATGTTCGATTGCGGAATGATCCCATGACGCTCGAGCGTCCCTCGAGACCGATGCGGAGGCTGCTCACGCTCGCTGCGGCGCTGCTGCTCGCGGCCGGGCTCGGATCGGCCCCGGCGCTTTCGGCCGACACCAGCCAGCAAGCCCCAAAGAAGACGAGCAAGTCCGCGAAACAGAAGCCGCCCGCGCCGGCGCAGCTCGTGCTGGAGCAGCGGGCGATCGATCTCCTGAAGGCCGTGAGCAATCGCCTCGCCGCGGCGAAGGCGATGACCTTCACGGCCGTCGTGAGCTACGAGCACCCGAGCCAGCTCGGGCCGCCCCTCCTCTACACCATGCGCTACGACGTGACGATGCAGCGGCCCGACAAGCTCAAGGTGATCATACCCGGCGACGGGCCAGCGTCGGAATTCTACTACGACGGCAAGACGATGATGGCCTTCGCGCCGGCGGCGAACCTCGTCGCGATCGCGGATGCGCCGCCGACGCTCGATGCCGCGCTCAAGGCCGCCTACGACACGGCCGCCATCTACTTCCCGTTCACCGACCTGATCGCTGCCGATCCCTATGCCGCGCTCGCCGATGGCGCGATCCTCGCCTTCTACATCGGCCCCTCCGGCGTCATCGGCGGCACCAAGACCGACATGGTGGCCTGGGCCAACAAGGACGTGTTTCTGCAGATCTGGATCGGCGCCGACGACAAGCTGCCGCGGCGCATTCGCGCGATGTACAAGGACGATCCGCTGGGCCTCCGTCACGACATGGAATTGTCGAACTGGCAGATCGATCCCGAGATCGCGCCCGATGCTTTCGGATCGCAGAAGGCTCAGAGCGCGCCGCGCATCGCCTTCGCTCATCCCTTCGACTCCGCGCCCCCGGGCGCGAAACCCCTGGGTGCCGGCAAATCGTCGAAGAGCGGCTCGTCGAAGCCGGGCGCGAACTCCGCGCCGAAGCCTTGAGCATGAGGTAGAGCCCATGATGAGAAGCATCGTCGCGGCGGGAGCGTTGCTGATCGCGGTTCTGTGGGCGGCCCCGGCCGCCCCCTGGGCGAGCGCCAACAGGTTCGGCGGAAGCACGACTCATTCCTGGGGCTCGACCAGCCACACCAATGCCTGGGGCGGCAGCACCTCGCACGTCTACGGCGAGGGCACCGAGCATACCAACGCCTATGGCGGCAGCACCGCGCACAGCTGGTACGGCGGCACCGAGCACACGAACATGTACGGCGGGACCACTTACGGCGCGTACGGATACGGCGCCGCGCACGTCTATCCCGGGGGCGGCACCGTCTATCATCCGCCGGGATATCCCGGATACTACCCCGCCTACGGCGCCTATCACCCGCCGGTCGCGGTTCCCTATTACTCGGCGACGGGCTGCTACGGCTGCGCCGCCGCCGCCGGCGCCGTCGTCGGCATGGCGGCGGGCGCAAGCGCCGCCTATGCCAGCACCGCGGCTCAGACCTCGGCCGCCTACAATGCCGGCGTCGCGGCCGGAAGCGCGGCCGCGACCTACTCGATGGGCGTCAACTACGCGGCGCTCCCCAGCGGCTGCGTTTCGCCGACCGTGCAGGGCCGCACCTATTACCTCTGCGGCAATACCTGGTTCCGTCCCTCCTACGGCGCCAGCGGCGTCTTCTACACCGTCGTTCCCGCACCCTGACGGAGCCGGCCTTGTTCGCGGGATTGACGCAGGCCAATGCAGACGGCGAGCGCTCCGCGCTCTGCTGCTCGACAATCCGAACGTCGACCGGGCGGCGCCGAATTCGCCGCTGCGATGGGCCGGCCGCGCCCGAGAGGAGCCCTCCATGAGACGGGTCGCCGCCGTCGCACTATTCCTGCTCGCCTTCGCGCGCCTCGGCTTCGCGGATACGGTCCGCGATCCCGGCTGGCCGCACGAGCTCAGGACGGAGGCGGCGACGCTCGTCTACTACCAGCCGCAGGTCGACGACTGGCAAAACTTCCGCGAGCTCGATTTCAGAATGGCGTTCACGCTGACGCCGAAGAACGAGAAGGCCGTCGTCGGCGTCGTCGTCATGCACGGTCGGACCTCCGTCAACATCGACGAGCGCAACGTCGTCATCACCGACTTCTCGATCAAGGAGGCGAGCTTCCCGTCGCTGAGCGCCGAGGACTCCGCGCGCATGGACAAGCTCGCGCGCTCCTTCCTCGCGCCCGATCACACCGTGATCATGTCGCTCGACCGCTTCATGGCGCTCGCGACCAAACCAAAGGAGAATCCGACCGTCTCCCTCAAGAACGATCCGCCCAGGATCTTCGCGAGCTACGGGCCGGCGATTCTCGTGCAGACCGACGGTGAGCCCGTCTGGGGCAAGGTTCCCGAGACCTCGCTGCAGTTCGTGGTGAACGCGAATTGGCCGGTCTTCTTCGACACCGCGAGCTCGAACTACTACCTCTTCGACGACACGGAATGGCTCACGGCGGGCAGCCCCGCCGGCCCCTGGTCCTATACCGACCGTCTGCCGCAGGGCATGTCGCGGATCGAGCGCGATCCGCAATGGGACGCGCTCAAGAAGGCGAAGGCGTTTCCGCCGCCGAAGAAGAGCGCGGCCGTGCCGAAGGTGCTCTACAGCGCGCAGCCCGCGGAGCTCATCCTCTTCAAAGGGCCGCCCGCCTACACGCCGATCCCCGGCACGCAGCTCGCCTTCGCCTCGAATACCGACAGCGACGTCTTCCTCTACGCGCCGACCTCGCAATATTACTACCTCGTCGCGGGACGCTGGTTCCGCGCCGCCAATCTCGAGGGGCCCTGGACCTTCGCGACGACGGACTTGCCGCCGGACTTCGCGAGGATTCCGCCGACTAGCCCCGCGGGCCGCGTGCTCGCCTCGGTGCCGGGGACCGAGGAGGCGAAGGACGCGGTGCTGCTCGCGCAGATTCCGACCACGGCCGTGATCGATCCCGCGAAAGCAGCGGCGCAAGTCAAGGTCGAGTACGCGGGCTCGCCCGAGTTCAAGCCGGTCGAGGGCACGTCGCTCTCCTATGCGACCAACACCTCCGACAAGGTCATCAAGGTCGGCGACGTCTTTTACCTCTGCCTGCAGGGCGTGTGGTTCGTGTCGACGAGCCCGGACGGGCCGTGGACGACCGCGAGCTCCGTGCCGAAGGAGATCTACGCGATCCCGCCGAGCTCGCCCGTCTACAACGTGACCTACGTCACGCAGACGACGCTCCCCGACGGCAACGTGCAGGCGGGCTACACGGCGGGCTATTACGGCATGTTCGTTACGGGGCTCGCGGCGGGCGCGATCCTCGCGAGCGGCACCGGCTACTATTATCCGCCCTATTACGGCTATCCCGCGGGCGGATATCCCGTCTATCACCCCTACGCCGCGACTTACGGGGTGGGCTCATATTATAACCCCTACACCGGAGCCTACGGGGTCGGCCAAGGAGTCTACGGGCCCTATGGCGGCGCCGCAGCGGGCGCCGCCTACAACCCCTACACCGGCACCTACGCGCGCGGCGCCACGGCTTACGGGCCCTATGGCAGCGCGAGCGCCGGCGCCGCCTACAATCCCTACACCGGAACCTATGCGCGCGGCGCTACCGCCACGACGCCCTATGGCAGCGCGACCGTGGCGCAGGCCTATAACCCGCGGACCGGTACCTACGCCGCGACGAGCCAGGGCTCGAACGCCTACGGACAGTGGGGGAGCTCGGTCGTGAGCCACGGCAATCAGACCGTGACCACGCAGCACGAGACGACCTCGCAGGGAACGGTCGCGACCGCGCAGTCCTCGAGCGGCGGCAAGGCGGCTGGGACATCCACCGCCTACGGCAACACCGCCGTCGGCAAGACCGCCAGCGGCAACATGTACGCGGACCACGACGGCAACGTCTACCGGAACACCGGCGGCTCCTGGCAGAAATACAGCAACGGAAGCTGGAGCAACGTCTCTCCGAGCAGCACGACGAGCCAGCAGCATCCGCAGGGCTCGAGCACCTCGAAGCCCTCGAGCACCACTCCTTCGACTTCGACGTCCCGGCCGCCGAGTCGGGCGCCGAGCTCGACCGTGAACCAGGAAGCCCAGAGCCGCCAGCGCGGCGAGACCTCGAACGCGCGCTACGAGGGCAGCGGCGGCGGCTGGAACGGCTCGCGGTCGTTCGGCGGCGGATCCGGCGGCGGCGAGCGATCCTTTGGCGGCGGCGGCTGGGGCCGCGGTCGCCGTTAATTTCGCAACATGAGGTGCACCATGAGGACGCGGGCATCGTTTCTATCGACGCTGACGCTGGCGGTGCTGGTCTCCGTTCCCGCGGCGGCGCAGCAGGCGAGCGGCGCTCCGGGCTCACCCGGCGCCACGACGACCATCGACGGGCGCTACCTCCCGCCGCCGCCGCAGCCCTTCGCGGGGCAGATCGAGCTCAACGCCGATCGGTCGACCCCGGCCTGGCCGGCGCGCGTGGTGCCGCCGAAGGGGGCGCCGAACATCCTGCTCATCATGACCGACGACGTCGGCTTCGGCGCACCTTCCACCTTCGGCGGCGTGATCCCGACCCCGGCGCTGGACCGGATAGCGGCGAATGGCCTGCGCTACACCAACTTCCACTCGACGTCGCTGTGCTCGCCGACGCGCGCCGCGCTGATTACCGGACGCAACCACCACTCCGTGGGCTTCGGCGTGATCTCGGAGGCGGCATCCGGCTATCCCGGCTACAACAGCGTGATCGCGAGAGACAGCGCAACGATCGGACGCATCCTGCTCGAGAACGGCTACCGGACATCCTGGTTCGGCAAGGACCACAACACGCCGACCTGGGATGCGAGCCAGGCCGGGCCGTTCGATCAATGGCCGACCGGCATGGGCTTCGAGTACTTCTACGGCTTCGTCGGCGGCGACGCGAGTCAGTGGGAGCCGAACCTCTTCCGCAATACGACCGCGATCTATCCCTATGTCGGCAATCCCGGCTGGAACCTGACGACGGCGATGGCGGATGACGCCATTCACTGGCTCAACCAGCTGAACGACATCAACCCGTCGATGCCGTTCTTTCTCTACTACGTGCCCGGCGGCACGCACGCGCCGCATCATCCGACGCCCGAGTGGATCAAGAAGATCAGCGACATGCACTTGTTCGACAAGGGCTGGAACGAGCTGCGCAACCAGATCTTCGCGAATCAGAAGCGGCTCGGCGTGATCCCCGCCGATGCGAAGCTGACGCCTTGGCCGGATCAGCTCCTGAAGAGCTGGGACCAAACGACGGACGAAGAAAAGAAGCTCTTCATCCGTCAGGCGGAAGTCTATGCCGCCTATCTCGCCTACACGGACAATGAGATCGGCCGCGTGATCCAGGCCGTCGCCGACACGGGCAAGCTCGACAACACGCTGATCATCTACATCAGCGGCGACAACGGGGCGTCGGCCGAGGGCTCGCCGAACGGGACGCCGAGCGAAGTCCTGCAGTTCAACGGCATCGAGCTGCCGGTCGCCGACCAAATGAAGTTCTACGACGCTTGGGGCTCGCAATTCGCATACAACCACATGGCGGTGCCGTGGGCCTGGGCGTTCGACACCCCCTACAAGTGGACGAAGCAGGTTCCCTCCTTCTTCGGCGGAACGCGCCAGGGCATGGCGATCTCATGGCCCGCGCGGATCGCCGACAAGGGCGGCATCCGCAGCCAGTTCCACCACGTGATCGACATCGTGCCGACGATCTTGGAGGCGACCGGGATTCCCGCGCCGGTCATGGTCGACGGCATAGCGCAGAAGCCCATCGAAGGCGTCAGCATGCTCTACACCTTCGACAAGTCCAACGCCAACCTGCCGACGCGGCACAAGACCCAGTACTTCGAGATGATGGGCGTGCAGGGGCTCTATAACGACGGCTGGATGCTGAGCGCGGTTCCCGTTCGTGCGCCCTGGCAGTTGCTGGGAAAGGCGATCACGAATCCCGCGAGCGCCTACAAATTCGAGCTCTACGACGTCCGGAACGATTGGACGCAATACACGGACGTCGCCGCGGCGAATCAGCCGAAGGTGACGGAGATGAAGGAGCTGATGTTCGCGGAATTCGCGAAGTATCAGGTGCTCCCGCTGGATGCCTCCGTCGCGACGCGCATGGTATTGCCACGACCCTCCATGTCGGGCGGACGGAAGGTGTTCACGTTCTCGGGCGAGCCGGTCGCGGGCATTCCGCGCGGCACGGCCCCGGACCTTCTCAACACCTCCTATACCATCACGGCGGAGATCGAGGTGCCGCAAGGCGGCGCCGAAGGCATGATCGTCACCGACGGCGGGCGCTTCGGCGGCTATGGCCTCTATTTGCTGAAGGGCAAGCCGCAATTCGTGTGGAACCTGCTCGACCTGAAGCGCGTGCGCTGGGAGGGCACCGAGGCGCTCGCTCCGGGCAAGCATACGCTCGAATACGACTTCAAGTATGACGGTCTCGGCTTCGCGACGCTCGCATTCAACAACATAAGCGGCCTCGGCCGTGCCGGCACCGGCACCTTCAAGGTGGACGGGAAAGTCGTCTCGACGCAGACGATGGAGCGCACGGTTCCGCTGACGCTGCCGTGGGACGAGACCTTCGACATCGGATCCGACACCGGCACTCCCGTGATGGATCAGGACTACCAGGTGCCGTTCAAGTTCACGGGCAAGATCGACAAGCTCACCTTTGCGATCGAGCCGCCGAAGCTCACGCCGGAGGACGAGAAGAAGCTGATGGACGCCTATCGCGCGGCGCAGGATTCGCAATAGCCGCACGACCGAGCGAGGGATCGGCCCGCCCGCGCGGCCGGCCGGTCGCCGCTCCGACGAGTGTGACTGAGCCGCGCACCGACCAATCGAACGGGAGACCGACCGTCATGCGAGCTTTGAAACTACCGATGGCGTCGATCCTGTGGGCAGCGCTGTGCACCGCCGCGATGGCGCAGCAGATGTACGTCTATCCCGCCAGGAACCAAAGCCCGGCGCAGCAGGATCGCGACCGCAGCGAGTGCAGCGCCTGGGCGACGCAGCAGACGGGATTCGATCCCTCGATGCCGCCGCCGCAGAACCCCAACTATGCGCCGCCGCCGCCGGGTCCCTTCGGCAGCGCCGCCGGCGGCGCCGCGCTTGGCGCGATCGGCGGCGCGATCGGCGGCAATGCAGGAAAAGGAGCGGCGATCGGCGCGGGCGTCGGCCTGCTCTTCGGCGCGCTGAGACGGGCGGAGTACAACCAGCAGCAGGACTATGCGGCGCAGCAGGAGGCCGCGGCCTACGCAAACGCCCTGGCGGCCTTCAATCGCGCCCAGGCGGCCTGCCTCACCGGCCGCGGCTACAGCGTGACCTATTGAGCTTCCGATCGAGCAGGGATGACCGAACCATGCGAATCTCACCTCTCTTGCTGGCAGCACTGGTCAACTTCGCGCCGGCCTCGCCGAGCCTCGCGGCCGATTTCGACGGATCGAAGCCGTTCCTTTGCTCCTCGATCGACGTCGCCTCCTGCGGACCCGGCGACGCCTGCGCGCGCTCCTCCGCGGGAGCGGCGAACGCCCCGCAATTCTTCCTGATCGACGTGGAGAAACGGTCGGTCGTCGACACCAGCGTCGGCGGGGGAACGCGGATGAGCAAGATCGAGCACACCGAGCGCCTGCCGGGTCTCCTCGTGCTCGGCGGAAGCGACGGAGCGCTCGCCTGGATCGCCACCGTCAACGAGAGCACCGGCAGGGTGACCCTTGCGGCAACCGGAGATCGCGTCGGCTTCATGATCTTCGGCGCCTGCATCCTCCGCTAGGGAGGCCCAGATGGTCCGTCGAAGCGGTCCGGTCGCAGCTGGCGCATTCGGCGCCGCCGCGGAGCTCTTGCAGGAGGTCGCGGGCATTTCGGCATGCGGGCGGATCGAGGCCGAGGCGCGTTATGTCCTATGGCGTCGCTGGAAGGTCGTCCGGGACCTCGGCCTCGCGCTCCGGCGGGGCGCTCCGCACGGCCCCGGCGGCTTCCGGAAACGCGCCCCCTGAAGTCGCCGGATCGGCGCTGAAATGCGCCTGCATGGGCCCGGCGGGTTCTTGCGCTAGGATTTCCGCCTCATGGCCTCGCGCAACCGCAGAGCCCACTCTTCCGGAAGGCGCGGCGCGCCTCGAGCAGGCAAGGCTCGGCCGGCACGGGGCCGTCCGGCCCAAGCCGTCACCGGAGGCAGTCGATCCAAATCGGGGATTTGGGTCGGCGCGGCGCTCGGCTTGGCGCTTACCTTCTGCATCGGCGCCGGCCTCGAATTCTGGCGCGGCTCCGCGCCGGCAATGCCGGAGGCAGCCGCGTTCGTCGGCAGCGAGGTCTGTGCCGGCTGCCATCACCCGGAAGCCAGCTCCTGGCGCAGCTCGCACCACGGGCGCGCGATGGCGCCCGCGACGGGCGAGACCGTGCTCGGCGACTTCGACGGCGCGCGTTTCGAGAAGGACGGAGTGCAGTCGCGCTTTTTCCGCAAGGACAGAAAATTCCTCGTCGAGACCGACGGGCCCGACGGCACGCTCGCGACCTTCGAGGTCGCATACACCTTCGGCGTCGAGCCCTTGCAGCAATACTTGATCGCCTTTCCCGACGGACGGTTGCAGGCGCTCTCGATCGCCTGGGACAGCCGCCCCAAGGAGCAAGGCGGGCAGCGCTGGTTCCATCTTTATCCGAACGAGAGGATTGCCCACGACGACGTGCTTCATTGGACGAAGCTCGGCCAGAACTGGAACTTCATGTGCTCGGAGTGCCATTCGACCGGCGTGCGCCGCAACTACGACGCCGCGACCGACCGCTTCGCCACGTCCTTCACGGAGGTGAGCGTGGGCTGCGAGAGCTGCCACGGGCAGGGCTCGCGGCACCTCGCCTGGGCGCGCGAGCGGCAGCGCTGGCATCTCTTCGGAGGCGGCGACGATCCCTCCAAGGGTCTCCTCGTGCGTTTCGACGAGCGCACGGACGTAGCCTGGAGCCGCGACCCCGCGAGCGGAGAGCCCCGGCGCAGCGCCGCGCCCGCCGTGCTGCGCAAGGAGGTTGAGACCTGCGGCCTCTGCCACGCGCGCCGCGATCAGGTGTCCGAGGACTGGGTTCCCGGACGGTGGCTCGCCGACACGCACATCATTGCGCCCATGAGCCGCGACCTCTACGGCGCGGACGGACAGATGCGCGATATCGAGGAGACCTACAACTACGGCTCCTTCAAGCAGAGCCGCATGTTCGCGGCAGGCGTCACCTGCGGCGATTGCCACGATCCCCATAGCGCGGCACTGCGCCTGCCCGGCGACGGCGTCTGCATGCAATGCCATTCCGCCGAGAAATACGATGCCGCGTCCCATCGCCACCACGAGGGCGCCGATCCGCCGCTTGCCTGCGCCTCCTGCCACATGCCGCTGCGGACCTACATGGTGATCGACCGGCGGCACGATCACGGCTTCCGGATTCCCCGGCCGGACGTCTCGGTGCGCCTGGGCACGCCCAACGCCTGCAACGACTGCCACCGCGACAAATCCCCGGCTTGGGCCGCAGCCGCCGTCGAATCCTGGTACGGACCCTCGCGCGAGGGGTTCCAGCACTACGCCGACGCGTTCCACGCGGCCTGGACCGAGGCGCCCAATGCCGGCGCGCTGCTCGCGGCGGTCGCCGCCGATGCGAGCACGCCCGCCTTCATTCGCGCGAGCGCGATGACCGAGCTCGGCGCCGAGGGCCCTCCAGCCAATGCGGAGCTGGCGCGGCGCGGGCTCGCCGATCCCGATCCCATGGTGCGGATCGCCGCGATCGACATGCTCGAGGGTGCTCCGCCGGCGCAGCTCTGGCCGCAGATCGCGCCGCTGCTATCGGACCCGATCCTGAGCGTGCGGCTCAGGGCCGTCTCCGCGCTCGCGCCGGTCCCGGCCGCAAGCCAGCCGCAGGCGGACCGCGCCCGCTTCGAGCGCGCCGCCGCCGAGTTCGTCGCGGCGCAGCGGCTCAATGCCGACAGGCCGGAGGCACGCAGCACGCTCGGCGCCTTCTACGCCGAGCGCGGACTCGCCGCCGAAGCCGAGGCGGAATACCGGGCGGCGCTGCGTCTAAACCCGAAATTCGCCGCCGCCGCGATCGATCTCGCCGACCTCTACCGGCAGCTCGGCCGGGAGCACGAGGCGGGCGAGGCGCTCCGCACGGCGCTCCTCGCCTCGCCGCAGGATGCGAGCCTCCACCACGCGCTCGGGCTGCAGATGGTGCGGACGAAGGACCGCGGCGCGGTGGAGGAGCTGCGCCGCGCGGCCGAGCTCGAGCCGCAGCAGGCGCGCTACGTCTACGTCTATGCGGTGGCCTTGAGCTCCACCGGGAGGCCGCGCGAAGCGATCGCGGTGCTGGAGGCGAGCCTCGCGCGCCACCCGAGCGACCGCGCGACGCTGCAGGCGCTCGTCGCCTTCAATCGCGACATCGGCGACGCCAAATCCGCGCTCGCTTATGCGGAGCGGCTCGCGCAAATCCTGCCCGACGATCGCGATCTCGCGGCCTTGATCGAGAGCCTGAAAAAGCAGGTCGAGTCCGCGAAGCCGTGACGCCGAGGGCAGCAAGGGAGGAGGACCGGTCCATGCAGGAGAACACGCTTCGAGGCTTCGGCCATTTTCGCGAGCGCATGCGCAACCCCGGGCTATCGGTGCTGCTCTTTCTCGAAGTCCTGGTGATCTTCCTCCTCGTGCCGATCAGGGGTCTTGCGCTCTTCGGTCCGCCCTCCAGCCAGGTGTTCGGCGCAACCCTGGTCGTCATCGCGGCCGTGGTCGTGATCGCGCGGCATCGGGTGGTGCTTGCGCTGACCCTGATTGCCGCGGCGTTCGCCGTGCTCGCGGACATCTATCGTTACGAATGGCCATCCCACGTGAGCGCCGCGGCATTCCTCATCGTGGCGCTGGTGTTCTTCCTCGTGCTGACGGCGGCGATCGGCCACGTCGTCTTCGGGCCCGGCCGCGTCACGGCGCACCGCATCCAAGGCGCGATCGTCGTCTACCTCCACGTGGCGCTGATCTTCACCTATCTCTACGCGGTGGTGCTGATCTTCGAGCCGGGCGCGTTCGGCGACGCCATCGCGACGAGCGACCCTTCGGTCGGCGCGAAAGTTCTCTATTTCAGCTTCACCACCCTGACGACGGTAGGCTACGGCGACATCACGCCCGTCCATCCGCTCGCGAGGAGCCTCTCCAATCTCGAGGCGATCATCGGCCAGCTCTACCCGGCGACGCTGCTCGCGCGGCTCGTGACGCTCGAGATCTCCTCACGCGAAAGCCAGTGAACGGCCGAGGCGGGTCCTGCCCTACCCCCTCACATCGGCTCCCAGCTGAAGACGTCGGCCGAGCGGTCGAGGGGGTAGAAGCTCGGCTTGAAGGCCGGGAGCATCGTCTCCGCGAGCGCCTGCGGCGTCCAGCCGCCGTCGCAATGCGCGCTCCGGATCGGGCGCGGCTGACTCATCAGGAAGACCTCGTTCTTGCGCACCGCGAAGATCTGTCCCGTCACGTCCTTGGAGAGGTCGCTCGCGAGGAAGACCGCGAGCGGCGCGATCTTGTCGGCGCTCATGGTCTTGATCCGCTCGACCCGCGCCTGCTCCTCCGCGGTCGCGGTCGGGATGGTGCCGATGAGACGGCTCCAGGCGAAGGGCGAGATGCAGTTGGAGCGCACGTTGAAGCGCGCCATGTCGAGGGCGATCGACTTCGAGAGGCCGACGATCCCCATCTTCGCCGCGGCGTAATTCGCCTGGCCGAAATTGCCGATGAGGCCCGAGGTCGAGGTGAAATGCACGAAGGTGCCGCTCTCCTGCTCGCGGAAATGCAGCGCCGCCGCCTTCGAGACGTAGAAGCTCCCCATGAGGTGGACCTGGATCACGGCCTCGAAGTCCGCGACGCTCATGCGGTGGAAGATGCGGTCGCGCAGGATGCCCGCGTTGTTGACGACGCAGTCGATGCGTCCGAAGGCGTCGAGCGCGGTCTTGACGATGGCGTCGGCGCCCTTGGCGTCGGAAACGCTGTCGCCGCTCGCGACCGCGGTGCCGCCCATGGCCGCGATCTCCCCGACCACCTGCCGCGCCGGCGCCTGATCGGCGCCCTCGCCCTCGGCGCTGCCGCCGAGGTCGTTGACGACGACCTTCGCCCCTTCCCTCGCCGCCAAGAGCGCGATCTCCCGCCCGATCCCGCGCCCCGCGCCGGTGACGACGATCACTTTGCCGCTGAGACAGCCTTTTCCCGTCATGGCATTTCCTCCGCAGATTCCCGGCGGCGACTGTGACACGGCGGTTTCAAGCGCGTCAACGCAGGGAGCGCCGCCTATTCGATCACGGTGTCCGCGCGTGCCAGCAGCGCCGGAGGAATGTCGATGCCGAGGATCTTGGCGCTGCCGAGATTGACCACGAGCTCGAGCACCGTCGGCTGCTCGATCGGCAATTCCGCGGGCTTTGCCCCCTTGAGGATGCGGTCGACAAAATAGGCCGTGCGACGATAGGAGTCGGCGAGGCGCGGGCCATAGGTGAAGAGCGAGCCGGCGGTCGCCAGCACCGACCAGCCGGCGACCACGGGGATGCGGCGGCTCATGGCGAAATTCACGATATAGGCGCGATTATCCACCACGAAGGACTCCGAGAAGGCGGCGATCGCCTGCGGCGGATCGGCGGCGATAGCCGTGAGGGCGCGATCGAGCTCGGCGCGGTTCGGCGTCGAGAAGAAGGATACGGCGATGCCGAGAAGATTCGCCTTCGCCGCGAGATCGGCCCGCTCCAAGTGCTCGCCGCCGTGCAGGGGGTTGGCGATGACGGCGATGCGGTGGATATCGGGCGCGATCTCGTGCAAAAGCTCGAGCCGCTTGCCCCAGAGCTCGGAGCGCATGAGCGTGATGCCCGTCGCATTGAAGAGCGGATGCGCCAAATCCGCGGCGAGGCCGATGCTGACGGGATCGGCGCTGAACTCGTAGACCGCGGGAGCGGAGCGCTCGCTCTTGACGACGATGGGCGCCGCCGCGGCGTGCGTGACGATGACGCCGACGCCCTCCTGCTCCATCGCCTTCACCAGTGCGGGGATGCGCGCGAGATCGTAGTCCGCGAAAGCCGCATCGACCCGTAAGGTCCCGGGCTCGACATAGCCGAATGATTGGAGGCCCTCGCGGAGCGCCGCAACGAAATCCGCCGCGGCAGGCTGATCGACGCCGCTGATGAACCCGACGCGCGCCGGGCGGGAGCCCTGGGCAGCGGCGCCGCGCAAGGCCGGCGAAGCGGCAACCGCGGCCCCGCCGGCCAGGACAATGAAATACCGCCGCCTCATCCCGTCCCCCCGGCAATGTCGCGCCGAATCCGTCGCTGTCCGGCCGCAAGATAGCACAGCGGGCGAGCGGCGGCAGGCACGGGGAGGGTGCAGCTGCTCGCTACGCGCTTTGCCCTCGGATAGCCGCGAGGCCTCTTACTTCCCGAATGGGTTCGGAAGGCCCGGTATCTTCGGCGCAGGAGTTTTCTGCTGCGAGGGGGGTGGCGCCGCCTGTCCGCCCGGCGTCGGAGCCGGCGCCGGAGCCGCGCCCCCGCCCTGCGGCAATCCCGGAACGTTCGGAAGGGCTCCGCCGCCGCCCGTGCCCGGCAGATTCACGCCGAAGTTCTTCGCGGCCTTGCCGAGATCGCCCGGGAGATTCTTGAGCCGGTTCGGATCCTTCGCCATCTCCGTGAAGACGCTCTTCCAGTCGACGTCGTATTTGGGGTCGCTCCAGGGGCCCGTGATCTTCACGGGAATGTCGAGGCCCGCGAGCGCGTCCTGGCCGCCCTGCCCCTCGGTCGAGGCCACGAGCTTCGCCGCGACGGTGTAGTCGATCGTCTGCGGCGGCATCGGGACGGTGCCGCTGCCGCTGAGACGCACCAGCGGCGCCAGCATCTTCATGTCGCGGTTGTCGATGACGCCGTTCGTGATCTTGTAGCTGCCGCTGAGCTCCGCGAAATCCGTCTTCTC
>DATKNV010000097.1:0-15608 GCA_035541215.1 Allostellaceae bacterium | reverse complement strand
CTGGTGCCGGCCTTCTTCGGCATGCGGCTCTGGACCTATGTCGTCTGCAGCTTCTTCGGCATGCTTCCGGGGGCACTCGTCTATACGAGCGTCGGAGCCGGGCTCGGCATGATCCTCGACCGCGGCGAGACGCCCGACCTCGGCATCATCTACGACCCCCGCATCCTGCTCCCGCTCCTGGGCCTGGCGCTGCTGGCGCTGGCGCCGGTGCTCTACAAGCGCTGGAAGCGGCGGCGATGACGGAGCGGATCGCGGCCGATCTCTGCGTCATCGGCGCGGGCTCGGGCGGCCTCACCGTCGCCGCCGGCGCCTCGCAGCTCGGCTGGAAGACCGTCCTCGTCGAGCACCGCCGCATGGGCGGCGACTGCCTCAATTTCGGCTGCGTGCCCTCGAAGGCGCTGCTCGCGGCGGCGAAACGCGCCGCGGTCGCGCGCGAGGTCGCGGGTTTCGGCCTCGAGGGCGGTGCACCCCGCGTCGATTTCGGCGCCGTCATGGACCACGTCCACCGCGTCATCGCGGCGATCGAGCCCAACGACAGCCAGGCGCGCTTCGAGGGGCTGGGCGTGCGCGTCATCCGCGCCTTCGGCCGCTTCACCGGGCCCGATACCGTCGAGGCAGGCGACGTCGCCATCGCCGCGCGCCGCATCGTCATCGCCACCGGCTCCTCTCCGGCGACGCCGCCCATTCCCGGCCTCGACGCCGCGCCCTTCTTCAGCAACGAGACCATCTTCGAGAACCGGACGCTTCCGGAGCACCTCATCGTCATCGGCGGCGGACCCATCGGGATCGAGATGGCGCAGGCGCATCGTCTCCTGGGCACGCGCGTCACGGTGCTCGAGGTGGCGCCGCGGGTGATGGCAAAGGACGATCCGGAGCTGGTGGAGCTGCTGGTCGAGCGCCTCACCGCCCAGGGAATCGCGCTCCGCGTGGGCGTCAGGATACTCCGCGTGGAGCGAGCGGGCGCGGGCATCGCCGTGGTGCTCGCGGGCGAGGGCGGGGAGGAGCGGCTCACGGGCTCGCACCTCCTCGTCGCTGCCGGGCGCCGCGTCAACCTCGCGGGGCTCGACGTCGAGAAGGCCGGGATCGCGCTCGGGCCCAAGGGCGGCCTCGTCGTCGACCGGCGCTTGCGCACGACCAACCGCCGCGTCTATGCCGTGGGCGATGCCGCGGGCGGACCGCAATTCACCCACGTCGCCAATTACCACGCGGGGATTGCGATCCGGAATCTCGTGTTCCGTCTCCCCGCCAAGGTCGACTACAAGGCTCTGCCTTGGGTGACGTACACCGATCCCGAGCTCGCGCAGGTCGGATTGACCGAGGCCGAGGCGCGCGAGCGCCACGCCGGCGATCTCACGGTGCTGCGCTGGCCCTTCCACGACAACGACCGCGCCCAGGCCGAGCGGGAGACGCTGGGTCTCGTCAAGGCCCTGACGCGCCGCAACGGACGCATCCTCGGCGCCTCGATCCTCGGCGCGCATGCGGGCGAGCTGATCCAGGCTTGGGGCCTTGCGATCGGGGCGGGGCTCAAGATCGGAGCGCTCGCGACGGCGATCGCGCCTTATCCGACGCTGGGCGAGGCGAGCAAGCGCGCGGCCGGCAGCTATTTCACGCCGAAGCTCTTCGGCGAGCGCACGAAGCGCCTCGTGCGGCTGCTGAAGCGGCTGGGCTGAAAGCGGCAATCTCATGATTCAGCGTCCGATCCCGCCTTGTGCTAGGCTTCTGCCATGATCGCGCGCCTCCGCCGCTTCGCGCTCCGCTTCCGCAGCCTCTCGGCGCGGCTCCTGCTGCTCACGATCGTCTTCGTGATGCTGGGGGAAGTGCTGATCTTCGTCCCCTCGGTCGCGCGCTTCCGCCTGACTTATCTCGAAAGCCGCATCGAGTCCGCGCGTCTTGCGACCCTCGCGCTCGAAGCGGCGCCCAACAACATCGTGAGCCAGAAGCTCGCGAACGAGCTGCTCCTGCACGTGGGTGCGAGCGGCATCGTGCTGCGCATGCCCGATCACACGAGCCTGCTGATCGCGAGCGACATGCCGCCGACGGTCGACGTGACCTACGATCTCCGCGAGGCCGACGCGCTGAGCCTGATCGGGAACGCGCTCGTGGCGTTGAGTCGCTCGGACAACCGCGTGCTCCGCGTGCTCGGGACCTCGCCGCAGGATCCCAACCTCGTGATGGAGGTCCTGCTGGTGGAGAAGCCGATGCGGGAGGAGATGTGGCGCTTCGGCGGCCGCATCTTCGCGCTCTCGATCGTGATCTCGCTCATCGCTGCGGCCCTCGTCTATCTGAGCCTGCAATGGCTGCTGGTCTCGCCGATGCGCCGGATCACGCAGAGCATGATGGCCTTCCGCGACGATCCCGAGAACGCCGCGCGCGTGATCGAGCCGAGCCAGCGCAGCGACGAGATCGGCATGGCCGAGCGCGAGCTCGCACAGCTGCAGGAGACCGTGCGCCAGGCGCTCCGCCACAGCGCGCGCCTCGCCGCCCTCGGCACCGCCGTCACCAAGATCAACCACGATCTCCGCAACATCCTCTCGACCGCCCGCCTCGTCTCCGACAGCCTCGCGGGGAGCGAGGCGCCGGAGGTGAAGCGCGCGGTGCCGCGCCTCGTCGACGCGCTCGACCGGGCGGTGGCGCTCTGCTCGCGGACGCTCAATTTCACTCGCGAGGGCGCGCCGCCGCTGAGCCTCTCCCGCTTCCTCCTGGCGACGCTCGTCGAGGACCTCGCGGACGTGCTCGATCTCCGCGGCGGCGACCGGCCGCTCCTCCTCGACCGCGTGCCGCCGGACCTCGCCGTCGAGGCCGACCGCGAGCAGCTCAATCGCGTGCTGATGAACCTGCTGCGGAACGCGATGGAGGCGGGGGCGCAGCGCGTCACCGTCTGGGCCGCTCCCGCGCAGGAGGGGACCGCGATCGAGGTGCTCGACGACGGGCCGGGCCTGCCGCCGAAGGCGCGCGCCAATCTTTTCCAGCCCTTCGCGGGCTCGGCGCGGCCCGGCGGCACCGGCCTCGGCCTCGCCATCGCCCGCGAGGTCATGCGCGCCCATGGCGGCGACATCGTGCTCGTCGAGAGCACGGCGCGGGGCACGACCTTCCGCCTCACCTTGCCGCGCACCACAGGCGCCGGCCGGCGGGAGCCCGAGCCCAAAGTCTGGACCGCCGAGGGCATCCCCGGGGAGTGAGCCGACCCGGGTTTAACCACCAGGACACCAAGGACACCAATTTCTTTCTCGCGGCGAAGCCGCATTTCATCTCAGCGCCCTCTGCGCATCCCCAGCGACCACCGCGCGGAGATAAAGTTTCGCGCAGAGGGCGCGGTGGTTGCGCAGCGGACGCGGGGCCAGATGGTTGCGGCTTCGCCGCGAGGAAAAACTTGGTGTCTTGATGGCTCAAACCTGCGGCACGGCGGGGTAAGCCATGTGCCGGGGGCGCCCTAATCGAGCGCCAGCACCAGCGCCTTCAGATATGCCGATTCCGGCAAATGCGGATGCACCGGATGGTCCGGGGCAGCTCCGGCGCTGCGGAGGAGGCGGGCGCTCCGGCCGGCGTCCTCGAGGCCGCGGCGGGCGGACTCCCAGAAATCGTCGGGCGTCACGTTGTGCGAGCAGGAGGCGAGGAAGAGATAGCCCTGCGGCGCCACTGCGCCAGCGGCAAGGCGCGCGAGCTTGCGATAGCCGCGCAGGCCCGGCCCCAGATCCTTCTTCGATTTGACGAAGGCCGGCGGGTCGGAGATCACGACGTCGAAGCGCTCGCCCGCGCCCGCGAGCGTCTCGAGCTCGGCGAAAGCCTCGCCGCGCCGGAAGTGGCAGCGCTCGGCGACCCCGTTCAGCTCGGCGGAGCGCGCCGCGAGCGCCAAGGCGGGCTCGGAGCGGTCTAAGCCGATGACGCTCCGCGCGCCCGCCGCCGCTGCCTCGACCGCGAAGCCCCCGGCGAAGCAGTAGACGTCGAGAACGCGCGCGTCCTTCGCGAGCATCGCCATGAAGGCGCGATTGTCGCGCTGATCATAGAACCAGCCGGTCTTTTGCCCGCCCAGGAGATCGACCGCGAAGCGGGAGCCGTTCTCGAGGATCTCCAGCGGGTCCGGGAGCGTGCCGGCGGCAACCCGCACCTCGCTCGGGAGACCCTCCTGCGCGCGGGCGGGGCTGTCGTTGCGGAGCACGATCGCCTTGGGCGCCAGCACCGAGGCGAGCGCTTCCAGTAGCTCGACCTCGAGCCGCGCCATGCCGGCGGTGTTGAGCTGCGCCACCGCGACCTCGCCGAAGCGGTCGACGATGAGGCCGGGAATGCCGTCGGCCTCGGCGTGGATCAGGCGGTAATAGGGCTCAGAGAAGAGCCGCGCGCGGATCGCGAGCGCGCGGCGCAGGCGCTTCGCCAGGAAATCCGCATCGATCCGGCGCTGGGGATCGCGGTCGAAGAGGCGCGCCGCCACCAGCGTGTGCGGATTGAAGCTCGCGGTGCCGAGGCTTCGCCCATCCGCGGTCTTGAGCGCGACCATGCTGCCGGGCGGCAAGGCCTTGGCGGCGGCATCCATCTGGATCTCGTTCGAGAAGATCCAGGGATGGCCGTGCAGCGCGCGTTTCTGATGACCCGGCAGAACCGTCACCGCCGGGCGTGGGGCATCGCTCATGGCGGCGGAGTGTAGCGGCAATCAATCGCCGAGCGCCACGCCCTCGCGGCGAGGATCGGCGCCGCCTTCGAGGCCGCGCCTCGTGCGCATGATGCCGTGGAGGCCGCTGTTGAGCGTGCGGATCGTCACGGCATGGCCGCGCGCGCGGAGCGCCGCCGCGAGCGCCTCCGCATCGGGCCCTGCCTCGATCTCGGTGTTGCCGTTGCGGTTGCCGGCATGCGGCAGATCGACCGCCGCCTGGATGTCCATGCCCCAGTCGAGCACGGCGATGAGGGTGAGGGCGACGTAGTTGACGATCTCGGCGCCGCCCGGCGAGCCCACCGCGAGAAGCAGCTTCCCGTCGGGGCCGAAGACCAGCGTCGGCGCCATGGTGCTGCGCGGGCGCTTGCCGGGCTCGACGCGGTTCGCGACCGGCGTTCCGTCGGCCTCCGGCCGGAACGAGAAATCCGTGAGCTCGTTATTGAGGAGGAACCCATCCACCATCAGCCGCGAGCCGAACTCGTTCTCGATCGTCGTGGTCATGGAGACGGCGTTCCCCTCGGCATCCACGATCGAGAGATGGCTCGTCGAGGGGAGGTCGAGCGCCGCGCCGTCGCCCCGCAGGAGTGCGTGCTTCTCCGGCGGCACGCCGGGCTCGGCCTTGCCGTGGTCGCGCTCGGGATCGATGAGGCGCGAGCGCGCCGCGAGATAGGCGGGATCGATGAGGCCCCGCACCGGCACCGGCACGAAGTCGGGATCGGCGAGATAGCGGTCGCGATCGGCATAGGCGAGGCGGCCCGCCTCCGCGAAGAGATGGAGACTCTCGACCGAGGCGGGCTTCAAGCGCCGGAGGTCGAAGCGCTGCAGCAGGTCCAGGATCTGCAGCACCGCGATCCCGCCGGAGCTCGGCGGGCCCATGCC
Organism: Allostellaceae bacterium; assembly: GCA_035541215.1. GTDB lineage: Bacteria > Pseudomonadota > Alphaproteobacteria > ATCC43930 > CGMCC-115725 > DASZHJ01. Next base: position 10,084 of record DATKNV010000097.1, on the reverse strand, counting down.
GCAGATGCGGTAGCGGCGATAGGTGCCGCAGACCGGCGGCCGCTCTTTCGCACGATAGGCCGCGAGATCGGCGGCGGTCATGTCGCCGGGAGCGGCCGGCGCTTGCGTCACGGCGGCGGCGATGTCGCTTGCGAGCGCGCCGGTATAGAGCGCGTCCGCGCCCTTCTGCGCGAGAAGCCTGAGCGTCGCCGCGAAGGCGGGATTGCGGAGCACGGTGCCCACGGGCTTCGCCTGCCCGTCCTCGCCATAGAAATAGCTGCGCGCGGGCTCGAAGCGCGGCAGATGCTTCTCCGCGGCGAGGAGCGCATGCAGCCGGGGCGAGATCGCGAAGCCTTCCTCGGCGAGGCGGATCGCGGGCTCGAAGAGCCGAGCCCAGGGGAGCCGCCCGTGCTTCGCGTGGACCAGCGCCAGCATCTTGAGCGTGCCGGGAACGCCGACCGAGCGGCCTCCGACCACCGCCTCCATGAAGGCGAGCGGCTTGCCGTCGGGGTCGAGGAAACGGTCGGGGCGCGCGGCCGCGGGGGCGGCCTCGCGGCCGTCAAAGCCCTCGACGCGGTGCTCGCGCTCCGACCAGTAGAGCAGGAAGGCGCCGCCGCCGATCCCCGAGGATTGCGGCTCCACGAGATTGAGGACGAGCTGCGCCGCGATCGCGGCGTCGGCCGCGCTGCCACCCTCGCGCAGCATCTGGCGGCCCGCCTCGGCGGCAAGCGGGTTGGCCGCGGCCACCATATCGCGCTGGGCGATGACGAGCCGGTGCTCGCTCCGCCCGGTGTCGCCTTCCGGAAGCCCTGCCGGCGTCTGGGCATGCCCGGATATTGCAAAGAAGACTAGAAACGCCGCAGCCAGCGCCCCCGCCACCCCTTCGAGCGGCCTAACTGCCTCAATTCGCGTGGACTTCCTCATCCGCACGGGGCACTCCTCGGGCGACTCCAGCCCCTTAATATCAGCACAAGGAAAAGTGATACACCCTATAGGAGAAGGCTTTGAAAGTCGGGGCCGGATTGCGTCACCTTCGCGCCCCAGCGGGATTGCGGGGGGCGGAGGGGCGCAGGGTTGTTACATCCTACTCTGATCGACGATCGCGGCGAGCCCTGGTGGGCAGGCGCGCCGGAATTGCGGCGGCGGCTCGGAAGCGCCGCAGCGGCGGAGGATTTCTCTGCCCGAGCGGTGCGCGAGCATGGCTACGTGCTGCTACGGGAGCGCAAGGGCGCGCTCCACGTGGTGCTGCGGCCGGCGAGCGTGAAGCGTCCGACCCTGGCGACGCTCTTCTACCGCCTTGCGGAAGCGAAGCCCGATAGGCTGCTCCTCTCCCATCTCGGGCGGGAGTGGCAGCACGAGGTCTCAGGCAGCGCGCACGAGGCGATGCTGCGGCTCGAGGATCTCGTGGCCTTCGCATCGGGCTGGGCGCCGCGCGCGATCTACGCGGTCGAGCGGCACTCGCTGGTCCCGCGACGGCACCCCTCGCTGCGGCAACTCGCTCCCCTGCTTGCGGTCTGGCATCTGATGGGCGGAAGGGGACCGGACCGCCTGGCTGAGGTCCTCGCGCCGCTGGGATTCCTCGACCGCGCCGCGATCGTGCGCGGCGCACGCCGCTCCGGCCGGCTCACCTTCGAGCACCGCGGCAAGGCCTTCACCTTCTATCAGCCCTGCTGGAATCTGCTGGCAATGGGCCGAGAGGTCGAGGATCAGCCGGACGCCGTCTACGGCGCGAACACCGCCCGCTGCTACCGCGAGACCTTCGCCGAGGATGCGCCGCGCTTCGAATCGGTGGAGGCGCTGATCCGTACCCCCGGTCGCGAGGTCCGGCGCAGCCGCTTCGACCGCCTCATCCTGCCCTGGCGGACGCCGAGCGGCGAGCGCGTCGCGACCGGCGTCTCTCTCGTCCGCGCGAGCTACCGGCTCGACTGCGCCTGAGACCCCTGCTCCGTGCCGCACTTTGCGGGCGACGGAGGGCGCGGATTCGGGGCATGCTCGCCCTGCGGCTCGACATCGTCCGACGAGGTTTCCATGGCGCTCCGACCCGGCCCGCGCAATCTCATCACGGACGTCGACGGCATCGGCGTCGGCAATGCCGAGGACGCGCGGCTCAGGAGCGGCGTCACCGCGGTGATCCCCGCGCGGCCGATGCTGGCTGCGGTCGATGTGCGCGGGGGCGCGCCGGGAACGCGCGAGACGGATGCGCTCGATCCCGTGACGCTGACGGAGCGCGTGGATGCGGTCGTGCTGAGCGGGGGCTCCTGCTTCGGGCTCGACGCCGCGACCGCCGTGGTGGGCTGGCTCGCGGCGCAGGGACGCGGCCTCAAGGTCGGGAGCGCCATCGTGCCGATCGTGCCCTCGGCGATCCTCTTCGATCTTCTAAATGGCGGCGAGAAGGGCTGGGGCGAGACCTCGCCCTATTCGGCGCTGGGCCGCGCCGCAGCCGTCGCGGCTGGCGCGGAATTCGCGCTCGGCAATGCCGGGGCGGGGCTCGGCGCCAAAGCGGGCTCGCTCAAGGGCGGGCTCGGCAGCGCCTCCGCGGTCTCCGACGACGGCATGCAGGTCGGCGCGCTCGTGGCGGTCAACTCGCGCGGCGAGACCACCATGCCCGGGGGCGCCTGCTTCTGGGCATGGGCGCTCGCGCGAGGTCGCGAGGCCGGCGAGCAGCGCCCGCCCGAGGGCCCGCTCGACCTCCCGGAGCCCACGCCGCCGACCGTGCTCATCGGTGCCAACACCACGATCGGCGTCGTTGCGACCAACGCCGCGCTGAGCAAGGCCGAGGCAAGGCGGGTCGCGATCATGGCGCAGGATGGGTTCGCGCGGGCGATCCGGCCGCTGCACACGCCCTTCGACGGCGACAGCGTCTTCGTCCTCGCGAGCGGCGCCTGGCCTTTGCCGGAGCCGCGGCCTTACTCGCTGACGCGCGTGGGTGCCGCCGCGGCGGACTGCGTGGCGCGCGCGGTGATGCGCGGCGTCTACGAGGCCGAGAGCGTCGGCGATCTCGTGGCCTATCGCGACCGCTTCGGGCGGCGCTGAGGGATCAGCCGCCGCGCTTCACTTCGGCGAGCGGCGGGGCGAATTGCGGCTCGATGTCCCAGGGGAAGAGGATCCAAGTGTCCTGGCTCACCTCGGTGACGAAGGTGTCGACGAGGGGGCGTCCCGCGGGCTTGGCGTAGACGGTTGCGAAATGCGCTTTCGGCAGCATCTCGCGCACCACGCGCGCGGTGTGACCGGTGTCGACGAGGTCGTCGACGATGAGGAGGCCCGCTCCGTCGCCCGAGACGCCCTTCAGCACCTTGATGCGCTGCCGCTCCCCGAGCTTGCGGTCGTCGTAGCTCGAGACGCAGATGGTATCGACGAGGCGGAGGTCGAGCTCGCGCGCGACGATCGCCGCGGGAACAAGGCCGCCGCGGGCCACGGCGACGATGCCCTCGAAAGGCCCGAGATCGAGGAGACGCCAGGCCAAGGCGCGGGCGTGCCGGTGCAGCTCATCCCAGGTGACGGGAAAACGTCTGAGGTGACTGGCGGCCGTAGCGGGCTCGGTCATGGCCCATCGATGATGACGCGGGCGGCCGTGCCGCCCGGGAAAGCCGCGCGCGGCTCAGCGCACGTAGATCTGCACTTCGCTGGTCTGCGCCGAGGAGCTGGTGGTCGAGGAGAGATTGATGCGCTCGGCCGGCAGGCCCATGTTGGTGAGCGAGCGCACGACCCCGTCGGCATTGCGCTTGGCCGTGGTGGTGTTCAGCGCCACCTGGCCCGGCGTCCCGCTCGAGGGTGCCACCGCGACGACGTCGAAGACGGCCCCCGGACGCCGCTCGAGCGCGCGGCTCACCGCGGTGTAGAGCGCCTGCTCGTAGGCGACGTTCGTGCGGTCGAAGCGGATCACCATCAGCGGGCGCCGGTCGCCGCGCGCACCCGCCGAGGCCACCTGCTGCGGCGCCGCGCCGGAGTAGGCGCGGTTGCTGAGGCTCTGGCCGTAGAGCTCGCCGTTCTTGATCGCGAGCGAGAGCATCGTGAGGTTCCGCCGCTCGTTGCTGACGTAGTTGCTCTGCCGGCTGATGTCCTCGCTGATGTCGTTCAGCAGGCGGTCGATCAGCACCACCGTGCGGTTGCAGTCGTTCTCGAGCGTCGCGAGCTGGCGGTGGTCCTCCTCGACGGCGCCCTGCAGCCCATAGGCCGCGCGCACGGACTCGAGGATGTAGGCCGCGAGCGCGGAGTCGCTGGCCGCGGCGTTCGAGATGGTGTTGAGGCGGGTGATGTCGTCGCTGAGGCGCGTGAGGGCGGCCTGCGCCGAGTTCCACTGCGCCTGGAGCTGCGGATTGCCGGGCGTCGTCCCGACCTGGAGGCGCGAGTTCACCGACGCAACCAAGTTGTAATAATTCGACGCGTCTTGCGCCATCTGCTGGCGAGCTTGCTGGAGCTCGCCGTTATGCTGGTTGATGTTGCTCTGCAGGCGCTGCAGGTCCGCGCGCAATCCCGCAACTTTCTGTCCGACATAAGTACCCGTGCTGGCGCCGGGCGTCACCGGGCCGGCATTGTAGTTTCCGCTGCTCACCGGGGGAGGCGCCGGCACCGGCGAGAGCGTCGGCTGCGGGTTCGACTCGGCGGGAGAAGGAGGAATCTGCTGCGGCGGCGGATATCCCGAGGGCTGGGAGCCCGAGGCAGTCTGCTCGGACGGCTCCTCGCCCGTGAGCACGGGCATGAGGTTGTCGTCGACGAAGGAGCAACCGGCAAGCATGGCGGTTGCCACGATGATCATAAGATGCGAGCGAATCTTCATTGGGATGGCGACTGGTCTGTCTCCCCTTGTCCGACGCTGGCGTCGGCTCCCCCCGGCGCCTCAGGTGCAAGTGTTAATCGCACCTTATGATTCTGGTTCGGGATATTACGCAATTGCCCCCACCCCCCACAAGCCGTTTCAGTCCCTTTCGGGTGGACGGCGTCCTTGCTATCGACCGGCGATGCCTGTAGTTTCGCCCCCTCATTCCGCCGGCCCAAGCGGAGCCGGCTTTTGGCGCCCGTAGCTCAACTGGATAGAGCACCAGACTACGGATCTGGGGGTTAGGGGTTCGAATCCTCTCGGGCGCGCCATTTACGACCGGCTCCAGTCTTTGTCGTTCCGTAACTCTTGCGGAGCGCGCGGTTGCCGGCGTCTGGCGCTCTCAGTTGCCTTCCTTGGCGATGTCGGGCTCGCGGGTCTCCGAGCGGCGCACGAGGATCGAGAGGGCGACCGCGATGACCAAGGCGCCGCCGTAGAACAGGTTCTGGATGAACACCTGGATGCCCATCAGCGAGAGGCCGTAGATCCCCGTCACGAGGAAATAGACGGCGGCGAAGGAGCCCCAGGCGTTGAAGCGGCCCGGGACGATGGTGGTCGAGCCCAGAAAGGCCGCGGCGAAGGCCGGCAGCATGAAGCTGTCGCCGGAATTGGGATCGGCGGAGGCGCTGGTTCCCGCATAGAGCACGCCCGCGATCGCCGCGAGGAACGAGCCCGCGACCAGGGCGCCGAAGCGCAGGCGCCCGACGGGAAGGCCGGAGAGCCGCGCCACGCGCCGCCCGCGTCCCACGAAGAGGAGCTGCCGTCCGAGCGGCGTGTAGGTGAGGAAGTACCAAAGCGCGGTCGCGATCCCCAGGGCGTAGACGAAGCCCAGGGAGATGCCGAAGAACTGCGGCACGATCACGAGCCGCACGAGCGTGTTCGAGATCCCCGAGATCAGGTTGCTGTGGCTGACCCAGAGCGTGATCCCGCTGACGAAGGAGCCGACGCCGAGCGTGGCGATGATCGATTCGATCCCCACGACGACGATGAGCAGGCCGTTGACGGTGCCCACGAATATCCCGGCGGCGAGCGCCGCGAGGATCGCCCAGCCGACGGGGACGCCGAGCTGCGCATTGAGCACCGCGATCAGCATCGCCGAGAGCGAGAGCACCGAGGCCGCAGAGAGGTCGTACTCGCTCGAGGTGAGGGTGGTGACGAGCGAGCAGGTCAGGACGACGAGCACCGCCTGGGAGTTGAAGATCGAGGTGAAGTTCTGGACCTGCAGGAAGCTCTCGGGCTCGACCGCCGCGAAGATGGCGATCGTCACGGCCCACGCGAAGAGCAGCGCGTAGCGGTGGCAGAACTGCGCGAGGGCGCTCCGGCGCGTCGGCGCGGCCACCGCTGCTGTCTCAGGCAGCGGAGGGGATGTCGGTCCCGAAGCATTCATGGGCAATTCGCTCCTTTGTCACCTCGGGCCCCGCGAGCTCGCGCACGGCCCGGCCGCGGCGGAAGATCAAGACCCGGCTGCAGAGCGTTGCGAGCTGCTCGTGATCGCCGCTCAGGCAGAGCACGCTGCCGCCGCGGGCGGCGAAAGCGCGGATCATCGCGAAGATCTGCTCGCGCGCGCCGACGTCGACGCCCTGCGTCGGCTCCTGCAGGACGAGGAGGCTCGGCTGGAGCTGCAGCCATTTGGCGAGCAGCACCTTCTGCTGGTTGCCGCCGCTCAGCGCCTCGAGCGCGAGCGTGGGCTCGGGGGGCCGGACGCCGAAGCGCATCACCTGGGCCCGCGCGTGGCTCAAGAGCGCCCGCCGGTGCAGCCATCCCCCGCGAAAGAATCGGCCGAGCACGGGAAGCCCGACGTTCTCGGCGACGGTGAGCTCGCCGATGCAGCCTTCCCTGAGGCGCTCGCCGGGGACGTAGCAGACGCCGGCGGCGATCGCCGCGGCGGGTGTGATGGTCGAGAGATCGATGGTGTACGTGCCGAGGCGCATTCGCCCCTGCCAGGCCGGCAGCGCCCCGATCAGCATCGGCCCGATCTCGGCGAAGCCCGAGCCGATGAGGCCGGAGACGCCGAGGATCTCGCCGGGGGCCACGGAAAAATCGACCCCCCGCAGCCCGGGCCCGGCGAGGCCATGGACTTCGGTCAGGTGCTCCGCGTGGCGCGGAGCCGCCCGCGGCGTCTCGGATGCCGGCGGGATGTCGTGCCCGACGATCAGGCGCACGAGGTCCTCGCGCGTGAACTCCTTCGTGGCGCCGGAACCGGCGACGCGGCCGTCGCGCAGGACGGTGACGCGCTCCGTGAGTGCCAGGATCTCGTCGAGATCGTGCGAGACGAAGAGCACGCCGAAGCCCGCGGTCTGCACGCGCCGGATCACCTCGAAGAGCTGGCCCACGTTCGAATCGGCGAGGCTCGAGGTCGGCTCGTCGAGAACCAGGAGTCCGCGCTGCCGGCCCGATTGCCGCAGCAGTGCCCGCGTCTCGTCGACGGCGCGGATGATCGCGAGCATCGGCCGCTGCCACGGCCGGAGCGTCTCGACCGGCGCCGTGGGCTCGCAGGCGAGGCCGAACTCCCGGAGCAGCGCCTCGCAATGGCGGATCTCGTCGCGCCAGGCGATGGGCGACAGGCGCCGTTGCGCGATCGCGCCGATGCGGAGGTTCTCGACCACCGAGAGCGAGGCGACGAGGCCCGGGTCCTGATGCACGAAGGCCATGCCGAGCGAGCGGAACCGGCCGGGCGCGAGCGGCAGGCGCACGGGATTGCCGTCGATCGAGAGCTCGGCGCCGGGCTCCGGCGCGTGGTAGCCCGCGAGGATCTTGATTAGCGTCGACTTGCCGGAGCCGTTGTGGCCGACGAGCCCGTGCACCGTGCCGGCCTCGATCGTGAGGCCGACGTCGTCGAGCGCGAGGGTACCGCCGAAGCGCTTGCTGAAATGCCGTGCTTCGAGGATCGGCGTCGCCGCGGTCGTCTCAGGCATTGGGACGGCCGCCGCTTCCCTGCATTACTTGAGCCCCCAAAGCGCCTCGTAGCCCTTCTGCGCGCCGTCGCCATAGCCCACGCCGAACTTCGCGGGCACTCCCGCCGCCTCGACGTCGGTCTTGCTGAAGGCGCGGATGCCCGCGGCGTATTCCGGGATCAGCGGCTTGTTCAGGAGCACGCGCATGTCCTGATCGAGGATCGCGCCCGCGAGCCAGGTCGTGTCCTCGCCCGAATCGAAGGTGACGATGTCGCCGGTGCGGATCATGTCGAGCACCGCGGGCGTGGCGTTGAACGAGGCGATCTTCACGCGATCGGAGGCGCCGGTGGTGATGATCGCGGGCACCGCGAACTGAACCATGCCGTCGTAGATGGGGATGACGTAGTTGAGCTCGCGGTCCGCGAGGATCGCGCTCTGCACGGTCGGTCCGACCTTCGTCGCCCAGTCGGCGGCGTTGACGCCGGCCACGCGCACTTTGCAGTCCGGGCAATACTTCGCGAACATCCCCGTGATCGCCTTCTCGATGAAGGGGCTGTTGGCGGTGCTGGGCGCGGTGATCACGAGCACGTTCGCCTTGCCCTTGGTCTGCAGGATGACCCAGGCGGTCTCGAGCTCGGCGGCATGGATGTAGGCGCCATAGACGATGCCCGAGAGATCCTCGAGCGTCGTCTGTCCGAAGGCGTAGGTGTGAGCCGCGACGACGGGGATGCCCTTGCTCCGCGCCTCGCGGATCTGCGGCGCGACGGTCGCGGGATCGAGGCCGCAGGCGACGTTGATGAGATCGGCCTTGTGCGCGATCGCGGTCGTGAACCCCTGCACCCACTGTCCGAGCTGCGCCGTCGTCTGCCAGACCTCGTGCCGGATGCCCAGACGCTTGGCGAACTCGTCCATCTGCTTGTCGACGACGTCGCAGAAGGGGATCGCGGTCGAGGTCGGGATGGTGAAGATGAGCTTGCCCTTGAGCGAGCTCGGATCGATCGCGGGTCCTGGCGCCGGGAACTTCGATTCACCCGTGCTGCCCGCGAGCAGCTTCTCGAGTGCCGCCTGTGCTTCCGGCGCGAGCCCGGTGTCGGCCGCGCGCGCGACGCCCCCAAATCCGATCGAGCCCGCAACGAGCGCTCCCACGAGCGAGAGATAGAGCGATTTCCGAGTCCCCATGTGACGTCCTCCCCTGAGCGAGTGTCCGCATACCGATGCTGTCCCCGGGATCGCGGAGCCAACCCGCTGTGCTGTGAAAAAATAATGCCCCTGGGTTCGAGGCTTTGGCAACGGGATTCCCTTTGGAATCTCCGCGCGATTTTCGCCGCGCGGGCCGCCGCTCATCGATCCTTGGGTACGAGCAGATATCGCTGGCGCGCGACGGCATCGCGCTCGCCCCAGCGGCCTCGCTCGATCGCGTGGAGGAATTCCTCCAGCGCCGCATTGAATGCCGCCGGCTCCTCGAGGTTGATGGTGTGCCCGGTCCTCGGGAGCATCAGCAAGCCGCAGCGCGGAATGCTGCGCTTGAGAAAGAGCGCGAGCTCCAGGGTCGAATCGTCCTCGTCGCCCGCGATCACCAGCACGGGCGCTGCGATCGCATTGAGCTCGGATTTGCGCTCGAAGAGCGGCACGCGGGGCGCCTGCACGCCGCGCATCGTCAGCGCGTGGCCCCGCGCGGAGCCCGCCGCGAATTGCCGCTTGAATTCCTCCCAGCCGCGCGGGTCCTTGTCGCGGTATTGGACGCGCGCGGGTCCCGCGCAATAGAGCTCCGCCATCGCCGCCATTCCCTCGCGCTCGATCCGGTCGGCGAAGGCCATGCAGTCGTCGTGGAACTTGCGCTTCTGCTCGGGATCCGTGCTGGCGCCGCTGCCGCAAGCGGCGGCGGTCAGCGATGCCGCCATTTGGGGATGCCGGATGCCGAACTCGATCGCGGCGGTGGCGCCCATGGACAAGCCCACGAGATGGGCCTTCTCGATCCGGAGCGCCCGCAGCACCGCCGCGGCGTCGTCCGCCGCTCTCGCCTGGGAATAGGACGCGACCGTGTCCGGAACGTCCGAGGGCGGCCAGCCGCGCGCGGCATAGCTGATGCAGCGGTATCGCCGCGAGAAATGGCGGAGCTGCGGCTCCCAGCTGAGGTAGTGGCCGCCGAACTCGTGCATGAAGAGGATAGGATCGCCGTTCCCGCAGTCCTCGTAATAGAGCCGAACCCCATCGTCCGTCGTCACGTGCGGCATCGTTCTTTCCTCCCGCCGGCGTCGCTCTCGGAGCATAGCATCGCCCGTCTTTCCGGGCTCGCCCATCTGGAAGAGCGGGCTTTTCAAGTCGCGCGGGATTCCCTAGCGTCGCTCTGGCCACTCTTCAACCCAGGGCGCACCATTCTCGGCATGACCGGCCT